>CP032508.2:2588000-2911500 GCA_009497875.2 gamma proteobacterium SS-5 | reverse complement strand
AGAGCGAAGGCGACGTGGCCGCATTGCAAACCCCAGGCGGCGAACGCGAGCTGGAAATTATCGAAGTGCGTTACGAATAGATAGATCGGACGCAGAGGTCGCAAAGAAGCGCAGAGCACGCAGAGATTAGTTTATTGGGTAGTTAAGCACCTCGCCCCTTGGAGAGAGGGGCTCCGACCGGATAAGCTTCTATTAAGCAAGATTAAAACTCTGCGTTCTCTGCGCTTCTTGGCGCTCTCTGCGTCCCAAATATCAACCACTGGGCAAGGCAATTTTGGGTTGCTTGGGGTTGCGGCGGAAGAAGATGGCCATGTTGCCGATGCGGTGGATCAGGCTGGCGGCGCTGGCCTGGGCCATTTGTTGGATGAGTTGGTCGCGCTGCGCACGGTCGCCGACGCTGATCTTTACCTTGATCAGCTCATGGTGGTCCAGGGTGATCGCCATCTCGTCGAGCACCCCCTGGGTCAGGCCGTGCTGGCCGATGAGCAGCACCGGCTTGAGGTGATGGGCTAGGCCCTTGAGGTGTTTCTTCTGTGCTTGACTGAGTTCCACTGTGGCAATCTTCCCCGCAAAAGCGCCATTATAGTCACTAATCCCACGGCTCGATAAACTCCATGCCCAAGACTGCAAGCAGCAAGCGCTGGCTCCAGCGTCACATCAATGACCCCTATGTGCAGAAGGCCCAGCGTGAGGGCATGCGCTCACGGGCGGCGTACAAGCTGCTGGAGATACAGGAGAAAGACAGGCTGATCCGGCGCGGCCAGGTGATTGTCGATCTGGGTGCGGCCCCCGGCGGCTGGAGCCAGGTAGCGGCGCGGATTCTGGATGGCCGGGGCCGGGTCATTGCCTTGGACCTGCTGCCCATGGATTCTCTGGCCGGGGTGGATTTTATCCAGGGGGACTTCCGCGAGGATGCCGTGTTGCGGCAGATGCGCGAAGTCCTTGCCGGGGCTGCGGTTGATCTTGTAATTTCCGACATGCTGCCCAATGTCACCGGGGTTGCGGCGGTGGATCAGCCCAAATCCATCTATCTGTGCGAATTGGCCCTGGATTTTGCCAGGGAATGCCTGAAACCCGGCGGCGATTTTCTGGTCAAGGTGTATCAGGGCGAGGGGTTTGAGCCCTTTTTGCGCGAAATGCGCGCCAGTTTTACCAAGGTGCAGACGCGCAAACCCGAGGCCTCCCGCAGCATCAGCCGGGAAGTTTACCTGCTGGGCCGCGGGAAACGGGTACAATCGACAGAAAATTAGGACGCAGAGGGCGCAAAGAAGCGCAAAGGCCGCAGAGTTGTAAAGGACTAGCTAAGCGAACGAAAGTGGTACTGCTTGCCCCTCTCCCCAACCTCTCTCCCCTCAGGGGCGAGGGGCTTGACGGTGTAAGCAGTTAGCAATGCAAACTCTGCGTGCTCTGCGCTTCTCCGCGATCTCTGCGTCCTAAATTTAATTAGCGTTTATTTGCGGACCAGGTCGTTTTTTCAGCATAATCCGCCCATCCTGGCTCAAGAGGAAAGCATTTTGAGTGATTTAGCCAAGAACGTCATTCTCTGGATCGTCATCGCCGTGGTGCTGATGTCGGTGTTCAACAACTTCTCCACCCAGGCCCCCCGCACCCAGTCGGTGGCCTACTCCCAGTTCCTCGATGAGGTCAAGCAGGGCAGCGTGAAGAAAGTGGAGATCCAGGGCAACAACATCATCGGCATCAGCGATGGGGGCGTGCGTTTCAGTACCTACAATCCCAACGACAACGGCCTGGTGGGCGATCTGCTCAATGCCGATGTGGAAATTGTCGCTGGTCCGCCGGAAAAGCCCGGCCTGCTGACCCAGATCTTCATCAACTGGTTCCCGCTGTTCATCCTCATCGGGCTTTGGGTGTTCTTCATGCGTCAGATGCAGGGCGGTGCCGGCGGGCGCGGTGCCATGTCTTTTGGCAAGAGCCGGGCGCGCATGCTCAACGAAGACCAGGTCAAGATCACCTTCAGCGATGTGGCCGGTATCGAAGAGGCCAAGGACGACGTGCAGGAGATGGTGGAATTCCTCAAGGACCCGGCCAAGTTCCAGAAGCTCGGCGGCAAGATCCCCCGCGGCGCCCTCATGGTCGGCCCGCCCGGTACCGGCAAGACCCTGCTGGCGCGGGCCATTGCCGGTGAGGCCAAGGTACCTTTCTTCAGCATCTCCGGCTCGGACTTTGTCGAGATGTTCGTCGGCGTCGGTGCCTCACGGGTGCGGGATATGTTCGAGCAGGCGAAGAAACACGCCCCCTGTATCATCTTCATCGACGAGATCGATGCCGTGGGTCGGCATCGTGGTGCCGGTCTCGGCGGTGGTCACGATGAGCGCGAGCAGACCCTGAACCAGTTGCTGGTGGAGATGGATGGCTTCGAGGGCAACGAGGGCATCATCGTCATCGCCGCCACCAACCGCCCGGACGTGCTCGACCCGGCCCTGCTGCGCCCCGGTCGCTTCGACCGCCAGGTGGTGGTGCCCCTGCCGGACGTGCGCGGGCGGGAGAAGATCCTCAAGGTACACATGCGCAAGGTGCCCATCGCCGATGACGTCAAGGCCTCGCTGATCGCCCGCGGCACGCCGGGTTTCTCCGGTGCCGATCTGGCCAATCTGGTGAACGAGGCGGCCCTGTTTGCCGCCCGCAGCGACAAGCACATGGTGGATATGTCCGACCTGGAACGGGCCAAGGACAAGATCATGATGGGCACCGAGCGGCGCTCCATGGTGATGAGCCCGGAGGAGAAGAAGCTCACCGCCTATCACGAGGCCGGTCACGCCATCATCGGCCGCTTGGTGCCCTCCCACGACCCGGTC
This sequence comes from gamma proteobacterium SS-5, assembly GCA_009497875.2. NCBI lineage: Bacteria > Pseudomonadati > Pseudomonadota > Gammaproteobacteria > Chromatiales > Sedimenticolaceae > Magnetovirga > Magnetovirga frankeli. The sequence continues at coordinate 2,908,684 of CP032508.2, read as the reverse complement.
TATAAGGTCAGCATCATCCCCCGTGGCCGTGCCCTGGGGGTAACTATGTTCCTGCCGGAAGAAGACCGTTACAGCTATTCCAAGGAGCGCCTGGAGAGCCAGATTTCCAGCCTGTTCGGCGGGCGCATCGCCGAGGCCCTGATCTTTGGCGAGGAGAAGGTCACCACCGGCGCCCAGAACGACATTCAGCGTGCCACCGAGATCGCCCGCAGCATGGTCACCAAGTGGGGGCTGTCCAGCCGTCTGGGGCCGCTGGCCTACGGTGAGGATGAGGGCGAGGTGTTCCTCGGTCATTCGGTGACCAAGCACAAGAATGTCTCCGACGACACGGCGCATGCCATCGACGAAGAGATCCGGGTATTCATCGACCGCAATTACCAGCGCTCAGAGCGTATCCTCAATGAGCAACTGGACAAGCTGCACACCATGGCCCAGGCGCTGATCAAGTACGAGACCATCGACAGCCACCAGATCGACGACATCATGGAGGGACGCGAGCCGCGCCCACCGGCGGACTGGGATGACGATGCCAATGACGGCGGCTCCGCCCTGGCCGAAAAGCAGGACGAGCAGCCCGCCGGCAAGGGTGACGAGGGCCCCATCGGCGGGCCGGTCAGCCAGCATTGAGCCGGACCGGTGCGGCACTGGCGGGGGATTGGGCTTGATCTGAGTCGGCCTCGGGTGATGGGGATACTCAATGTCACCCCCGACTCCTTCTCCGACGGTGGCCGCTTCAATGACCGGGATGCCGCCCTCAGGCAGGCCGAACGCCTGGCCGCCGAGGGCGCGGCCATTATCGACATCGGCGGCGAGTCCACCCGCCCAGGGGCCAAGGCCGTATCCGTCCAGCAGGAGCTGGACCGGGTCATGCCGCTGATCGAACGCCTGCATGACGAACTGTCCCTGCCCCTGTCCATCGACACCAGCAAGCCTGAGGTGATGCGCGCCGCCGTGGCGGCAGGTGCCGGGCTGATCAACGATGTCTATGCCCTGCGCCGCGAAGGTGCCCTGCAGGCCGCCGCCGAACTGGCGGTGCCGGTCTGCCTGATGCACATGCAGGGCGAACCGAGGCTGATGCAGCACAACCCCAGCTACGCGGATGTGGTTGCTGAAGTGGCCGATTTCTTTGCCGAGCGCATCGGGGCCTGCGAGCAGGCCGGTATCCGCCGGGATCGGCTGTTGCTCGACCCCGGCTTCGGCTTCGGCAAGACCCTGCAACACAATCTGCAACTGCTGGCCCGGCTGGCCAGATTCAACGCCCTGGGGCTACCCCTGCTGGTGGGCATCTCCCGCAAATCCATGATCGGTGCCCTGCTGGACAAGGCGCCGGTGGACCAGCGTCTGTATGGCAGCCTGGCGGCGGCGGTACTGGCCGCCGAGCGCGGGGCCAGCATCCTCCGAGTACACGATGTCAAGGCCACGGTGGATGCCCTCAAGGTGGTAGCGGCAATGGCCGAGTGGGTGCCAGAAAGGGCGCTTGGCCAGGGGGTCACAGAGCAATAATCAATGGGCTCAAGACGGAACATCCAACACCTCCCGACAGGCCCCTGGCAGAGCGGTTGAATTTCCCTGCCAATGGTGGTCTATTAGCCTGCGATGCTGTGCTGTCAGTTGCGTGGGGGATCTTTGTCTGGGAGCAGGGGATTTGAACGAAACAGAGCCGGAAGCGCCGTCCCCGATCAGACGGTTCGTTGCGGTGGTGGTTACCGTATTGCTTCTGATCGCCATCCCTTCGGTGGGGATCCTCTACCAGCATCAGGCCGACGCCCTGGCCGAACGGGTGCTGCAAGAGGGCAGGGGGGTGCTGGACGCCTATGTGGCGCAGACCCAGGACTCCATCGAAAAGGGCCAGCCGCGCACCTTTCAACAGGCCATCAACAACATCGCCCGGCTGCAATCGGTGCTGGAGACGGCCCTCTATTCCCGTTACCGGTTGCAGACCTACCGCTCCGGCGAGCAGACCCAGGGCGTGCCCTTCGTGCGCCGCGAGGCCATCCCGGAGGGCTTTCAGCCCTATCCCAAGGATAAACCCCTGCGGCGTGACTGGAGTCAGCGGGACCTGACCGACGCCCCGGCCGGGAAATTGCACCGCCAGGTGATCGGCGAGCGCGACTGCGGTGAATGCCACTATGTCCTGGATAAACGCCTGCGCTTTGATCAACAGGGCCGTGCCCAGTTGATCGAGTCGGATAAGGCCAGCTTCTACCAACGCCTGCAAGTGGAAGAGCAGTGCGTGGCCTGCCATACCCATTGGCAGGTAGGCGAGGATGCCGGTTATCTGGGGGTGACCATAGAGACCTCGCGGCAGCAGGCGGAGGTGAGCCGCAGCATCTGGCGGGTGGTCTATGTGCTCATCCTGATCGCCCTGGTGGTGCTGCTGGCGACCCTGATCATCGGCTGGATGTACGCCAGGCTCGACGAGCGCAACCGGGAGTTGGCGACCAAGCGGGGCAAGATCGCCAGCCTGCTGGATAATTCCGATCAGGGCTTTCTCTCCTTTGATCAGGGCCTGCGGGTGGATTCGGAATACAGCCAGGAGTGCCTCGATATCTTCGGCCAGGCCCCGGAGGGGCAGGACATAAGCGGCCTGCTGTTCCCCCAGGACGCGGACAAGGCGCGCGATTTCGGCAACAACATCCAGCGTATCCTGCACGAGGCGGATGCCAACAAGCGCCAGCTGTTTCTGTCGCTGATGCCCAAGGAGTTGCAGATCGGGGACAAGACCGTGCGCCTGGACTATCGCCTGCTGCCGCAACAGCGGGTGATGCTGGTGCTGAGCGATGTGACCCGGCAAAAACAGCTGGAACAGCAGGTGCGCGAGGAGCAGGGGCGGCTGCGCCTGATCGTCGCGGCGGTGCGCGAGCCGGAGGACTTCTTCGAGCTGCTGGACGATTACCGGCGGTTTGATGCCGATGAGTTGCCGCCCTTGCTGGGGCAGTCTCAGCCGGACGCCGATCGGCTGGCGGAGCTGTATCGGCGCATCCACACCTTCAAGGGGCTGTTTGCCCAGCAGGAATTCATTCGCCTGCCGTCCGCGCTGCACCAGCTGGAGGGATTGATCGGCCAATGGCGGCGCGGTTCCAGCATCGAGGCGGGCTGGCAGCAGCGGCTGCGTCAGGCGATGGCGCAGTCCGCTCAGGCCCTGGACTGGGACCTGGGCCTGGTGCGCGAGGCCCTGGGCGAGGAGTTCTTTCAGCGTCGTGGCGAGCTGCGCCTCAGCCCGCAGCAGGTGCGGCTGCTGGAGGACATCGCCGAGCGCCTGCTGCGTACCGATGTGGCGGACATCCGCTGCGGCGAGACCCGGCGCATGGTGGCGGAACTGCGCCGCCTGCGTCATGTGGACCTGCGCTCCCTGCTGGCCAGCTATCCCCCGCTGGCCGAGCGCCTGGCCGAGCGCCTGGACAAGATGATCCACCCCTTTGTGATCGAGGGCGAGGCCCTGCGCGTACCGCCGGGGCCCTACCAGCCCTTCATCAAGGCCCTGGTACACCTGTTTCGCAATGCCCTGGACCACGGCATCGAAGACCCGGAGGAGCGTCTGGCGGCGGGCAAGGATGAGATGGGCCGGATCAGCTGCCGCCTGACCCGGCAGGGCGATGAGCTGTTGCTGGAGGTGGCCGATGATGGCCGTGGCATAGACCTGCAGGCGCTGCGTCAGAAGGCCCTGGAGCTGGGCCTGTTCAGCCCCCAGCAGGCCGCAGCGGCCAGTGAGCAGGAGCTGTTGCAGGTGGTCTTCACCGACCGTCTGAGCACCCGCTCCCAGGTCTCGGACCTGTCCGGCCGGGGCATAGGCCTGGCGGCCCTGAAGGCGGAGCTGGATCGGCTCGGCGGTCGGGTCAGCATCCAGACCCAGCCCGGCCAGGGCACCTGCTTCTGCTTTTACCTGCCCTGGCTGGACAGCCCGGCGGCATAGGACGGGCCTGGCCCTAAATCAAAAACCATATCCATCCAAAGGGGGAGTGAGTCAATGAATCAAACCCACAGCAGCCATGATCGGCTGGTGAATGCGGTCGGCAGCCATCTGCAGGGCTTTCTGAGCGGGGAGATCGGGCTTGAGGTGCGCCCGCCCGAGCCGCAACAGGAGGACATGCAGCGCTTGCGGCTGGGCTATCTGACCTCTATCGTCAGTGTCGAGGAGGATGTCAGCACCCTGATCGCCTGTAGCTTCGAGCGTGGCCTGATCGAGCAGATCTTCCGCATCTATGCCGAGGGCGTGGAGGTGGCGGATGACGAACAGGAGGCCATGATCGAGGAGACCGCCGCCGAGGTGATCAACGTCGTGGTGGGCAACGCCATGGCCGACATCCAGACCCCGGGCAAGGCCATAGGCCTGTCGCCGCCGGTGGTGCTGAGCGAGGCCAAGAGCCTGACCCGACACCGGGATGCCCAATTCTCCTCCTTCCGCCTGCATACCTCCGCCGGGTTGATGAGTGTACACTTCCTCTGTCCGAGGGAGGCCGTCGCCGCCGATCTGACCTTGGAGCTGCCCGCCACAACCCAGTCCAACCGATAAGGAGTATGAGCATGAAATCCCTGCGTATCATGATTGTCGATGATTCACTGCTGGCGATAAAGAAGGCCAAGGCGGTGCTGGAGGAACTGGGCCATGAGGTGGTCGCCAGCTGCAAGAATGGCGCTGAGGCGGTGGCCAGCTACGCCGAGATCAGGCCCGATCTGGTGACCATGGACATCACCATGCCCGACACGGACGGCATTCAGGCTACCGGCCAGATCATCGCCCAGGACCCGGACGCCCTGGTGGTGATGGTCACCTCCCACGGCCAGGAGCAGATGGTGATGGACGCCATCGAGGCCGGGGCCAAGGGCTACATCCTCAAGCCCTTCCAGAAAGACCGCTTCGCCGAGGTGATCAACGACGTCATCCAGAAATACCGAGGCGGCTGAGCCATGCTGGAATCCCGCGTATTCGAGAGCCTGTTCGACATCATCCCCTTCGCCGTCTATGTGGTGGACGTGGAGACCTACGAGGTGGTGTTCATGAACCAGCACTTCGTCGAGCGCTTTGGCGACCACCGCGCCGCCGTCTGCTGGTCCTCCCTCTACGAGCTGGACGGACCTTGCCCGGGCTGCATGGTGGGGCAACTGCTGGGCGGCGATGGTCGGCCCAGCGGTCAGACGCATATCTTTGAGCAATTCAACGAACTGGACGAACACTGGTATCAGATGCAGGAGAAGGCCATCAGCTGGCCCGATGGGCGCGTGGTCAAGTACTCCATCGCGGTGGATATCAGTGAACTCAAGGCGGCGCAGAACTCCCTGGCCGAGGCCCACGCCGAGCTGGCCCTGAAGAGCCGCGAGCTGGAACGGCTGTCGATCACCGACACCCTCACCGGCCTGGCCAACCGGCTGCGCCTGGATCAGGCCCTGGCCCAGGAGAATCGCCGTGCCGAGCGCAGCGGCCAGCCCTATGCGGCGATCCTGATCGACCTGGACCACTTCAAGTCGGTCAACGATACCTATGGCCATCAGGTGGGGGATCAGGTGCTGGTGGGCACGGCGCGCATCCTCCAGCAGCAGGGGCGGGCCCTGGACGTCATCGGACGTTGGGGTGGTGAGGAATTTCTCATCCTCTGCCCGGATACCGCGATGGAGGGGGCCATGGAGCTGGCCGAACGGCTGCGCGGGCGGATTGCCGAGGCGGATTTTGCCCAGGTGGGTCAACGCACCGCAAGCCTGGGGGTGGCCTGCTGGCACAGCGGGGACAGCCCCTCCAGCCTGGTGGGCCGCGCCGACGAGGCACTCTACCGGGCCAAGGAGGCCGGCCGCAATCGGGTGGAGCCGGAATCGGCCAGGTCTGGCTTGATCAGCGCAGGAGGACCTCCGGCAGCAGGCGATCAAACTCCCTCTTGACCACTCCATAGCACTCACAGGTGCGCGCCTCCAGCCCGGCGCGGTCGAGCACCCGGATGTGGCCTCGGTGGTAGCTGATCAGGCCCGCCCGTTGCAGGTTACCGGCCGCCTCGGTAACGCCCTCGCGGCGCACGCCGAGCATGTTGGCAATCAGCTCCTGGGTCATCACCAATTCATCCGAGGGCAGGCGATCGAGGCTGAGCAGCAGCCAGCGGCAGAGTTGCTGGTCGAGGGAATGGTGGCGATTGCACACCGCCGTCTGCGCCATCTGCGTCAGCAAGGCCTGGGTGTAGCGCAGGAGCAGGTGCTGCAACTCGCCGGAGCGATTGAATTCCTGCTTGAGCAGCTGCCCCCGCAGCCGGTAGGCGTGGCCGGCGCTTTGCACCACGGCGCGGTTGGGCATGGTCTGGCCGCCCATGAACAGGGCCACGCCGATGATGCCCTCATTGCCCACCACGGCGATCTCGGCGGAGGCACCGTCGATCATGACATAGAGCAGGGAGACGATGGCGGTGGTGGGGAAATAGACATGCTGCAACTGGTTGCCCGACTCGTAGAGCACCTTGCCCAGAGGCATGGTGACCGGCTCAAGGTGGTCGGCCAGGCGGCTGTACTCCTCTTCCGGCAGGGCGGCGAGCAGGTGATTCTGGCGAGGGCTGGCGGGATCGTGCATGGGTGAAGTCCGGTTTTTTCGACGCCATCAGCGGCTTGCTGGGCTGGCGGAACCTGATACGGGAGCTGCCTTGCAGTATATACCATCCCCTTTGCCGCTCAATGCAATGCCGCCACCAAAATCCGTCCCTTTCCACCCATTCTCAGGGCCAATACGGCCGCTCAGCTCTCTTCTCTTACCAGCGCATAGGGATCGAGTTCGAGGTTTTCGAGAGTAATCCGCACCCTGAAAAGGGCAGTTGAAGCGCAGATTTCACGGATTGAGCAGATTTTCAGTCTGTTTGCCAGCACACCCGCTCATCCAGCAGGTGACTGCCTGAGTTATTGCAACCCCATGAAAATGAAAGACTTAATCTACGGTTTATAGGTGCATGAGTATGCCTTCAGCTATCGAGAAAGCCCGCAGGTTTGGCCTTTTTGCCCTGGCGTGGCTTGGGCCTTTGCTTGAGGAGTTTCTTGCTGACCTGCTCGGGCAGCAGTTGCTTGAGGGGTACCACGGGTTTGCCCATGCGGTATTGGTAGAGTACCAGGTAGCTGAGTACCCGTTGCACGTAGAGCCGGGTTTCCTCGAAGGGGATGTCTTCGATCCACAGGTCGCTCGGTTGGGGCTCTTTTGGCAGCCAGCGCAGGGTACGGTGGGGGCCGGCGTTGTAGGAGGGGGTGGCGAGCAGTTCCCAGTCGTTGAAGCGCTGCATCAGGGTCTTCAGGTAGCGGCTGCCCAGTTGAATGTTGAGTTGCGGTTGCAGGATTTGGTTTTCATCGGGGGGCTTGATGCCGAGTTTTTTCGCTACGCCACGGGCGGTGGCGGGCATCAGTTGCATCAGCCCCAAGGCCCCTACCGGTGAGCGGGCCTGGCCGATGAACATGCTCTCCTGGCGGATTACGGCGAAGATCCAGGCCGGGTCCAGCCCGTATTTCTTTGCCTCTGCCAGAACCTGCTTGCGGTGCCTCAGGGGGAAGCGGATCTCCAGGTCGTCCCAGTAGTCGGTGCCGAGCAGGGTGAGGATGGCGCGTTCATCCCAGCCCCATTGTCGGGCCAGGTGGGCGGCGGCCATCAACTCCTCCCGGTCGAGCTGGTCTATGACCCAGTTCCACTCGCGGGCGGCCTGGTATTCGCGTCCCAGCCGGTAGAGTTCGCGGGCGCGCTGAACCCCGTCCAGGGCGCTTACCTTGCCCAGCGCCTGGAGGGGAACGGGGCGATGATCGAGCCGATAATCGGCCCCTACCCGGTCGGCGGCCATGAAGCCGTAGTAGCTGCGATCCCCGGCGACCTGGCGAAACAGCGCTTGGGCCTCTTTTTTCCGTCCCAGATGCTCCAGGGCGCGGGCCTTCCAGTAGCCCCATTTTTCGTGCTGCCGCAGAACCCTGGGCATGTCGTTGACCCAGCGGATCAGCCGCTTCCAGTCACGCCTTTGCAGGGCGTAATCGACGCGCAGCTCGCACAGGCCTTCGATCTGATGGCAGTGTTCCACCTCGGCGAAGAACTTCATTGTCTTGGCGTGATCACGCCGTACCAGGGCCTTGCCCAGGCCCAGCTGAATGCGTTTTTTCTGCGCCGGATCGAGCCAGTGGCGGGCGGTGGCCCGGCGCCAGGCGGCGAGGGCGGCATCGGGCTTGCGCCAGCCCTGTTTGATGATGGCATGAACCAGCAGCTTGCCCCGTGAGGGGTGTTTTTTCTTCAGCAATGGGCTTTGCAGGACCCGCTCGGGTTGGTTCAGGCTGTGCAGCCAGAGATCGTGCCAGGCATGGTCTGTTGCCGGGAGAAAGCGGCGCAGATAGCGGATCAGGCCGCTGCGTTGATCGGAATTGCCGACCCGAACAAGGTCGATGCGCTCCCACACCAGCGCCCGGCTGAGCTTGCCGGCTTGCTGCATCTGTTCGAACACCGGGTCGCAGCTATCCGGCCGGGAGTCGCCGTACAGCCAGATCCTGGCCCCAGCCTTGTAGGCCTGTGCGGCCTTGTCCGTGGCCAGCAGGGCCTGCAGGTGCAGGCATTGCATTTCCATGTTGCTGGTGTCGCGCCAGAGCCTGAGGAAGTCGGCCCAGTTGTTTGCGGCGGCGAGTTGCTTGAGGTGGTCCCGGCGCAGGTCGTAGGCCAGCGGGCCATCGGGGTATTTGTGTACAAAGGCCTCGACCTGTTGCGGCCCCTTGCCTAGTGTTTCGGCGTATTCCAGATAGGCAAACAGGGGATAGTCGAGCAATTTGGCGCGCAGCGGTATGTAGCTGGCCGAGTCGCCCTGGCGCAGGGCCTGCTCCGCCGCTAGAAAGTCTTTGCGTTGTTGTGTAAGGTCGGCCCCGTGCAGGGGCGACCACAGGACACCCAGGCCCAGCAGCAGGGCCAATGCCAGGGGAAGAATGCCGCCGCCGGTGGTGCGCTGAGGCCATCGCAGGAGTGGTTTAGACATGTTGTTCAGGATACCAGTTTGATGTTGAGGCTTGATGAAATTTATCTGCAGGGGTTGCTGCGGCAGGTGGCCAGGGATGAGTTGCTGGGCCGTTTCCAGCAGGTTGCCAGCCGCCACAAGGCCGATGGCAGCCTGCTTACCGAGGCCGATCTGGCCTCACAGGCGGCAATCCGCGCTGCTCTGGCGCGGCGCTGGCCCGAGGCCGGCTTTCTCGGAGAGGAGATGGGCCAGGCCGAGCAACAGCGGGCGCTGGCCGAGAGCGGACGGCCTCTGTGGCTGCTCGACCCCCTCGACGGCACCACCAATTTCGCCGCCGGTATGCCCTTCTTCTGCATCTCCCTGGCCCTGTTGGAGCAGGGGCGGATTCGCTTTGGCATGGTCTATGACCCCCTGCGCGAGGAGTGTTTCCAGGCCCAGGCAGGCCAGGGTGCCTGGCTCAACGGCCAGCGCCTGCGACGTGATCCACAGTGGCCGAATGCCCTGACGGATACTGTGGCAGTGATTGACTTCAAACGTATTGACCCCCAAATCTCCCTCAGTCTGATCAGCCATCCGCCGTTTCGTTCCCTGCGCAGCCTGGGCTCGGTGGCCCTGGAGTGGTGTTGGTTGGCGGCCGGCCGTTTTGGTCTCTACCTGCACGGTGCCCAGGGCCTGTGGGACTACGCCGCAGGCAGGCTGATCCAGCAGGAGGCCGGGGCTGCGGCCGTGCAGCGGGGCTATGAGGACATAGACCTACACCCCCGCCAGGCCGTGGCGGCGGCCAACCCGGTCATGCTGCGGCTCTGGCTTGATCACCTGCGGGCCCTGGGCCTGAACCCATAGCGCCCCGATTCCACCCCAATCCCCACCTTGGAGATAGAAAATATGACAGAAATACAGACAGAAGAATTAAGTGATAGGGACATGGCCCTGAGCAGCGGCATCGCCGCCTTTGAGGCCAAGCATTTTTCCCGTTCCAGTCAGTTGCTCTCGCCCCTGGCGGCCGATGGCGAGCCCGAGGCCCAGTACCGCATGGCGATCATGTTGCAAAACGGCCTGGGTATGGTGGCCAATGAGATGCAGGCCTATAGATACATGAAGGCCGCGGCAGAGCAGGGCCATGCCCTGGCCCAGCACGGCCTGGGCTTTATGTATCTGGAGGGCGAATGCGTGGACAAGAACCCGGCCAAGGCGGTGACCTGGTTCACCCAGGCGGCGGAGCAGGGCCTGGCCGGGTCCCAGACCACCCTGGCGATGATGTACGAACAGGGCAACGGGGTGGAGAAGAACCCGCAGGAGGCGCGCAAGTGGTATGCCCGGGCGGGGTTCTGATTGACAAAAAAAGCGGCCGTTAAGGCCGCTTTTTGCCCTGGGGGCGGGGATCAGCGCTCGTCCATCATGCGTTCGATGATGGGGCCGAGGACGATCTCCATGGTAAAGCCCATCTTGCCGCCGGGCACTACGATGGTGTTGCGGCGTGACATGAAGGAGTTGGGGATCATCGCCAGCAGGTAGGCGAAGTCGATGTCGAACTTCTTCGGGTCGGCGAAGCGCACCACCACGAAGCTCTCGTCCGGGGTGGGGATGTCACGGGTGATGAAGGGGTTGGAGGTATCCACCGTGGCCACGCGCTGGAAGTTGATATCGGTGCGCGAAAACTGCGGCGTGATGTGATTGATGTAGTCGGGCATGCGGCGCAGTATGGTGTCCACCGTGGCCTCGGCGGTGTAGCCGCGCTCGGCGTTGTCGCGGAAGATCTTCTGAATCCATTCCAGGTTGACAATGGGCACCACGCCTATGCCCAGATCCACATGGCTGGCCACGTCGGCATCGCCATCCACTACCATGCCGTGCAGGCCCTCGTAAAACAGCAGATCGGTGCCGGACTCTATGTCTTCCCAGGGGGTGAATTCACCCGGGCCTACCTCGATGTTCAGGCGTTTACCGTGAAACTCGGCCTCTTCCTCGCTGTGGATGTAATAGCGCTGCTTGCAGCCGCCGGTCTCGCCGTAGGTGCGGAAGGTGTCGGCCAGGATGTCGAAGTGGTTGGCCTCGGGGCCGAAGTGGCTCAGGTTGCGGCCCTCATCGTGGGCCTTTTGTACCTCGGCACGCATCTCTTTGCGGTTGAATCGGTGATAGCTATCACCCTCGATGACGGCAGGCTTGATGCCATCACGCAGGAAGATATGCTCGAAGGCGCGCTTGACGGTGGTGGTACCGGCACCGGAGGAACCGGTGACAACGACGACAGGATGTTGTTTGGACATGGATAGGTCTCCCAATAGCCCGTGTTCGGGACTTGATGTTACAGAACCCAATGGGGTCTGGGGTGGTCGGAAAAACTGGACCGACTATACCATCGACCGGGTACAGAGGACAGAGGACAGAGGTCAGAGGACAGAGGACAGAGGAGCTTCGCTAATCTGTCGCGTAGCGACGCAAAAATCTGTCCTCCGTCCTCTGTCTTCCGTCTTCCGTCCCCCGTCCTCTGTCTTCCGCTCACCCGCTAAAACAATCCCCCGTTCAACCACAGGTGACAGGCGATGGAGGCGGCGTAGCCCAGGGCTATGACCGGGGTCCATTTCAGGTGGCCGATGAAGCTGTAGTAGCCGCCGGATTGGGCCATCAGGGCCACCCCGGCGGCGGAGCCGATGGACAACAGGGAGCCGCCCACCGCTGCGGTCAGGGTCACCAGCAGCCACTGGCCGAGGGACATGTCCGGCAGCATGGTGAGGATGGCGTAGATCACCGGGATGTTGTCGATGATGGCGGAGAGCACGCCCACGGCGATATTAGCCTGGGTGGCACCCCAGTCGATGTACATCAGCTCCGAGGCCATGGCCAGGTAGCCGATAAAGCCCAGACCGCCGACGCACATCACCACGCCATAAAAGAACAGCAGGGTGTCCCATTCGGCCCGGGCGATGCGGTTATAGACATCGAAGGCCACCGGGTCGCCCATCTGGCCATCGTGTTCCAGTTCAGTACGGGCTGCCTTGCGGCTATCGCGCAGGCGCTCCCGCTGATAGGTCCGTTTCAGATAAAAGCCAAAGAATTGCAGATAGGCCAGGCCGGTGAGCATGCCGATTACCGGCGGCATGTGCAGCTGGTGAAACAGCACAGCGGTGGCGATGGTGAGCAGGAACAGGCCGATGATGCGCCTGGCCCCGCGCTTCATGCCGCCGACGGCGCACTGGGTGGCAGGCACTTCGTTGGGCACGGAGAAGGACATGATCAGGGCCGGTACCAGCCAGTTGACCAGGGCCGGCAGGAACAGGGCGAAGAAGGCCCAGAGGTTGACCGGCCCCTGGGCGGTCTCTACGCCACGCTGCCAGACCATCAGGGTGGTGATATCGCCAAAGGGCGAGAAGGCCCCGCCGGCATTGGTCGCCACCACGATATTGATCGCCCCGAGCAGGATGAAGGCCGAGTTTCCCCCGGCCACCGCCAGCACCACGGCGTACATGAGCAGGGCGGTGGTCAGGTTATCGGCGATGGGGGAGATGAAAAAGGCCAGGGCACCTGTGATCCAGAACAGTTTGCGAAAGCCAAAGCCCTTGCGGATCAGCCAGCAGCGCAGGGCGGTGAATACCTGGCGCTCATCCAGGGCGTTGATGTAGGTCATGGCCACCAGCAGGAACAGCATCAGCTGCACATATTGCAACAGGTGGTGGCGCAGTTCGTATTCCACCTGTTGGGTCATGCCCTGGCTGCTGTACACCCAGGCGATCATCAGCCAGATCAGGCCGGCGGCGAGGATTACCGGCTTGGACTTACGCAGGCCGGTCAGCTCCTCGGCCATCACCAGGCCATAGGCCAGGCCGAACAGGATCAGCGCGGTAGGGCCGATCCAGTGCTCGGTCAGGCGGATGCCCTCGCTGGCATCGTAGGCCAGGGCGCTGAGCGGAAACAGGCCGAGCGGCAACAGGAATAACAGCAGAAGGGACAGCTTTGACATAGGCCTAGAGATAATAGAACAACAGGTAAGTGGCCAGGATGATGGCAACCCAGAGCACCATGCTACCACTGGGCCAGGCGCGGGCCAGCAGGCCCTGTGGCCCCTGCTGGCGCAGCAGTTGCGGACCTAAGCGTTGCCATGGGTTGGAAATCAGCTGGATCAGACCGCGGTAGGCCGGAACCAGATAGCGACCGAGCAGACCCAGGCTGGCGGGGACCAAGCGGCGGTAGAACCATTCCGCATCCAGATTCACCGAGGGCAGCTCCGGTGGATAGTAGCCGCGCAGGTTGAGCCAGACAAAGGCCAGGGCGGAGAAGAACAGCAACTGGGTCTGGGTCAGTATATGGGTGGCGTCGAAGGGATTGTAGCCGGTATCAAACGGCAGAATGCTGTACAGGGTCCAGGGATAGACGCCGATGAACATGGAGATGGCCGCCGCCAGCGCCATGGCCAGCAGCATGTTCAGGGGCGGATCACTGGTGCGGATACCGCTGTCGTGGGCGAAGAAGGCGAAGTAGGGGATCTTGATCCCGGCGTGATGGAACACCCCGGCGGCGGAGAAGAGCAGCAGCAGCCAGCTGATGTGATAGCCCTCCTGCAGTGCCGCGCTCATCACCATGGACTTGCTGACAAAGCCACTGAACAGGGGGAAGGCGGAGATCGAGGCTGCGCCGATGATGCACAGGATGGTGGTCTTGGGCATGGTCTTGTACAGGCCGCCAAGGGCCGAGCCATTGATGGTGCCGGTCATCTGCAGCACCGCGCCCATGCTCATGAACAGCAGCCCCTTGAACAGGATGTCGTTGAAGGCGTGGGACACCGCCCCATTGAGCGCCAGGGCGGTGCCTATGCCTATGCCCACCACCATGAAGCCGATCTGGTTGATCATGCTGTAGGCCAGCACCCGGCGCAGGTCGTTCTCGATCACGGCAAAGAAGATCGGGAAACAGGCCATGGTGACGCCGATATAGACCAACAATTCGGTACCGGGATAGCCCCGTGCCAGGGCATAGACCGCCACCTTGGTGGTGAAGGCGCTGAGGAACACGGTGCCGGTGGGGGTGGCCTCGGGGTAGGCATCGGTCAACCAGTTGTGCAGCAGGGGGAAGGCGCACTTGATGCCAAAGGCGAGGAAAATCAGCCAGCCGGACAGGCCGCCAAGGCCAATGAAATCAAAGGCCAGGCTGCCGCTGTTGCGGTAATGCAGCAGGGCGCCGCCGAGCAGGAGCACACCGGAGAGCACCTGGATGATCAGATAACGCTGGCCGGCACGGAAGGAGCGCTCGCTACGCCGCGCCCAGATCAGAAATACCGAACTCAGGGCCAGCAGTTCCCAGAAAATGAACAGGGTCAGCAGGTCACCGGCAAACACCGCGCCTATGGCGCTGCCGGCATAGAGCAAGGCACTGACCTGCTGCAGGCTATCCTTGACATGCAGCGCATAGAGCACGCCAATGAAACCGGCGATGTGAAAGATATAGCCAAACACCAGGCTGAGCTGATCGACCCGGTAGGGCATCAGCTCCATGCCCATGAACAGCATCTGGCTCTGCGTCCCAAGCGGGGTCAACCACAACAGATAGCCACCGATCAGGGGTGTGGCCAGCACCAGGGCCGAGCGCAGGGGGCCGCGCAGCAGCCCGGCCAGCAGGGCACCAATCAGAAAGGGGATGAAGGGATGCAAGGCGCTCATCTAGTGTGGACCCTGTTGCGTTTCCGTGTCATCCGGCAGCGGGCCTGGCCCCTGCTCCCGGCGCAGATAATAGTCCTCGGGCCGCATCAGAAAGCGGCGCATGCCCTTGGCGATCAGCACCAGCAGTACGCAACCGACAAAGCCATAGAGGGCATAGAAGGCGGGGATCTTCTCCCAGTCATGCAGCACGTGGCGGTGGATGACAAAATCCAGCGCCACCAGCAGTCCGCAGGCGACATAGAGCCCGCGCAGCAGGCGTTTGACGTTGGCGGGCTTATCGAACAGATAAACCTGGGTGTCCGGTTGAGTCGCCATGGCTAACCTCCAAGTATCCCGCTGGCCAGTCGATAGAACGGCTGCGGATAGAAAAACAGCGCCAGACTGGCCGAGGCACTCAGGCCGATGGCGATGAGCATGGGCAGGGGTGCCTCCTGTCGGGCCTGCGGCTGCCACACCGGCCGACCGTCGTTGGGGAAGAAGGCGCGATAAGGAATCGGCAGCAGATAGGCGATATTCAACAGGGAGCTGAACATGAGCGCGGCCATCAGCGCCAGCTGACCGGCATCCAGGGCGCCCAGCACCAAAAACCACTTGCTCCAGGCACCGCCGCTGGGGGGCAGGCCGATGATGCTCACCGCGCCGATGAAAAAGGCCGCCAGGGTCAGGGGCATCTGGCGGCCGATGCCGCGCATGTCGCTGATCTCGGTCTTGTGCAGGGCGATGTAGATGGCCCCAGCACAGAAGAACAGGGTGATCTTGCCAAAGGCATGGGCGGCGATGTGCATGGCCCCGCCAATCAACCCCGACTGGGTGGCGAGCAGGGCACCGATGCTGATGTAGCCCAGTTGGCCGATGGTGGAATAGGCCAGTCGCGCCTTGAGGTTGTCCTTAGTCAGGGCCACCAGGGAGGCCAGCACCACGCTGATGCCGGCCAGATAGAGCAGCCAGTCGGTGGCGGGGAGATCCTTGAGCAGGTCCAGGCCAAAGATGAAGGCTGCCACCTTGAGCAGGCTGAAGGCCCCGGCCTTGACCACGGCCACGGCGTGGAGCAGGGCGCTGACCGGGGTCGGTGCCACCATGGCCGCTGGCAGCCAGCGGTGGAAGGGCATGATCGCCGCCTTGCCGATACCGAACACAAACAGTGCCAGCAGCAGGCTGCCAAGCCAAGGTTCCAGCTGGCCTTGAAAGATGCCGCCGGGGCTGAAGTCCAGACGGCCCGCGTGCAGCCAGGTGGCGATGATGGCCAGCAGCAGGAAGCCGATGGAGGTGGTCATCAGTATACCCAGATAGACCCGCCCGCCCCGCTTCGCCCTGTCTGTGCCGGCATGGGTCACCAGGGGATAGGTGGACAGGGTCAGGACTTCATAAAAGATAAACAGGCTGAACAGGTTGTCGCTGAAGGCCAGGCCCATGGTGGCACCTATGGCGATGGCGAAGCAGATATAAAAGCGGGTCTGATGGGCCTCGTCGTGGGCGCGCATGTAGCCGATGGCATAGAGGCTGGTGACCGGCCAGAGGGCGCTGGCCACCAGGGCAAACAGCAGGCTCAGGGCCTCCAGTTGGAAGCTGAGGCTCAGGCCGGGCATGACCTCCAGCCAGTGCAGTTGCAACCGCTGGCCATCCAGATGGGCCTGATAGAGGCCAAACACCAGCAGGAACAGGCCAATCCCGCTCAGCAGGGTGACCGCCTCGCGCAGATTAGGCCAGCGGCGCAGGGACAGCAGCAGAGGGGCCGCCAGCCAGGGCAGCAGCAGGGCCAGGTTCAAGCCCAGCTCAAGGTTCAGGCCCAGGCTCATGGCACCACCGGGGTAAAGAGTTCAATGGAGGCCAGACTGGCCAGGCTCACCGTCAGGTCCGTGTCCAGGCCAAAATAGACATTGGCGATGACCAACAGCCAGGTGGGCAGCAGGATCATCAGTGGGGCCTCCTTGACCGGGGGATTGCCGCCATCGGCCGGGGCCGGGCTGAAATAGGCCATCTCAACGATACGCCAGAGATAGACCAGGGCCAGCAGGGAGCCGAGCATCACCAGAAAGGCCAGAGGCCACCAGCCCCGTTCCAGGATCGCCAGCACCAGATACCACTTGCTGACAAAGCCTACCGTGAGCGGCACCCCCACCAGGCTCAGGCCGCCGATGACAATGGCGGCCAGGGTCAGGGGCATTTGCCGTCCCAGGCCCTGGAAAGATTTCAGCTCCACCGTGCTGAGGCGGTAAAACACCCCAGCCAAGGCCAGAAACAAGGCACCCTTCATCAGGGCGTGATTGAACAGGTGCAGCAGGCTGGCGGTGAGTCCGGTGGTGTTGGCCAGGCCTATGCCCAGCACCATGTAGCCGATCTGCGCCACGCTGGAGTAGGCGAACAGGCGCTTGACGTTGCTCTGGGCGATGGCCAGCACCGAGGCCACCAGGATGCCGACCACCCCCAGCACCAACAGCATCTCGTGTACCGGCAGGGAGTCGAAGGCGAAGTCCAGGCCAAAGATGGTGAAAACGAAGCGGATCAGTACATAGATGGCCACCTTGGTCGCGGTGGCGGCAAGCAATGCGGTGACGATGGACGGCGCATAGGCATAGGCGTTGGGCAGCCACAGGTGCATGGGGAACAGGGCCAGCTTGAGGCAGACCCCGACCACGAAAAAAGCCGTGGCGGTAAGCACGGTGGCGCTGTTCTGCACCGCCGGCAGGCGCAGGGCCAAATCGTGCATGTTCAGGGTGCCGGTCATCATATACAGCAGGCCGATGCCAATGAGGATGAATGTAGCGCCAATGGTGCCCATGATCAGGTATTGATAGGAGGCCCAGAGCGCTCGCCGATCCCGCCCCATGGCGATCAGCGTATAGGTGGACAGGGCGGAGATCTCCAGAAAGACGAACACATTGAAGGCGTCGCCGGTGGCGACAATGCCCAGCAGGCCCGCCATGCAGAGCAGATAGAGGCTGTAGAAGTAGGGCTGCTTGTCCTCATCGATCTCGCGCCGGATGCTGGTATCCGCGGCAAGCAGGACGACAAAGCCGATCAGGGACACCAGCAGCAGGACAAAGGCATTGAGCCGGTCGATGCGGTATTCGATGCCGATGGGCGCGGCCCAACCGCCCAGGGCATAGATCAGGGTGCCCTGCTCCAGCACCTGGGCAAGCAGGGAGAGGGAGATGAACAGCCCCGCGCCGCTGGCAATCAGGGCAAACAGCCAGGCCAGCCGCGAGGGGCGCAGCAGCAGGGCCAGGGGCGCGGCCAGCAGGGGCACGATCACCTGCAATACGGGCAAATGCTGCATCATGGTGCCTGACCCTCATCGCGTTCCTGGGCCTGGATATCCTCCTCCTCAATGCTGCCGTAGGCCTCGCGCAGGCGTACCACCAGGGCCAGGCCCAGGGCGGTGGTGGCTATGCCGACCACGATGGCGGTAAGGATCAGCACATGGGGCAGGGGGTTGGAGTAGATCTGTACCTTGTCGCTGAGGATGGGGGCGCTGCCGCCAATCACCTTGCCCATGCTGATGTAGAGGATAAACACAGAGGTCTGGAAGATGCTCAGGCCAAGCAGTTTCTTGATCAGGTTGGAGTGGGTGATGACGATGTAAAAGCCGATCATCATCAACACGATGACTATCCAATAGTTGTAATGCAGCAGGGCGCTCATTGGGCAAGGCCCATGGTGTGCGCAGCGGCAACCTGGAGTATGACGTATTCCTTGGCCGCTGCGGGACTCGGGATTCGGGACTCGGCAGTTGTCACGGATGTTTCAGAGTAGCTCATTGGCGTTGACTCGCATCGCCATCACGGCCGCGGCGGTCCACCCGAGCGGAGAAGGTGAAAAAAATGATCAGCATCACCGATGTCACGGTAATGCCCACGCCCAGCTCCACCAGCAGTATGCCCCAGTGCTGGCCGTGCTGGGGGGTGTCGCCGAGGATGCTGTAGTCGAGAAAATGCTTGCCCGAGAGCAGGGATACCAGGCCGACGCTGCCGTAGAGCAGCACGCCGAGGGCGGCGAGCAGGCGCACGGCGGCATCGGGAAAGGCGCGGCGGGCGATATCCACGCCGAAGATCATGGCGTAGAGGATGATGGCGGCGGCGAAGATCACTCCGGCCTGAAAGCCGCCGCCGGGGCCGTAGTCGCCGTGGAACTGCACATAGAGGGCGAACAGCAGTATGGGCGGGATCAGCAGCTTGCTCAGCACGCGCAGGATCTTCTGATGGTGCATGGGGGCGACCAGGCTTTGCAACTGGCCGTCGGTCTTGCGCTTGGGCCTGAAGCCGATCAGGGCCAGTACGCCGATGCCGGCGGTAAAGATCACCACCGTCTCGCCAAAGGTATCAAAGCCCCGATAGCTGGCCAGCACTGAGGTGACCACGTTGGGGATGCCGATCTCCGCCATCGACTGGTGCAGATAATGGGGTGCCAGGTGGTCCTGGATGGGGGAGTGGGCATCGCCGAAGTTGGGCGTGTCCAGGGTGCCGAAATAGAGCAGCACGCCGGTGATACTGACCACCAGCAACCCCAGCGCCTGCTGGCTGCGACGCGGCTTGCGCTCGTATTGGCCGGTGAGGGTCATGCAGGAGAGCATCAGCAGGGTGGCTATGCCCGCGCCCACCGCCGCCTCGGTGAAGGCCACGTCCACCGCGTCCATAAGCACGAAAAAACTGGCCGAGAGCAGGCTGTAGATGCCGGTGAGCATGATGGAGGCAAACAAATCCTTGGTACCGTTGATGGCCAGGGCGGTAATCACCAGCAGGCTGAGCAGTACCACATCGACCAGGATCTCCATCAGTCTTTGCCTCCATCGGCCTTGAGTTGTTCCCCCAGCAGGGGCCTGAGGCCGCCGTGAATGGCCGACTTGGCCAGGGCGTGAGAGGCGGTGGGGCTGGTCAGGCCGATGAATGCCAGGATCAGCAGCAGTTTCACCGCTACCAGCCAGTCCTCTACCTGAAACAGCAGGCCGAGCAGGATCAGCCCGGCACCCAGGGTATCCATCACCCCGGCGGCGTGCATACGGCTGAAGAAATCGGGAAAGCGCAAAAGCCCCAGGCCACCGGAGAAGACGCAAAAGCCACCGGCCATCAAAGCCAGCCAGCTGAGCAGGTCGAGAATGTCCGCAAGCCAGGTCATCAGGGGCTGTCATCCGTGCAGGTGGGTTCGCTATTGCGCGGCAATTGCCCCTGGTTGTACTCGAAATAACGCAATAGGCCGATGATGGCGATGAAGTTGATCAGGGCATAGACCAGGGCGATGTCGAGAAACTCCGGCCGTCCCATGAGAAAGCCCAGTACGGCGATCAGCAGCACCGTCTTGGTGCCGAACATGTTCACCGCCAGGATGCGGTCGTACAGGGTGGGTCCGAAAAAGGCGCGGATCAGCACCAGTAGCATGGTCAGCAGGATGGCAAGGGTGACGGCGATGAACATCAGCGCTCCAGGGCCCCGACGCGGCGGCTCATCTCCCCCTCGCGCAGGGCGTCCAGCCCGGCCGGGGTCAGGGCATGGACGCGGATGCGGTTATCATCCAGGTCGATGGTGACGGTGCCCGGCGTCAGGGTGATGGAGTTGGCGTAGATCACCCGGCCCAGGTCGGTCTTCTGTCGCACCGGCAGGCAGGCCACCGCCGGGTAGATGCTGCCGGTGCCCAGCCAGATACATTTGATAACATCCAGGTTAGATAGCACCACCTCCTTCAACAGCCAGGCCCAGTAGGGGGGCTATGGCCAGGCCGAAGTGCAGCGGCAGGGTCTCGTGATCGAGCAGGTCCATGCGCAGGTTGAGCAGCACCACCAGCAGCACGGAAAAGGCACCCAGGGCAAGCAACAGTGGGTTGTAGTGACCGGACAATACCAGCCACAGCAGCGCCAGCACCAAGGCCAGGCCAAACAGATGCGGCAGGCGCTGCAAGCCCCAGGGACGGAGGCCGGTGGAGGGAGGCGGATTAGGCTTCACGGGCGATGGAATCCTGCTGCCGGGTAAGGTTAAAGCGACAAAGTCTAGCAGAAGCATCTGAGGTTGCGTAGCGGGGGTGATTAAAATTGCAGCGGGATTAAAATGCCCGAGTTGCCAGGCACACCAGACAGAGGACAGAGGACAGAGGCGCTTCGCGCCAGTTTCACTTAATCTGTCGCGCAGCGACGCAAAAATCTGTCTTCCGTCTTCTGTCCCCTGTCTTCTGGCCAGGGCTTCCCGCTTCCGGGATAATGCTTGGCCAACTAACCATAACAGGGGTGAAACCATGGCAGAAAAGATGCTCGATAGTGGGCTGAAATACGAAGACCTGATCGAAGGTGAGGGTGAGCAGGCCCAATCCGGCCAGCGCGTGACGGTGCACTACACCGGCTGGCTGGAGGACGGCAGCAAGTTCGACTCCTCGCTGGATCGCAACGACCCCTTCAGCTTCAAGCTCGGTGCCGGTCAGGTGATCCGCGGTTGGGACCTGGGGGTGGAGAAGATGCGCGTCGGCGGCAAGCGCAAGCTGATCATCCCGCCCCAGCTGGGCTATGGCGCCCGCGGTGCCGGTGGCGTGATCCCGGCCAACGCCAGCCTGATCTTTGAAGTGGAACTGCTGGGCCTGCAATGAACTGCCCCCTGCCCCCTGCCGAGCGCATCGCCGAGGATGTGGCCCGCGCCCTGGCCGAGGACCTGGGTGCGGGTGATCTCACCGCCGGCCTGATCCCGGCCGAGCGCCAGTCCCAGGTGGAGGTGATCAGCCGCCAGAGCGCGGTGGTCTGCGGTCAGGCCTGGTTCGAGCAGGCCTTTTGGCAGATCGACCCGCAGATTCAGATCCACTGGCAGCTGGCGGATGGCCAGCCCGCCCAGCCCGATCAGCTGCTCTGCCGCCTGCAGGGCAACACCCGTGCCCTGCTCAGCGGCGAGCGCACGGCGCTGAATTTTCTGCAGACCCTCTCCGCCACCGCCAGCCAGGTGGCCAGCTATGTGCGGCGGCTGGAGGGTTGCAACAGCCGCGTGCTGGACACGCGCAAGACCCTGCCCGGCCTGCGTCGGGCGCAGAAATACGCGGTCTGCTGCGGTGGTGGCAGCAACCACCGCTTTGGCCTCTACGATGCGGTGCTGATTAAGGAGAACCATATCCTTGCTGCCGGCTCCATTGCCGCCGCCCTGCACGCCGCCCAGGCCCAGGTGGCGGCGGGCACCGAGATCGAAATCGAGGTGGAGAGCCTGGATGAGCTGCAGCAGGCCCTGGACGCCGGCGCCCGCCGGGTGCTGCTGGATAACTTCAGCCTGGAGCAGCTGCGCCGGGCGGTGGTGCTGAATAATGAGTGTGGTGCCAAGCGCGCCCGGCTGGAGGCCTCGGGCAACGTCAGCCTGGAGGGCATCCGCGCTATCGCCGAGACCGGGGTGGACGATATCTCCATCGGTGCCCTGACCAAGGACGTCAAGGCGGTGGATCTATCGATGCGCTTTGTGGCTTAGATCAGTTGCCAGCCGTCAGCGGCCAGGGCTGCCCACTCCATGCTCGCTGGAGCGAAGCGGGAGGTCCGGGGCGAGGGGCGTGGAGATAGCCGGGTTGATGAAGGCGGTAAGCCGACGTCGGCGCATGGGCCTGATGCAGGGGTGAGGGGGGCGAGGTGAACCGCCGGAACAGGATTTGAGGATGGGCGAAGCGCTGGCCTGTCAGGCCACTTCGTCGAGGAACATGCCGAGCATGCGGTTTTGCGTGGAAAAGGCCTTGGTGGAGGCCTGCACGTTGCTGCTGTTCTCTTGCAGCCCCACCAGGGTGCGGGTCAGATCCTCCCGCGCTGGGGCCTCAGCGGCACTGACAGCGGTGGCGCTGGCGATCTTGGCGGCATCGCGGTTCATGTTATCGAAACCGCGCTGTATGCCAAGCAGGGCCGAGTTGTTGACTGCACCTATATTCATAATCTGTACTCCATGGACTCATCATAGGCAGGCGGGAAGGCCATGGCAAATAGCTTGCCGTTATTTTTCACCGTTTTGTGAACCAGCGCACAAAAACCGGGCGCAGCCGAGTATGCCCAGGTTGTCCGAGTCGATCAGATACAGGGGTATGTCGCCTAGTAGATGCCCCATGGAGGGTTTGTTGTCAAAGCTTGCCGGGGTCAGTCGCATCAGCCAGGAGCGGGGCAGGGCCGGGACTATGCCACCGGCGATATAGACGCCATTGAGCGCCATGGAGGTGAGCGCCAGGTTGGCCGCCTCCCGTCCCAGCAGGCGCAGGAAGCGCTCTATGGCCTGCTGCGCGGCGGCCTCGCCCTGAACCGCCAGCTCGGCTACGTCCTCACCGCTTTTGCAACAGCTGCTGTCATTCGACAGCAGGCGATACAGGGAGACAATGCCTCGGCCGGACAGCAGATCACCCCAACGCGCCTGGCCGTATTGCTCCCGCAGGAGTTCCGCCAGCCGCCACTCCAGCCCGTCGCTGGGGGCAAAGTCGCAATGTCCTCCCTCGGTGGGGAAGGGCCGGTGTCGTTGGCCATCCCAGTAGATTATGGCCTCGCCCAGATCGGAACCGGGGGCGAGGATGCAGCGATTGCCGGGCCGACCCGGGCGCTGGGGGGTCAGCGCCAGCAGTTGGTCGCGATCCAGCTCGGCGATACCCCAGCCCTGGGCCTCCAGGTCATTGAGCAGGCGACAGGGCAGGCCGCTGGCCTGTTCAATCTCGGCCTCGCAGACCTGCCAGGGCAGCAGGGTAACGCGGCAGCAGCCGTCGGTGACCGGGCCGGGCAGGGCCAGGGCGATGGCGGTGAAGGCAAAGGGCAGCCCTCGCCGTGCCGCCGCGACCAGATCGGCCACGCTGGCATGGGCCGCGCTGGACAGCTTAAGCCGTTGCACGACCTCCAATCGGTCGGCGCAGACGGCCACGACCGCAAAGCGGGCATGGGTGGCGCCGATGTCGGCGCAGAGAAGATGTTGGCGCATGGTTCTCCAGGGTTCGGGCTTCGGTGAGCAAGGTTCTTGTCCTATTATACCGCCGCGCTGTGGCTGGGTGCCCATTCTGATCCGGCAAGCCCGAGATCCGTCCGTCGTAAATCCCGCCCGCCAGGGCCGCCGAACCTCAACAGGCCCACAGATGAATCCATACCCCATAAACCCATACAATCTGCGGCGCAGGACATGATCCAGTCAGGATTTGCCCCACGCCTGCTGGCCTGGTATGCCCGGCACGGGCGCAGGGATCTGCCCTGGCAGCAGGACCCGACCCCCTACCGGGTTTGGGTGTCGGAGATCATGCTGCAGCAGACTCAGGTGCGCACCGTCATCCCCTATTTCCGGCGCTTTTGCCAGCGTTTTGCCGATCTGCCCGACTTGGCGCAGGCGGATCAGGACGAGGTGCTGCACCTATGGACCGGACTGGGTTATTACGCCCGGGCACGCAATCTGCACCAAGCGGCCGGCAGGGTTCTTGCCGAACACGGCGGCCGGGTGCCGCAGCAGCTGGAACCGCTCATGGCCTTGCCGGGCATAGGTCGCTCCACCGCCGGAGCCATACTCTCCCTGGCCCTGGGCCAGTGTCAGCCGATTCTGGATGGCAACGTCAAGCGGGTACTGGCGCGCTGCTTTGCCATCGCGGGCCATCCCAGCCAGGCGGCGGTACAGCGCCAGCTGTGGCAACTGGCCGAGCAGTTGTTGCCGGAGCAGGGTTGTGGCCCCTACAACCAGGCCCTGATGGACCTGGGTGCCAGCCTGTGCAGCCGCAGCAAGCCCGATTGCGCGCCCTGTCCGCTGAGTGGCATCTGCAGCGCCCGGCTGCAAGGCCGCACCGCCGAGTTTCCCGGTCGCCGCCCCAGCAAGGCCCTGCCACAACGGGCCTGCCGCCTGCTGATCCTGCGCGACGAGCAGGATCGGGTGCTGCTGCACAGACGTCCGCCCAGCGGCATCTGGGGTGGTCTGTGGAGTCTGCCGGAATGTCCGCTGGATGAGGATATCGCCGTCTGGGCGGGGCGCAGATTCGGCGTCAAGCTGGAGTCTGTGGAGCAGCTTGCCGTTGTGGAGCACAGCTTCAGCCATTTCCAGCTGCAGATGCACCCCTGCCAAACCCGAATCACTGGCGGGACATTGGCGGTGATGGAGACGGAACTGATCTGGTATAACCTGGGCCAACCGGAGAAAATCGGCCTGGCCGCGCCGGTGGCCAGGCTGCTGGCTCGGTTGCAGGCCCAGTTGCAAACCAGCGGCTGAGCGCAGCAACAATCCCCATCCTCAACAGGAGCAGATTCCATGGCAAGAATGGTTCAATGCGTTAAACTCAAGAAGGAGGCCGAAGGGCTGGATCGACCCACCTATCCGGGCGATCTGGGCAAGCGGGTGTTCGACAACGTCAGCAAGCAGGCCTGGCAGGATTGGCTCAAGCACCAGACCATACTGATCAACGAAAACCGCCTCAGCCCCATGGACCCCAAGGCACGCAAATACCTGGAAGAGCAGATGGAAAATTTCTTCTTTGGTGATGGCGCAGAGATGCCGAAACAGTTTGTAGCCATGCCCAAATAATAAATGAACCCATACCCATGATCTAAACAGAACGACCACCATGGAGATTGCAGCCGCATCCAGCGCCATGTCCTACACCGCCTTTCCCCCGATGGGCATGGGAAGTGGGCCGGTGCGTGCTGAGAAGCAGCAAACCCAGGCACAAAAGGAACTCAGTGAAGAGGAACAAAGGCAGGTCGAGGAACTCAAACGGCGGGATGCCGAGGTCCGTGCCCACGAGGCGGCGCACATGGCGGCCGGTTCCGGTTTGGTACGGGGCGGTGCCAGCTATGAGTACGAACAAGGGCCGGATGGCAAGAGGTATGCCGTAGGCGGCGAGGTCAGCATCGATACCTCGCCGGTACGGGGTGACCCCGAGGCCACCCTGGCCAAGGCGCAGAAGATTCGCAACGCCGCACTGGCCCCGGCGGACCCCTCCTCCCAGGATCGCAGTGTAGCCGCCCAGGCCAGTCAGATGGCCGCCGAGGCCCGTATGGAGATGGCCAAGCAGCGTCAGGAAGGGGGCGATCTGGCCCCCGCCAACATGGGCTTGGCGGCATCTGGCAACAAGGCCGATATCTACAGCAGCATCCAAAACGACCGCGACGCTCGCCCTGCCCTGTTGGATATGTTCCTCTAACCGGGCATGGTCCTGAACACCGTCCTGAGCCTGTCGAGGGGGCCGAGCCGGTATCCCGCTTCGCCACACCAATGCCCATAACTTTACGCTCAAGCATTAAATATTCAAGTTATGGAATGAATGCAATGAAAGTATTTACATACTCTGAAGCTCGTCAAAACCTATCAAAGGTACTGGCTTTTGCTCAATTAGAAGAAGTAGAAATAAAAAGAAAAGACGGCACTGTTTTTTCTCTTAGATCAAAAGAAAAAAAATCATTATCTCCATTCCAGATAGCAGGAATAAAAACAAAGGCAAGCACACAAAATATACTCGATGCAATTGAAAGCAGCAGAATGGACCAGCATGAGTAAATGCTCCAGCCGAAGTAGGCCTCGCGCCAATGCATCAGCAAACGCCTTAAGTTGACGCCATTTTCTGCACACCTGCACCGGGCGATGCGTTCGGGTTAGAATCTGGCCCCGAATTTCACAGTGACCAAGAGCATGATCCAAGACCAGCAACCCCCCGCAGACCCCTTCCTGTTCGACATCGAAGAGCTCCACCGCATCGCTGCCGAGAATGAGATCCGCGGCGGGTTGGATGCCTTCAAGAACGACTGCGTCACCCGCGGCTGGCTGGGGGAGGAGGGCAGCCTGCATGGCCAGGTGGAGGATCCGGACAGCGCCAAGGACCTAAGCCTGTGCCTGAGCTACGACAGCCAGGGCAATCTGCACTGCGACTGCGATTGTAGCCCTGATCGCCCTGGCAGCGTGGCGGAGCAGGGCATCTGTCGCCACGGCATTGCCCTGTTGCTCGATTACGCTGCCGCCCAGCAAGCGGAGGCGCCCTTGCTGGATGCGGCGCAAAAGGCGGTGGCCGAGCGCATCCAAAGTGCCCAGACCGAGGTGCGGGTGGAACCTCTGTCGGCGGAGCGGGGTCAGGGTGCCTGGCGCGCCTGGTCGGTGAATCATGACAGTAGCTTTCAGCGGCGCTACCGGGTGCACATTCGCTCCCTCAATAAGCGGGTGAACTTCTGCACCTGCCCGGATTTTGAGGTCAATCAGCTGGGCACCTGCAAGCACATCGAGGCGGTGTTGCAGCGCCTGCAAAAGCAGGCCGAGTATGCCCAATGGGCGCTTCTCCCGGCGGCACGGCCCTTCATCTATCTGGACTGGAGCGCGCCCCAGCCGCCGCAGGTGCGGCTGCATCGGACCAGCTCCCTGGCGGGGGAGCTTGGCAACCTGCTCAACGGCTATTTCGATGATGCCGGTCTGTTTCGCTTGCGCCTGCCAGACGATTTTCTGCGCCTGGCCGACCTGCTCGACGGTCTGGAGGCGATCGATCTGGGCGAGGACGCCCTAGCCTACGCCCGCCGCCTGGCGCAGCAACAGGCCCAGCGCCAGCGCGCCGAGACCATCCAGCAGCAGATTCGCGTCGGCGGTGGCCGCATCCCCGGCATTCGCGCCCAGTTCTATCCCTATCAGATCGAAGGCATCGCCTTTCTCGCCGCCAAGGGCCGCGCCCTGCTGGCGGACGACATGGGCCTGGGCAAGACCCTGCAGGCCATAGCCGCCGCCCTTTGGCTGCGCCAGAACGCCGGGGTGGAGCGGGTGCTGGTGGTCTGCCCGGCCTCGCTCAAGCATCAGTGGGCGCGGGAGATCGAGCGCTTCAGCGATGCTACTGTGGCGGTGATCCAGGGCAACGCCGAGCAGCGCGGCGTGCAGTATCGCCAGGGGCCGGGTTTCTACATCGCCAACTACGAGCTGATCCTGCGCGATGCCAGCCACATCAACCTGCAGCTGCTGCCGGACCTGGTCATCCTCGACGAGGCCCAGCGCATCAAGAACTGGCGCACCAAGATCGCCACAGCGG
Organism: gamma proteobacterium SS-5; assembly: GCA_009497875.2. NCBI lineage: Bacteria > Pseudomonadati > Pseudomonadota > Gammaproteobacteria > Chromatiales > Sedimenticolaceae > Magnetovirga > Magnetovirga frankeli. The sequence goes on along the minus strand of CP032508.2, from coordinate 2,881,176 downwards.
TGAAGCAAATTCGCAGCCGCTACGCCTTCGTCCTCAGCGGCACGCCGCTGGAAAACCGCCTGGAAGACCTCTACAGCCTGATGCAGGTGGTCGATCCCCATGTGCTGGGGCCACTGTGGCGCTATTTGCTCGATTTTCACATCAGCGACGAGCGCGGCAAGGTGATCGGCTACCGTAATCTCTCCGAGCTGCGCCGCCGCCTGCAGGGGGTGATGCTGCGCCGCGACCGCCGCCTGGTGCGCGACCAGCTGCCGGAGCGCATCGACCAGCGCATCGATATCGAACTCACCGAAACCCAGTGGGAGCTGCACAACGCCGCTCTGGCCAATGCCGGCAATCTGGCGCGTATCGCCCAGCGTCGGCCCCTCACGCCGAGCGAGAAAAACCGCCTGATGGCTGCCCTGCAGGCAGCACGCATGGCCTGCAACGCCGCCGGGTTGGTGGACAAGGAGACCAAGGGCTCGCCCAAGCTCGATGAGCTGGACGACCTGCTGGAGCAGTTCTGCCTGCAATCCGGCCTCAAGCTGGTGATCTTCTCCCAATGGGAGCGCATGACCCAGATGGTGCAGGAGCGTGTCAGCGCCAAGGGCCTGGGCCATGTGCGCCTGCACGGCGGCGTGGCCACCGCCAAGCGCGGTGAACTGCTGGAGCGCTTTCGCGACGACCCCGCCTGCCAGGTGTTCATCACCACCGATGCCGGAGCCACCGGGCTGAATCTGCAGAGCGCCAGCGTGCTGATCAACCTCGACGTGCCCTGGAACCCGGCGGTGCTGGAGCAGCGCAACGCCCGCATCCACCGCCTTGGCCAGACCAGCAAGGTGCTCATCGTCAATATGGTCGCCGCCGGTGCCTACGAGGAATCCGTACTCGGCATCCTCCAGGGCAAGCGCGACCTGTTCGATAACGTGGTGGAAGACGACGCCAGCGAGGACGTGGTTGGCGTCTCGGAAAAGCTCCTCGCCTCACTGCTGCAAAGCCTCGATCCGGATGGGTCGCCGAGGGAGCGCGAGCCGGGGCATGTCCACCCTGCCAAGGAGGCAACGGAGGCCGAACCCAGCAAACTTTCCAGCAACGGTTTGCAGGATGAGCGGCTATATCAGCGCTACGGCGACGAGCTGGCGGCAGCGGTGCGCGAGCAGATCATCGCCCTGCAGCAAGGCTTCGGTGCGCGCATCGAGCAGATTCTGGGCCTCAGCAGCAGGGCCAAGGCGGCCAATGGCGAGATTCAGGCTGGGACCAATAGCACAACCAGCGGCGGTCTCATGCTGGTGCTGGATCGGGTAGAGGATGCCGACGAGGACCAGCTCGCTGGCCTGCCAGGACGCCTGCCGGTGGCGCTCATCGACCGGCGCACCTTCACCAGCCTCCAGCGTCTGGGCGAGGCCGCCCCCACCGCCCAGGCCGAACCTTTGTTTATCCCAGAGCCCGCGGCAACCCAGGCAAACCCGCTGCAGCAACAGGCGGCGGAAAAGCTCAAGGCCGCGCGCCTGCTGCTGCAGCAAGACTGCCCCAGCGCCGCTGCCGAGCTGCTGCGCAGCGCCGCCCTGGCCGCCGCCGCCCAACTGGCTGGAGACAAGATCGCCCCCAGCGCGGAGCAGGCCAACCTCTGGCTCTACGCCGAAATCATCCCCAACGCCAGATTGCCCCAGGAGCAGATCAGTCAACTGAGCCGCATCCTCGCCCTCAGCCAAAGCGGTCAAGCCCTGCCCGATGCCCTGCTGCAGGAGATACTGGCCGACACCCAAGCCCTGGTGGAAAGGGACGCCTGATTACCCCTGTATCTCAGCCATGACTCGGCCATTGTCTCGGCTGGGCTGGCGGTGCACGTCCTGGGCTGGGAGGCCGACTTTGCCGTGCGGCATGGGGCGGCCACGGGCCGCCCTATTCGATTGGCTGAGCTTTGTGGGTAATCAGCAAGGGACCTTGCCCCTTTGGGCTAACAGGGGCAGCGCGTAATTGCGATCCCCCTCGATTTGGCTTAGCCTCTCACCCCTTCCGCCAGCCATCATCTGTCTTTCATGCCCAATTAGCCCATGCCCAGCCAGCCCATTTCCAGTCAGACCGCCAAGCCGAAAACCGCCCCCCTCCTTGCCCCGCCCCTGCCGCAGCAGGCGGGTGAGCGCCTGCAATGGGGCGGTCTGCCCGGCGCCTCTGCCGCCCTGGCGCTGGCGGAGCTGGTGCAGGCCCACCCGGGTCCGGTGCTTATCGCCGCGGCGGATATGCAGAGCGCCGCCGAGTTGCAGCTGGGGCTGGAGTTCTTTCTCGGCCATGACGGGCCTGAGGTGCTGGCCTTTCCGGACTGGGAAACCCTGGCCTACGATGTCTTCTCGCCCCTGCCGGAGATCATCTCCCAGCGCCTGAGCCTGCTTGCGCGCCTGCCGAGCCTGGAGCGCGGTGCCCTGATCGTGCCGGTGAGCACCCTGATGCAGCGCCTGTGCCCGCCGAGCTTTCTCCATGGCCGGGTGTTTGATCTCAAGGTCGGCGACCGCCTGGAGCTGGAGCAGGTGCGCCGTCAGCTGACCCATGCCGGCTACAGCAGCGTGTCCCAGGTGGTGGCCCACGGCGAGTTTGCCGTGCGCGGCTCGCTGTTTGATCTCTTCCCCATGGGCGCGGCGCAGCCCTACCGCATCGACCTGTTTGATGACGAGATCGACAGCATCCGCCTGTTCGACCCGGACAGCCAGCGCTCCGGCGCCAAGACCGAGCAGATTCGCTTGTTCCCGGCGCGCGAGTTCCCCACCGACCCGGACAGCCTGTCCGCCTTCCGTCAGGCCTGGCGCGCCCAGATCAACGGCGACCCCCTGGCCAGCCCCATCTATCAAGGGATCAGCGAGGGCCTGCTGCCCGGCGGCATCGAGAACTATCTGCCGCTGTTCTTCGATCCGCTGGTCAGCCTGTTCGATTATTTGAGCGAGAACCGGGTCTGCGTCAGCTTCGCCAACAGCCGCCAGCTGGCAGAGCAGTTCCAGCAGGATCTGGCCCTGCGTTACGAGCAGCTGCGCCACGACATCCAGCGGCCGCTGCTGCCGCCGGAGCGGCTCTATCTGAGCCCGGATGAGCTGGTCAGCCAGCTCAAGCGCCGCAGCCTGGTGGAGATCGACCCCAAGGCCATCGAAGCACCGCGCAAGGGCTTCAAGGCGGCGCAGAATCTCAACATCCGCCCCCTGCCGCCGCTGGGCTTCAACGCCCGTGCTGCGCGCCCGGCCGGGCTGCTGCAGGATTTTCTGGCTAATGATCCGGGCCGCGTGCTGTTTCTCGCCGAAAGTCCAGGCCGGCGCGAGCAACTGCTGGCCAGCCTGCGGGATTTCGCCATCAACCCCCACAGCTACAGCAGCTGGGCCGAGTTCAGCGTCGATGACCGCCCGCTGGGCATCTGCGTGGCGCCGCTGGAGCAAGGCTTCAGGCTGGAACAGCCGAGCCTGAGCCTGATCACCGAATCCCAGCTGCTCGGCCAGCGGGTGCGGCAGAACCGGCGCAAGCGCAAGAGCGACAGCGACCCCGAGCTGGTGGTGCGCAACCTCACCGAGCTGAACATCGGCGCGCCGGTGGTGCACGAGGAGCACGGCGTCGGCCGCTATCTCGGCCTGCAGACCCTCAACGTCGGCGGCCAGACCAGCGAATTTCTCACCCTGGAATATGCCAAGGGCGACAAGCTCTATGTGCCGGTCTCGGCGCTGAACCTGATCAGCCGCTACACCGGCGTCTCGCCGGACAACGCGCCGCTGCACCGCCTCGGCAGCGGCCAGTGGGACAAGGCGCGGCGCAAGGCGATGGAGAAGGCCCGGGATGTGGCCGCTGAGCTTTTGGATATTTATGCCCGCCGCGAGGCCCATCAGGGCCACGCCTTCACCCCGCCGGGCGCCGAGTATGCCGCCTTTGCCGCCGCCTTCGAGTTCGAGGAAACACCCGACCAGCAATCCGCCATCGATGCCGTGATCGCTGACATGACCGCGCCCCAGCCCATGGACCGGGTGGTCTGCGGCGATGTCGGCTTCGGCAAGACCGAGGTGGCGATGCGCGCTGCCTTCATGGCCGCTCAGGGCGGGCGTCAGGTGGCCATACTTGCCCCCACGACCCTGCTGGTGCAGCAGCATTTCGATAACCTCTCCGACCGCTTTGCCGACTGGCCGATGCGCATCGAGAACCTGTCGCGCTTTCGCAGCGCCAAGGAGCAAAAGGTGGCGCTGGCCGGTCTGGCCGATGGCACCGTGGACATAGTCGTCGGCACCCATAAGTTGCTTAACAGCGAGATCAAATTCAAGCAGCTGGGGCTGGTGATCATCGACGAGGAACACCGCTTTGGCGTGCGCCACAAGGAGCGGCTGAAGTCCCTGCGCAGCAACGTCGATATGCTCACTCTGACGGCGACGCCGATTCCGCGCACCCTCAACATGGCCATGTCCGGCCTGCGCGATCTGTCCATCATCGCCACCCCACCGGCGGCACGCCACCCGATCAAGACCTTCGTCAGCGAGTGGAACGACGGCCTGATCCGCGAGGCCTGCCAGCGCGAACTCAAACGCGGCGGCCAGATCTACTTCCTGCACAACGAGGTCGAAAGCATCGCCCGCATGGCCGAGCGCCTGGGCGAGCTGGTGCCGGGCGCGCGCATCGCCTTCGCCCATGGCCAGATGCGCGAGAGCGAGCTGGAGCAGATCATGCGCGACTTCTACCACCAGCGCTTCAACCTGCTGGTGAGCACCACCATCATCGAAAGCGGCATCGACGTACCCAGCGCCAACACCATCATCATCCACCGCGCCGACAAGCTTGGCCTGGCCCAGCTGCACCAGCTGCGCGGCCGGGTTGGCCGCTCCCACCACCGCGCCTACGCCTATCTGCTCACGCCGCCGCCGAAGACCCTCACCGAGGATGCGCGCAAGCGTCTGGAGGCGATCGAATCCCTCGAGGAACTGGGCGCCGGCTTCACCCTGGCCACCCACGATCTGGAGATTCGCGGTGCCGGCGAACTGCTCGGTGACGACCAGAGCGGCCAGATTCAGGAGATCGGTTTCAGCCTCTACACCGACCTGCTGGAGCGGGCGGTGCGGGCACTCAAGTCCGGCCAGCAGCCGGAGCTGGCGATGAGTCTGGAACCAGCCACCGAGGTCGATCTGGGCCTGCCCGCCCTGCTGCCGGAGGACTATCTGCCGGATGTGCACATGCGTCTGGTGCAGTACAAGCGCATTGCCGGCGCCAAGGACGAGGCGGCGTTGAAGGAGCTTCAGGTGGAAATGATCGACCGCTTCGGCCTGCTGCCGCAGCCGGCCAAGACCCTGTTCGCCGTCACCCGCCTGCGCCTGCGCGCCGAGGCCCTGGGCCTGAAGAAGCTGGAGGCCAGCGCCAAGGGCGGGCGCATCCTGTTCACGCCAAAGCCGCAAATCGACCCGGCCAGGCTGATCCAGCTGATCCAGACCCGGCCGCAGGAATACAAGCTCGACGGCCCGGACAAGCTGCGCTTTTTCCTCGACCTGGAAGACCCGGAAAGCCGCGCCGAGCGGTTCAATGCCGTGCTGGATGGGCTGATCTGAGCTTGACGACTCAGGCCATGGCAACCAGTGCCTCGACCAGCGGCGTCTCCCAGCTGTCCTGCTTAAAGCCTGCCTGATAGGCCTCGGTGCTGTCCTGGCGCTTTCGCTCCAGCAGGGCGAGCACGCGCAGGGCCTGGATTTGACCTATCCTGGGTTGCCAGTTGGCGCGCCCCTGGCGGGACAGGCGGGCCACTGGCGTTTGGCCGCTGATCAATAAAATCTGCTCCCCCTGCTGGGCCATCTTCAGGGAATCACCCGGTTGCAGTTGCGCCAGGGCCTGGTGGATGGGGTGGCGGGCGGCAAAGCGGCCGGCATAGCCCAGGTCGATCTCGTGCAGGCCGATGGGGAGGTAGTTCAGGCCCTTGAGCCGATCGGGATAGGCTGCCGCCAGCTCGGCCCAGCGCGTGAGCAGAAAGGCCCCCTGCAACTCGGTGCCGAAGGCGTTGTGGCAGTCATCCCGTTGCAGCAGACAGAGGGTCTCGCGGGCGCGGGTCATGGCTACATAGTAGAGTCGTCGGCGCTCTTCCTGCTCGGCGGGGTCGGGGCGCGGCTGCCAGCCGCCGTCGAACAGGAGCACATGGTCGAACTCCATGCCCTTGGCGGCGTGCACGCTGGCGAGAAACAGCCCCTCGCCACGCACCGGTTCTTGGCGTTGGATCGCCAGCGTCTCGCACAGCAGTTCTTCCCATTGACTGGCGGGCTGGGGATCATCGCCAAACTGCCCCTGCCAGTGGCGCAGCAATTGACGCAGCTGCCGCTGCCAGGGGTTGTGGCCCCGATCTGCCCCCTGCCGGTCGAGTGCTTCCTGCACTGCGGCGACAGAGATCAGGCCCGCGCCCTGCTGACGCAGCCACTGCAAGAGGCGATGATGCTCGCGGATGCGAAAGGGGCTGGGGCGCTGCTCGGCGCTCAGGGGCAGGCTCAGGGGAACGTCCTCAAGTTCACAGAGGATGCGCAGGGGGGCCAGGTCGGCCCAGTGGCCGCTGAGCACGGCGCACTGCGCCCAGCGGAAGGCGGGGTCGAGCTGGCGCAGCCGTTGCAGCTCATCCAGCGCGGCGCGGGCCTGGGCATAGCGGTCGGCCACTTGCAGCCGTTGCACCCGGCCCTGCGCCAGGGGGTCCAGGCGCTGCCAGCGCCCACCCGGTTTCAGCTCGGCGCGGCCGGAGTTGATACGGATCGGCCAGTCCTGCTTCATACGCTGGCGGTTGTGGCCGATGAGCCGGTTGGCGGCGGCGATGATCTGGCCGCTGGAGCGGTAGTTCTCCACCAGATAGACCGGCTCGGCGCTGTAGTCCTGCACGAAGCGTTGGATGAACGCCAGCTGGGCACCCCGAAAGCGGTAGATGTTCTGGTCGTCATCCCCCACCGCGAGCAGGTTCAGGCGTTGCTCCGGGTCGCTCAGGCTGCGCCCGGCGATGGCGGCGACCAGTTGGTACTGGCGCTCGTCGATGTCCTGATATTCGTCCACCAGGATGTGTTGATATCCCGCCAGTACCCGCTCGCGTAGGCTGTCGGGCTCCAGCCCGGTGATCTCCAGCTGTCCTTGCAGCAGGGCCAGGGCCTGATCCAGCAATTGATCGAAATCCAGCGCCTGATCCCGTCTTGCCGTCTCGGCCAGGGAACGACCGGTAAGGCGCAGGGCCAGGCCGTGGTAGGTATGTACGCTCAGGCCCCGCGCCTCGCTGCCGAGCAGCTGGCGCAGGCGCTGGCGCAATTGCTCGGCGGCCTGCTGGTTGAAGCAGAGCAGGAGAATGCTCCGCGCCGGTTGGCGCAGCACCCGCAGCAGATAGGCGCAGCGATGCACCAGCAGCCGGGTCTTACCCGAACCGGGCCCGGCCAGCACCAGCAGATTGGGCTGCAAGGGTGCGCTGACGACGCGCTGCTGCACCGGGTTGGCCAGGTCGGCGACGATGCGCTGGTAGGACTCCTCACCGGTGGCCCGCTGTAGCATCTCCTTGCGGCCGGGGAAATAGCGGCGGATGAAGGCCCCCTTGTCCAGGCTGAAATAGGCCGCCACCAGATTCAACGCCTGGCCGATCTTGTGCAGACCGCGGCGGGCGTACTCGTTCATCACATGTACCTGAAACACCCGCTCGGCGTAGTGCTGGGACAGGGGCTCGAAGTCGCTCTGAGCGTAGCGCCGCCCCTTGGCCTGGGGCAGGATGCGGATGGTCATGGCCGAGCGGAATACCGCCAGCCCCTGCTGCAGGATGATCACCCGCTGTTCGTGCAGAAACATCAGGCCGCGATCCACCGCCGCCAGCGGGTCTTTGATCTGCGCCGCCAGCAGCATGTCGCCGCTCAGGGCCTCGACCAGCTCCTCGGCGGAGAACTCCAGCAGCAGCTCGGCGCTGGCCGGGGTGTCCGGCGGGATGCGCCCTTGCAGGTGCTCCAGCAGCCGGGCGGCCACCTCGGAGCGGCGCTGGGCTGTCTCCTCCAGGGCCTGCCAGCTGCGCTGGAGCTTGATCCGATAGCTGTTCTGTCCCAGGTATCTCAGATCCAGGCTGGCGCGACTGGCGGCCAGGCCCTTGCCGTCCAGGGCCAGGCTCTTGAGCAGGGCGATGAGCTGATCCGGCAGACACTGAAAGCCCTGATCCAGCAGGCGTTGATTGAGCCGACGCAGTTGCAGCAGCTGCCATTCGCCCTGATCGGCCTGTGGGGCCTCCTCGCGCAGCAGGGCGAGCAGGCCCCGTTGCAGCGCCAATACCTCGTGCAGGCGCTGCTCTGAGCTGTCCTTGACCCGGTGGCGCAGATAGGCGCTCAGGCGCAGAGATTTCTCGATCAGCCCCACCCCGGCCATGTCGTGCAGGCTGCGCAGCACGCGCTGGGCGGCGGTCTCCTGGCTGGCCCGCTCGGCCTCGTCCTGGGGCTTGAAAGGCCCCAGCTCGGCCAGCTCGTCGGCGCTGAAGCCCTGGTCCGGGTCGGCCTGCATCAGCACCTCGACAATCGCCAGCCAGCGCTGGCGCTGACGTTGGGACAGGTCCATGGCGGCGATGCGCGCCTCGGCCTCGGCCAGGTCCTTGACCCTGGGCCGACCCTGAAACACCTGGGTGCGGTTCTGGTTACGCTGGACAAAACCGGCCCGCTCCAACCAGGCCAGGGCGGTGCGTACCTTGGTCTCGGCGGCGGGGTCGGCGCTGTCGAACGAGGCCTCCACCTGCTCCAGACCAAGCAGTTCTGCGCTGGTGAGCACCACCTCGCCCAAGGGGTTCTTTTTCGCCGAGCGCAGTCCGCGCAGGATCTGGGCGATATCGCTGCGGCTCAGCTGGGAGCCGCTGCCGAGGCGAAACTGGGTCTCTATATCCTGTTCATCGTAGAGCAGTACGCACTGGGCCGCCTGCAGATCACGCCCGGCCCGGCCCGCCTCCTGCACATAGTTTTCCAGGGAGCCGGGGATGTCGGCGTGGATCACCAGGCGCACGTCATCCTTGTCTATGCCCATGCCAAAGGCATTGGTGGCACAGATCAGACGCAGATTGCCGAGGATGAAGTCCTCCTGGATGGCGCGTTTGCGCGGTGCCTCCAGACCGGCGTGATAGGCCGCCACCGGCCAGCCCTGATGCAGCAGAAATTCGGCCAGCTGCTCCGCGCCCTTGCGGGTGGCGCAGTAGATCACTGCCGCGCCGGTTTGCAGGCGCTCCTGCAACAGGGTCTGGATGCGCCCTTGTTTCTCGGCCGAGCGGATCATCTGTACCTCGAAGCTGAGGTTGTCGCGCTGGGCCTCGCCGTTGAACAGCTGCAAGTGCAGGCCCAGATTGGCCTGAAAATAATCCAGGATCTCCGTCTTGACGTCCTCCTTGGCGGTGGCGGTAAAGCACTGCACCGGCGGCATGGGTGCTTGCTGCTGCTCGGCAATCTCGCGGATGCGGCGACCGGCATAGAGATAGTCGGGGCGGAAATCATGCCCCCATTTCGACAGGCAGTGGGCCTCATCGAATATCCAGGCCCCGATCTCCCGTTGGGCGATGGCGCGATTGAAGCTGGGGTTACGCAGCTGCTCCGGCGAGACATACAGGAGCGCCACATCGCCCAGACGCACGCCCTCCAGCACCTCGCCCCGCTCCGGCGGCGTGAGCATGCCGTAGAGCGCTGCGGCATGGGCCGCGCCGGTCTTCTGCCGCAGGTTATCCACCTGATCCTTCATCAACGCCTGCAGCGGCGAGATGACGATGCTCAGCAGCCCGCGCCGCTGATAGCGTGCCAGCGCGGGCAGCTGATAACAGAGCGATTTGCCGCCGCCGGTGGGTAGTATCGCCAGCAGGGATTGGTCCGCCATGGCCTGGGTGACGATCTGCTGTTGCAGGCTGGAGCCATCCTCGCTGGCGGGCCTGGGACGAAACTCGGTAAAGCCGAAATAACGCGCCAGCTGCGCCCGAGGGTCATGCGCCTGGCGACACCAGGCGCAATCCGGACTGGAACAGGGTACATCGCGTAACTGGCGCAAAATGGGGGCGACAGCGGTAAGCCGCTGACGTACCCAGGGCGGCAGCACCGAATTGCCACCGGCCACCCTGAGCCAGCTGAGCACATAGGCCAAAGGCAGGCGTTTTTCCGGATCGGGCAGGTGCTCCAGCAGTACCTGGGGTAACTGGCTGGCGCAGACCCGCCCGGCCAGCTGCTCCTGAAAACCGGCAAAGGCCTCGGCGGCGTTGATCCGCGCCACCTCCAGGGCCTGCCACAGGGCGATAAAGCCGGCACCCTGGGGGTGTTGCTCGAAACAGTAGCGCAGCAGGGCCATCTGCGTCGGATCCTTCTGTTGGCGCTCGCTCAGGCTCTGGCATTGATCGCGCAGCAGGCGCAGGGCCAGGCGGGCATCGGCCAGGGGGTCATTGCGGCTGTCACGCACCAGCTTGTAGTCCTTGACCAGGCGGTGATAGGGGTTCTCGGGAAAGGCCAGGGGAGAGAGATATAGGGTGTCGATCACCGGCTTGCGCAGCAGACCCAACCCAGGGGCCAGACCGCGCAGCAGGGGCAGATCGTGATGCAGCAGATTGTGACCAAGCAGCAGGCCCGCCGGGGCAGCAAAGGCATCCAGCTCGGCCAGGGCCTTGCTGCGGTTGAAATCACCGCTGCGGCTGAAGCCTTGATCGGCAAACAGGGCACCCAGGGCGTAGAGTTCGCCGGACTCATTGACCTCCAGGTCAAGGGCAAGGCAATCGGCCAGCAGGGCATCGAGGTTGGGCATGCCTTTACCCTTCGGGAAGTGTGAAGTAGAAAAGTGTGAAGTGTGAACTATAGCCCAATCAAGGCCCGCCCCACTTTACCCTTCAAGCTTCAGTCTTCAAACTTTTCTGTCCTCTGTTCTCTGTCCTCTGTCCTCAGTCTTCTGTCTTCTGTTTCTCAGCGCTGAAAGCGATCGACTATCCGGTTCAGCTCGGTTACCTGCTCCTTGAGGGCGTTGCTGGCCTGGGCGGTCTCTTCGGCGTTATCGGCCGTGGTCTGGCAGATGTTGTTGATCTCCGACAGGTCGCCCACTATGCCCTGGATCTCGGCGGATTGCTCCTCGGCGGATTGGGCGAAGCTGCCGCTCAGATTGGATATGGAGCTGATCAGGCCGGACATCTCCGCCAGCAGTTCCGCTGCATCCTCGAACCGGGTCTCCGTGGCATTGGCCTGTTCCTTGGCCTCCTCCATGCTCTGCACGGCGGCGGCGGAACCGGCCTGCAACTCACCGATCATGCCGGCGATTTCTTCGGTGGACTGCTGGGTGCGGGTGGCCAGGGTGCGCACTTCATCGGCCACCACGGCAAAGCCCCGGCCCTGCTCGCCGGCGCGGGCCGCCTCGATGGCGGCATTCAGGGCAAGCAGGTTGGTCTGCTCGGCGATGCCGCGAATCACGTCCATCACCTTGCTGATGTTGGCGCTCTTCATGTCCAGTTGGCGGATAACGTCAGCGGCCTGATCCATCTCCCGCGACAGACGGGCGATGGAGCCCATGGCCTCGGTGGCGATCAGCGCGCCCTGACCGGACTGGTCATTGGCCTGCCGGGCGGAATCGGCCGAGACCTTGGCCTGCTCGGCGATTTGCTGCAGGGCATCGCGGATCTGCTCCACGCCGCTGAGCACCTTGCCGGTAAGGGCCCGCTGATGATCGGTATTGCTGTTAGTTCTGTTGGAAAGCTCTGCCATGCGGCCGATCTGCTCGCGCAGTACGCCCACGGCTTCGTCTATGCTGCAGATCATGCCGCGCAGGTTGTCCGTCATCTGGTTGGTGCTGTCGATGATCTCGCCCATGAGGTCATGGCTCTGCATGGTGCAGCGGTGGCTGATGTCGTTGTTGCTGATCGCCCGGGAGACGTCAGAGATGCGCGTCAGACGGTTGAGCAGGATGTGTTTGCACAGCTGGAAGTTGATGATGCCAATGGTCACCCCGGCGACCACGCAGCCGAGCATGAACCAGATGAACATGCCCTCCTTCCACTGGACAAAGAACTGGGCATAGACGGGAAACACCAGCCCCATGCTGAGGCCAAATGCCAGGAATGATAGGTTGAGGTTCCTCAGAATGCTTGGTTTCACGCGCTGATTCTCTTTATTGGTGGTCGATTTGGCGGCCTGGTTTTCCGATACGGGCAGATGCCCTCATCGGTGGCTCTCTATGCATAGCGTCCAATGGCGGAGGTTCTTGAAGAGAAGTCCGCTATATTCGAAAGAAATTAAAGCAGAAAATCGGTGTAATTGATAATTGGCAAAAGGGGCGCTCAAATTCCCCCCCTTTACCAAAGGGGGGCAGGGGGGATTTCTTCAGCGCCTGCGTAACTATTAATCGTTGCATAAGTTCTTGCAGTTGATGTTATTCACTGGGCGCTTCTAATTCAGGCATCAGGAAAGAATTTAAACTGCCATTACTTTTGCAACAATTAATACCAGCGCCGGAAATCCCCCTCAATCCCCCTTTTACAAAGGGGCGAGGGGCTTGACGGCCTGAGTAGTTAGGCAAAGGGTAAGATGCTACCCAGGGCCGAGCGGCATGGGGCGGGGAGACAACAGGGCTGGGCCGCAGCCCTATCCCTCCAGGCGCAGGAAGTGTTCGCGGTAATAGACCAATTCGGAGATAGAGTCACGGATGTCGTCCATCGCCAGGTGGCTGGAGTCTTTCTCAAAGCCCTCGGCCATCTGTGGTGCCCAGCGGCGGGCCAGTTCCTTCAGGGCGCTGACGTCCAGATTGCGGTAATGGAAGAAGGCCTCCAGCTGCGGCATCAGCCGGGCCATGAAGCGGCGGTCCTGGCAGATGCTGTTGCCGCACATGGGCGAGGTCTCCGGCGGCACGAACTGGCGCACAAAGGCCAGGGTCTCCTGCTCCGCCCGGGCCATGTCGTAGTCGCTGTCGCGTACCCGCTGGGTCAGGCCCGATTTGCCGTGCTGATTGGTGTTCCACTCATCCATGGTGGCCAGGATCTGTTCTGGCTGATGGATGGCGATCACCGGCCCCTCGGCCAGGGTGTTCAGCTGTTTGTCGGTGACCAGGGTGGCGATCTCGATGATGGTGTCGGTCTGCGGCTCCAGGCCGGTCATCTCCAGGTCGATCCACACCAGGTTGTCTTTGCTCTGTGCCATGGGCCTCACTCCGTCATGAATGAGCCGATTCTAGCAGAGCCCATCCAGGCACTGTATCCTTTTGCCGCCAACCCGATTCAGGAAGCCGAAGATGATCCGAGCAAAGCACCGCTGATGGGCCGACGACTCAACCAGCAACAGCGCCTGCGCATCGGCGCGATTCAGCAGCGGCGTCTGCAGCAGGCCGCCGAGAGCGCCGAACAGCAGCTGCGGCAAGACCCCGGCCAGCAGCAGTCGGGGCGGGTGATCAGCCGTTTTGGCCGCAACCTGATCATCGAGGACGCGCAGGGCCAGCTGGTGCCCTGCCTGCTGCGCCAGAACATAGGCCAGGCCGTCTGCGGCGACCGCGTGGCCTGGCAGGCCACCGGTGACCGGCAGGGCGTGGTCAGCGCCATCGAGGCGCGCCGCTCGGTCCTCATCCGACCCAACTACAGCGGCCAGGAGCGCCCCCTGGCGGCCAATATCGACCGCATGATCATCGTCCTTGCGCCTGAGCCCGCGCCGCGCCGCTACCTGCTCGACCAATACCTGATCGCCGCCCGGCTGCTGTGCATAGAGGCGCTGATCTGCCTGAACAAGACCGACCTGCTGGATGCCGCCGGAGAGGCCTCCTTCAGCCAGGAATTTGGTGACTATCCCGCCATTGGCTACCCGCTGATCCGGGTCAGCGCCAGGCAGGAACAGGGCCTCGCCCCGCTGCTGGACGCGGTGCGGGGGCGCACCGCCATCCTGCTTGGTCAATCCGGCGTGGGCAAATCCAGCCTGGCCTCGGCCCTGCTGCCGGACCGGGAGATCCAGACCGGCCGCCTGTCGGCATTCAGCGGCAAGGGCTGTCACACCACCACCACCACCTGCCTCTACCACCTGCCCCAGGGCGGTGAGCTGATCGACTCCCCTGGGGTGCGCAGCTTTCGCCCGACAGTCAAGGACCGTAGTGACCTGGAGTGCGGCTTCCGCGAATTCGCCCCCTATCTCGGCCACTGCCGCTTCAGTAATTGCCAACACCGGGGCGAACCCCAGTGTGCCCTGCAACAGGCCGTGGAGCAGGGCCAGATCGATCCGCGCCGACTGGCGAACTTTCGCCACATGGCGGCGGGGCTGGGATAGGCGCACCACGCGGGATTTTGACCCCCTTCTGTCCCTGTGCCACACTCGTGCGGTTTTCCTTGCAGGAGCGGTGCATCCGTGAGCAGTACCATTCAAACCCTGGTCGAGGGCTTCGAACAGCTGCCGTTCAAGAGCTTTACCGAGAAGGCCTACCTGGATTATTCCATGTACGTCATCCTCGATCGCGCCCTGCCGCACATTGGTGATGGCATGAAGCCGGTGCAGCGGCGGATTGTCTATGCCATGTCCGAGCTGGGGCTGTCGGCGGCTTCCAAACACAAGAAATCGGCGCGCACCGTGGGCGATGTGTTGGGCAAGTTCCATCCCCATGGCGATTCCGCCTGCTACGAGGCCATGGTGTTGATGGCCCAGCCCTTTTCCTACCGCTACCCGCTGATCGACGGTCAGGGCAACTGGGGCTCGCAGGACGATCCCAAATCCTTCGCCGCCATGCGCTACACCGAGGCCAAGCTGACCCCCTACGCCCAGGTGCTGCTGCAGGAGCTGGGTCAGGGCACGGTGGAGTGGCAGCCCAACTTCGATGGCTCCCTCAAGGAGCCGGTGGTGCTGCCGGCGCGACTGCCCAATGTGCTGCTCAATGGCGCTACCGGCATCGCCGTCGGCATGGCCACCGACATTCCGCCGCACAACCTGCGCGAGGTGGTTGGGGCGGCGGTGCATCTGCTGGATCACCCGGATGCCGATCTGGATGCCCTGCTGGCTTTTATCCCCGGTCCCGACTATCCCTGCGATGCCGAGATCATCACCCCGGCGGATGAGTTGCGCCGTCTCTATCAGACCGGTCTGGGCTCGGTGCGCATGCGCGCCCGCTTCATCAAGGAGCAGGGCGAGATCGTCATCACCGCGCTGCCCCATCAGGTCTCCGGGGCGCGGGTGCTGGAGCAGATCGCCGCGCAGATGCAGGCGAAGAAGCTGCCCCTGGTGGAGGACCTGCGCGACGAGTCCGACCACGAAAACCCGATTCGGCTGGTGATAGTACCGCGCTCCAACCGGGTGGATCTGGAGCGGGTGATGTCGCACCTGTTCGCCACCACCGACCTGGAAAAAAGCTACCGCGCCAACCTCAATCTGATCGGCCTGGATGGCCGCCCGGCGGTGAAGAATCTGCGCGAGATCCTGGTGGAGTGGCTCAGCTTCCGCACCGAGACCGTGCGTCGGCGTCTGCAATACCGCCTGGACAAGGTGCTCGAACGCCTGCACCTGTTGGATGGCCTGCTGATTGCCTATCTCAACATCGACGAGGTGATCCGCATCATCCGCAGCGAGGACGAACCCAAGCCGGTGCTCATGGCCCGCTTCGGCCTCAGTGAGCTGCAGGCGGACTATGTGCTCGACACCAAGCTGCGCCAGCTGGCGCGGCTGGAGGAGATGAAGATCCGCGCCGAGCAGGAGGCGCTGGAAAAGGAGCGCGCCGAGCTGGAGCAGACCTTGGCCTCGCCGGCGCGGCTGAAAAAGCTGATCAAGCAAGAACTGCAGGCGGATGCGCAGAAATATGGTGATGAGCGCCGCTCAACCCTGGTGCAGCGCGCTGCCGCCGAGGCCCTGGGCGAGGAAGACATCAACCCCAGCGAACCGGTCACCGTGGTGCTCTCCAAAATGGGCTGGGTGCGCTCAGGCAAGGGCCATGATCTGGACCCCGGCAGCCTCACCTACAAGTCCGGCGATGCCTTCCTGCAGGCGGCCCGGCTGCGCAGCAATCAGCAGGTGGTGTTTCTCGACAGCAGCGGCCGCAGTTACAGCCTGCCCGCCCATGGCCTGCCCTCGGCGCGGGGCCACGGCGAGCCGCTCACCGGCAAGCTGACGCCGCCACCAGGGGCCCATTTTGTCGCCGTGCTTGGCGGCGAGGCGGAGGACTGGTACCTGATTGCCTCGGATCACGGCTACGGTTTCCTCATCCAGCTCAAAGACCTCTACGCCAAGAACAAGGCCGGCAAGGCCCTGCTCAGCCTGCCCCAGGGTGCCCAACCGCTGCCGCCGCTGCGGGTGCGCGATCCCGAGCAGGACCTGCTGGTGGCCGCCACCAGCGAGGGCCATCTGCTCATGTTCCCGGTGCAGGAGCTGCCGGCCCTGAACAAGGGCAAGGGCAACAAGATCATCGGCATCCCCGGAGCCCGCCTCAAGGCCGGCGAGGAGCGGGTCTGCGCCCTCGCCACCCTGGCCGAGGGCGAGGGCCTCAGGGTGATCTCGGGCAAGCGCCACATGGGCCTCAAACAGACCGACCTTGAGGCCTATCGCGGCGAGCGCGGCCGCCGTGGCCACAAGCTGCCCCGTGGCCTGCAACGGGTGGATGCCCTGGAGGCGGATGGTTGATCTTGTACAGAGGTAACTATTCAGAGGCGCTTCAATAAAGTGCCCGTCAGAGCCAAGCCATAACTCTCCGAACCAAAAATCACCTACATTTGCCCTTGACAGCATAGGAAGGCCCATCTATGCTGTGTTCCATCCTCTGTTTGAGAATGGGCTGTTCTCATGATCCAAATCCCGAAACCTGCTGGAACGGTTGATTCAGTTCGAGGCCGATGTCCTGCGCTTCATGGTGGAGCTGGACGTGCCCTTTACCAACAATCAGGGAGAACGGGATCTGCGCATGAGCAAAGTTCAGCAGAAGATCTCCGGCTGTTTCCGTTCAGAGCTTGGGGCAAGAATCTTTGCACGCATCCGCAGCTATCTGTCCACCTGCCAGAAAAATGGGGTATCTTCCGAACAGGCATTGCGGCTCCTCTACGAGGGGCGGTGGCCCGATTTCATGGGGATGCCCCCTGAATAGTTACGTACAGAGTTGCTCTCCACGAAGGAGCAAGGGGCTTTACTGTCTCATTCTTCTTTCTGATTACCCACAAATCTCAGCCAATCGAATAGGACGGCCCGTGGCCGCCGTGCAACCACCAGGGGCAGGCTTCATTGCTGTGGCTTGGCGGCGGCTGCGGCCCGCCCTATGCCGCATGGCAAAGTCGGCCTCTCACCCCAGGACGTGCACGGCCAGCCAAGCCAAGATAATGGCTGAGATACAGGGGTAATCAGGATCTTCTTTGCGTCCTCTGCGCCCTTTTTGGCCTGCGCCTCAGGCATAAAGCCGCAATCCCCGGCCGATCTCCTGCCACTGGGCCTCGTCCGCTGCGGCGAGCTGGTCCAGATCGCCCGGCTCGGCCTCGGCGTCATCCACCCACTGGCGCAGCAGCGGGCCGCCGTTGATCACATCGATGGCGAGCTTGTCGAACTCGTATTCGTAGGCAAAATCCCGCCACAGGGGGTAGTCCGGCCGGAGCAGGCGGAGCGCCTTGAAGGCCAGGGCCATCAGCCGCCAGGGGCGGAAGCGGGCGTGGTCGTAGGTCGGGTCATCCAGATGGATCTGCAGGCCGGCGCAGAGCTGGCCCTGGTGTTTGTGGAAGGTCGGCTCGAACCAGCAGGGACGCAGACGACAGCCCGCCAGCCAGTCCGGTGCCAGCTGCTGCATCCGCGCCAGCAGGGCCTCGGCGTCCAGATCGGGCGCGCCGAACAGCTCCAGCGGCCGGGTGGTGCCACGGCCCTCGGAGAGGTTGGTGCCCTCCAGCATCACCGTACCGGCATAGGCCCGCGCCATGGATAGGTTCGGCGCGTTGGGGCTGGGGTTGATCCAGCTGCGCAGGCCCTGGGGCCAGCCGAAGCCGGGTGCGGCCTCCGGCCGCCAGCCGTTGAGGGGGATGACGCGGTATTCCAGCTCCAGGCCGAAGTGCTGGATGAACCAGTAGCCCATCTCGCCCAGGGTTAGGCCGTGACGCATGGGCATGGGGCCGGCCCCGACAAAGCTCTCCCAGCCCGGCCGCAGGCTCAGGCCCTCGATGGGGCGGCCAGCCGGGTTGGGTCGATCCAGCAGCCACACCGCCTTGCCCGCCTCTGCGGCCGCCTGCAGCACATAGAGCAGGCTGGTGACGAAGGTGTAGATGCGGCAGCCCAGGTCCTGCAGATCCACCAGCAGCACATCGCAGTTCGCCAGCATCGCCGGGGTCGGTCGGCGCACCTCGCCGTAGAGGCTGAATACCGGGATACCCAGGCGCGGGTCGAGGTAATCGGTCGATTCCATCATGTTGTCCTGCTTCTCGCCGCGCAGGCCGTGCTGGGGGCCAAGGGCGGCGCACAGCTGTAGCTCCGGGTGCTGGGCGATGGCATCCAGGCCGTGGGTCAGATCGGCGCTGACCGAGGCGGGATGGGCCAGTAGGGCCAGCCGCCGGCCATGCAGCGGGGCGCGCAGCGCGTCATCGGCCAGCAGCAGGTCAAGACCGGTGCGGAAGGCTTGGGTATTGGGGAGTTTGTTCATGCCGACATTCTATATCAGCCGCCAGCTGATGGCTGATGGCTGGAGGCCGACAGCCGACCGCTATTTCCTTTCGATCTGGGCAAAGATCGGTATAATCGACCACCCGCCTTAAGTGCGGTACTCAATGGTGGGCTGTGTTGGTCCCCTCGCGACGCTAAGCCGTGAACCCGGTCAGGCCCGGAAGGGAGCAGCCGCAGCGGTGGATGCGGGCGCCGGGGTGTGGCTGGCATGGCCCGCCACCCAATACCTTCAATGGGTCTATTTCCGCGATGTCTTATCAGGTACTTGCGCGCAAATGGCGCCCCCGCAACTTTGCCGAGCTGGTGGGGCAGGGGCATGTGGTGCGCGCCCTGGGCAATGCCCTGGACAACGACCGCTTGCACCATGCCTATCTGTTCACCGGCACCCGTGGCGTGGGCAAGACCACCCTGGCGCGCATCCTGGCCAAATCCCTCAACTGCGAGCAGGGCGTCACCTCGACCCCCTGTGGGGAATGCTCCGCCTGCCGTTCCATCGACGAGGGCCGTTATGTCGATCTGCTGGAGGTGGACGCCGCCTCGCGCACCAAGGTGGAACAGACCCGCGAACTGCTGGAAAACGTCCCCTACGCCCCGGTGGCCGGGCGCTACAAGGTGTACCTGATCGACGAGGTACACATGTTCTCCGACGGCAGCTTCAACGCCCTGCTCAAGACCCTGGAAGAGCCGCCGCCCCACGTCAAGTTCCTGCTCGCCACCACCGACCCGCAGAAGGTGCCGGTGACCGTGCTCTCCCGTTGCCTGCAGTTCAACCTCAAGCAGCTGCCGCTGGAGCTGATCCAGGACCATCTGCGGCAGATCCTGGCCAGCGAGCAGATCCAGGCCGAGGCGGCGGCCCTGACCATCCTCTCCCGTGCCGCCGCCGGCAGCATGCGCGATGCCCTCAGCCTGCTGGATCAGGCCATTGCCTTTGGTGCCGGTCAGGTCAAGGAGGCGGACGTGCGCGCCATGCTCGGCGTGATCCCCCAAGAGCGCCTGTATCAGGTACTGGCTGCGGTGGCCGCTGGTGATGGCCCTGGGGTACTGGCCGGGGTGGCGGAGCTGGCCGATTACGCGCCGGACTTTGCCTCTGCCCTGCAGGGCCTGTTGCTGCTGCTGCATCGCGCCGCCCTGTGTCAGCAGATCACCGGGGCGATCAGCGATGCCGATGCCGATGCCGAGCAGGTACGCGCCCTGGCCCAGTGCATAAGCCCGGAGGATGCCCAGTTGTTCTATCAGATCGGCCTCACCGGTCAGCGCGATTTGCCCTATGCGCCGGACCCACGCAGCGGTTTCGAGATGGTTCTGCTGCGCATGCTCGCCTTCCGCCCCGCCGGACAGGGCGCGCAGCCAGGCTTTGTACCGGTGTCCGGGGTGAAAACGGCGGAAAAAACCCCCGAGCCCCAGCCCCGGCCGTTGCCCCCATCCCAGTCCCGGTCGCAACCCCATCCCGCCCAGGCCGTGGCCGAGCGCACCGACAGCGCCTATGCTGCCCCGGCGGCGGTGCCCGCTGCTGCCTCGGCCGCAGCGGAAGATGACTGGCACCAGGTCACCGCCGCCATCGCCCCCGCCCTGGGCGGCATGGCCATGCAGTTGGCGGAGAATTGCCTGCTCCAGGGCTGGCGCGGTGATACCCTGACCCTGTCCCTGCTGCCCAGCGGCAACAGCCTGGCAGGCGAGCGGGCGGTGGAGCGGTTGCAGCGCGCCCTGAGCGAATATTTTCGCCGTGACATCAAGTTACAGCTGAAGCCGCTGGATGCCGCGCCACAGCAGCAGCAATCACCGGCCGAGCGCAAGGCCGAGCAGCGCGCCGAGCACCAGCGGCGGGCCGAGGATGAGTTCCAGGCCAACCCCTATGTGCAGGGTCTGAGCAGGGACTTTGACGCGGCGGTGGTGAACGAATCGATCAGACCCATAGAACCCTAACCTCAGAAAGAGCATTTAGCCACGGAGCCACAGGGCACACAGAGAAAAAGGCTCATTACTCAGTCCGGTTAACCCCCCGCCCTTTTGGTGATAGGGGCCTTAGGTGAGATGAGTAGAAGTTACTTGATTGAAAACCCTCTGTGATCTCTGTGGCTCTGTGGCCTATAAATGCTGAATCTGGGATGACTTACAGAACCCTTGAAGAGGCTTACAAGATGATGAAAGGTGGACTAGGCAACCTGATGAAACAGGCCCAGCGGATGCAGCAGGAGTTGCAACAGGCCCAGGAGAAACTGGCCGATGAAGAGGTCGATGCCGAGGCCGGTGGTGGCCTGGTGCGGGTGACTATGAACGGTCGCCACGAGGTGCGCCGCATCCAGATCGACGACAGCCTGTTGCAGGACGACAAGGAGATGCTGGAAGACCTGGTGGCCGCCGCCGTCAATGCCGCAGTGCAAAAGGTGGCCTCGGTTCAGGAGGAGCGCTTGTCCGGCCTGACGGCAGGGATGGGCCTGCCGGCCGGCATGAAGCTGCCCTTCTAGGCCGGGCATCATGGCCCAAGGCCTGCTGGATCAGCTGATCGAGGCCCTGCGCTGCCTGCCGGGGGTGGGGCAGAAATCTGCCCAGCGCATGGCATACTACTTGCTTGAACGGGATAGGGCAGGTGGCCAACACCTGGCCGATGTGCTTGCCCGGTCGCTGCAACACATTGGCCGCTGCCGCCGCTGCCGTACCCTCAGTGAGATGGATATCTGTCCCCTGTGCGCCAATCCCCAGCGTGATGATGGCCAGATCTGCATCGTCGAATCACCGGCCGATGTGCGCGTGGTGGAGCAGGCGGTGGACTTTCGCGGCCGCTATTTTGTGCTCGGTGGCCAGCTCTCGCCGCTGGATGGCCTGGGGCCTGCCGAGATCGGCCTGGACCTGCTGGAGCAGCGGCTCAAGGCCGGCGGGGTAGAGGAGGTGATCCTGGCCACCAACCCGACCATCGAGGGCGAGGCCACCGCCCAGTACATCGCCAGCCTGTGCGCCGAGAACGGGGTCAGGGCCAGCCGCATCGCCCACGGCGTACCCCTGGGCGGCGAACTGGAGTTCATCGACGGCGGCACCCTGGCCCATGCCTTCAGCGGCCGACGGGGCCTGCTGGGGCCAGAAAACGGCGGTTGAGGTCGGCTTTGGGCTGGCACGAAGAGAAGGACGCGGAGACCGCAAACGACTGCAAGGATGCAGAGGGTAGATCCAAGCAGGATGCCAGAGTCGAGAAGCGCAGAGATCGCAGAGACAAAATGTGTTTTTCGCATCTATTGAGATAACTGCTCAGGAGATTAAGCCCCTCGCCCCTTGGGGAGATGAGTTGGGGAGAGGGGCACACTTACTCGATTGAGTTAATTTTACTGAGAACATTGGCTTAAGGCTGACAGCCTCTACAACCTCTGGAGTTTGCCATGACCGACTGCCTGTTTTGCAAGATCATCGCCGGTGACATCCCCGCAGCAAGGGTCTATGAAGACGATCAGGTGTTGGGGTTTCGTGATATCAATCCCCAGGCACCGACCCATGTGCTGCTGATTCCCAAGCGGCACATTGCCACCCTCAATGACGTGCAGGCGGAGGACGCCGAACTCATCGGTCGGCTGTATCTTGCCGCCAGGCAGGTGGCCGCCGACGAGGGCATAGCCGAGGCGGGTTACCGCACCCTGTTCAACTGCAACCGCGCCGGTGGCCAGGAGGTCTATCACCTGCACCTGCATCTGCTGGGCGGGCGGCAGATGACCTGGCCACCGGGGTGATTCAGAGGACAGGGGACAGAGTGCTGAGGCGATTTGCGCCAGGTTCACCTATCTGTCGCGCAGCGACGCAAAAATCTGTCTTCCGTCCTCTGTCCTCTGTCTTCAGGTCAAAGACAGGGGATATGGGGGGTTGAATTTTTCTGGCGAAAGGGCCATTTTTGAGCCACACTTCAAGACGGGTTCGGATCGGGCCATGCGTAGTACACAACTGCCTGCAATCAGATGAGAATAGACAGCAACATTGCCGCCTTCTACCAGTCGGGGCTGTTATCGCCCCAGGTGGATGTGCGCACCCAGCAGGAGCAGGCCAGGCGGCAGCCGGTTGCCACGGATGCGGTGCAGGGTACGGCCAAGTCGGCCAAGGCGGACGATGCGCTTAACGCAGGGGAGTATGAACGTGTACGCAGCAGGCTGGAGCGGGAGCAGGATGGCCGGGTGGTGCCCGAGGGGATGGATCGGCGCGCCCGCAACGCGGTCAGCGCCTACGGCAACATCGCCGGGGCCGAGGAGCGCAGCTACAACAGCCGGGTGTTGGGCATAGACACCTACGCCTGATCCTGCCCCTGCCCGATTGGCGTGCTTTTTCGAAGATAGTAACCATTAGGCCCATCACCCCTTGGAATAAACGACTGTAGGGATGCCTCAGGTGGCACAGCTGTGGAAACTACCTCAGCCCTTGGCGACCGGTTATTGCCCCTAACGGACATGGAGCGGACAGCGACACCCCGGAACATGAAACATCTCTTGGCGGCTCCGGGACTGGGGACTCGGGACTCGTGAGTCGCCACGGATGTTTCACCGTAACCAAAGGGGGTTTAATGGGTAAAGCATTGACCTCCCCCTTTGCAAAAGGGGGATTGAGGGGGATTGAGGCTGAAGAAATCCCCCCTGCCCCCCCTTTGTAAAGGGGGGATTGGATGCTCTGTCCTTAGAGATGAGAGTGGACGAGTACTTACCCAAGATAAAAATCCCTGTCACCTTGAGCCTTCCCCCTGTGCACCCCGTATTCCTCTCCGTCGTGCTGCTGATCTGCAGCAACGTGTTCATGACCTTTGCCTGGTACGCCCACCTCAAGGAGCTGAATCACAAGCCCTGGATCATCGCCGCCCTGGTGAGCTGGGGCATTGCCCTGATCGAATATCTGTTTCAGGTGCCGGCCAATCGCATCGGCTATACGGTGTTGAGCGTGGGCCAGTTGAAGATTTTGCAGGAGGTGATCACCCTCAGCGTGTTCGTCCCCTTTGCCCTGTTCTACCTCAGGGAGCCGCTCAAGCTGGATTATCTCTGGGCCGGGCTCTGTCTGTGTGGCGCGGTCTATTTCGCCTTTCGTGACAAGCTGGGTTGATCCGCTGTTTGATCTTCGTTCAGCCTCTGGATGCAGGGCAGGGGGCAGGCGCGGATTGCCTCGGCCACGGCATCTATGGCGCTGGCGCGGTGGAAGCTGCGGCGCCAGGCCAGGGCGACCTGGCGCCTTGGGGCCGGTTCGCTGAAGGGCAGCACCTGGGTGTTGGCGTCCTGGCGCTCGGCCAGGGCGGTGCAGGGCAGCACCGTGGCCCCTATGCCGGAGCTGACCATAAGACGGATGGTCTCTAGCGAGCCACCCTCCAGGGTACGTTGCAATTCGATGTTGCTGCTGGAGCTGCGGTTGCACTCGGGGCAGACTTGCAGGATCTGGTCGCGGAAGCAGTGGCCGGGGCCGAGCAGCAAAAGCTCCAGTTGGCTAAGCTGGCCGCTGTCGATGCAGTCGCGTTCGGCCCAGGGGTGGTCCTGGGGCAACAGCACCCTGAACGCTTCGGTGTACAGGGGCAGGGTCTCTACCCCGACCTCGTCAAAGGGCAGGGCGATGATGATGGCATCCAGCTCGCCGTGTTTGAGTTTTTCGCGCAGCTGGGCGGTGAAATCCTCCTGGATCAGCAGGGGCATCTGCGGCGCGCTCTGGTGCAGCAGCGGGATCAGCTTGGGCAGCAGATAGGGGGCGATGGTGAAGATGGCCCCGATGCGCAGGGGGCCTTGCATGGGGTCTTGGCCATGGCGGGCGATGGTGCCGATACGCTCGGCCTCTTCGATTACCCGCTGGGCCTGCTCGATGATGGGGCGGCCCTTGGCGGTTACCCTGACCCTGGAGGTGCCGCGCTCGAACAGGCGCATGTCCAGCTCCTCTTCCAGGCGCTTGATGCCCATGGACAGGGTCGGCTGACTGACGAAACAGCTGGCGGCGGCGCGGCCAAAATGACCCTCCCGGGCGACCGCCAGGATGTAACGCAGTTCGGTCAGGGTCATGTGCTCTGGCTCAGATTTCCCGCGGGTCGTTGTTGGCCAGCTGGCCGTTCAGGGTCTTCAGTGCCTCGGCCAGCAGCGGTGTAATCCGATTCATATCCAGCGCCTGACCCTGTTCCAGGTTATCGAGCACGTATTGCTTGACCTGTTTTTTCGAGGTTCGAATCAGCTCCGGGTCGGAGATCTCGTGGGAATGGCACAGGTTTTCCACCCAGCTGGCGATCTGGGCGTCCAGCAGTCTTTCCGGTTTGGCGTTGATGGGATGAGGCATGGCTTATTCGGTCAGGTCCATGAGGATGCGTAGGGTCTTTTTTGCCACATCCGGGCCATCCTTGTCCATGACCTGGTCGATGACCCAGCGATTTTCCCCTTCCTGCCCCATGATCTGCTGTATCTGAAAGCCCAGATGGCGGTAGAAGGGGTAGCTGGGGCCGTCTTCGGAGAAGTGGTATTCGGCATAGTCCGCAGCCCCTTGGTTGAGCAGGGCGATGAAGGGGCCACCATAATCGCCCGGGCCGAACAGGTCTTCACTGTTGTCCTGCAGGTGTTGCGCCAGACTTTTGACGAAGCTGACGATGAGGTGGCGGCGTGCATCCGCGTCCATCTCCAGCAGTTGGTGGGCGGCACGATCGGCCACCTGTACCTGAAATATCAGGTATTCAGTGATCACCGCCATGCGCTGCCGGTCGTCGGCATAGACAAAGTCTTCGCCGTGCAGATTGATGGCCTTGTCCTTGGCGATACGCCAGGCATTGAAGGCCAGGGCACTGCCTATCTCTGCCAGGGAGCGCTCGGCCCCCTCGGCGTGCCAATGACTCTTGATGCGAACTGTCACTGCATTCTCCTGATGACGGAGTCTTTACCCCTTGCGATCTATTCGACAGGATCGATCCAGCCGCTGAGGGCCTCGACTATGGCCTTCGCCTGATCCTTGCTGGAGATATTGAACTTGGACTTGGGCAGATATTCGCCGTTGCGTTTCTGGTAGCGGCGGATGCTGTATTTGTCCTTGCCCATCTCGCCCTTGGCCCGGTCCAGTTCCTGGTAACGGAACAGTATGGTGGTCCAGGCACCACGGCTGAGGATGACCTTGTCCAGTTCCTTGACGATCTCCTCGCCGGCCTCGCTGTAATTGATGGTTAAGTCTTCCGGGGTATTGCTCATATTGGTCTCTTTGCTGGTGTGTTGCTTCGGCAAGCCCTTAAGCTCAGGATGGCGTTCCAGTCAGTGAGCAGGTTTGCCGCTTTTTGGCAGTTAAGCCACAGAGCCACAGAGATCACAGAGTTTTTCAATGTGTGATGTCTCAATCCCGTTCACATGGAAGGTGTTGCGTGTTCACGCGAGCGGCTCAGGCCGTTGCGATGCACTTAAACCCGACAGGCTCCTAGGTCAATGCTTCAAGGCCGATCCTTGGCACCCTGGCGCAGGAGTTGGCGAATGATGTCATCATTGCCCACCTGGCGGGCCCAGTGCAGTGGCGTGGTGCCTGACTCCTCGGCCAGGTTGACGTCGGCCCCGGCGCGGATCAACAGCTTGCTCAGGTGCAGGTTGTCACGCCTTATGGCCTCGCCAAGCAGGCTTTTGCCCTGCCGCAGGCGGTTGATGTCGGCCCCCTGGCGCTGCAGGAACTGTACTACATCGCGGTCGTTGATCTCATCCTGCACCAGTTGCCAGAGCATGGCGTCGGCATCCAGCCTGGCCTGCTTCTGCAGCAGCATCTCCGCCAGCTGGGTGCGGCCCTGGCGCAGGGCGTGGTAGATGGGGGTGTTGCCGTTCTGATCCCGGCCATTGACCTGGGCACCCTGTTTGATCAGCAGTCGGGCAATGGCCACGCGTCCGTCCGCCGCCACTAGGTGCAGGGGCATCAGGCCATTGGGCAGGGGGGCGTTGAGATCGGCCTGCCAGGCAATATGGCGCTCGATCTGGTTCAGGTCGCCACGCTGCAGGGCCAGGTAGAGGCTGATGCTGGGTTGTTCACTGGGGCCGCCACAGGCGGCCAGGCTCAGCAGCAGACTCAGGGCAAGGATTCGGCGCATGGGCAGGTCCGTTCAATCAACAGGGGCTAACCCTACCACAGAATGCCCGCTGGCCGCGGCCCGGCATCGCCTGGCTCAGTCACACAGCTTAAATTGTTCGATCAGGTTGTTGAGCTGATGCGATAGACGGGCCAGCTCTTCGCTCACGCGCGAGGTGCGCGAGGCGTCCTCGGCGGTGTTGTCGGCCAGTTGGGCGATATGGGTGATATTGTAGCTGATGCTCTCGGTGACCGAGAACTGCTCTTGCGCGGCGTGGTCCATCTGCGTGTTGAGCTGTCGGATATCGCCGACTATGCCGCTGATGGTATTCAGGTTGTTGACCGCCTGCTGCACCTGCTCGCTGCGCTCCTGGGCGCTTTGTCGCGCCGTTTGCATGGCGGTTACCGCCTCCTGGGCCCCCTGCTGCAACTGGGCGATCATGGATTCGATCTCCTGGGTCGATTGGTGGGAGCGATTGGCCAGGTTGCGCACCTCATCGGCCACCACGGCGAAGCCACGCCCCATCTCGCCGGCCCGGGCCGCCTCGATGGCGGCATTCAGCGCCAGCAGGTTGGTCTGCTCGGCGATACTCTTGATCACGTCCAGTACGCCGCCGACATCGGTAGAACGGCTGGCCAGCTGCTCGATCACTGCGGCGGCACGGGAGATCTCCGCCATCAGCTGATCTATGCCCTGGATTACCTCGGTGGTGATCTTGGTGCCCTGCGCCGCCTCGTTGTCGGCGGTGATGGAGACCTCGGCGGCGCGCTGGGCGTTGTCGCGCACCTGGTTGGCGGTAGCGGAGAGCTGATTGATGGCGGTGGCCACCGAATCGGTCTCGTTCTGCTGTTCCAGCACGGCGTTGGCGGTCTGTTCCACCACCTGAGTAATCTCATCGGCGGACTGGTTCAGCTGGTGACTGGTCTTGGTGACCTCCTGCAGGCTGTGGTGAAAGCGTTCCACCATGTGGTTGAAGGCCATGGAGACGCGGCCGATCTCGTCATTGGCGACCACCTCGATGCGGGTGCAGAGGTCGGCCTGCTCGGCGATATGGGTCATGCTCTGCTCCAGTCGTTGCATCCGGCGCCTGATCAGATGGCGGAACAGCCAGGCAAACAGGCCCAGGCCGATGAGAAAGAGTGCGGCGTTGACCAGCAGGTTGCCCAGCAGACCGGCGTGGATCTCGGCATCGGTGCCGGCCAGCGACATGTCGATGCGCACCGCCCCCAGCACGCTGTTTTTGGGTACCTGGTGACAGGTCAGGCAGTTGGTGCCGCTGTAGTCTTCCACCGCTTTGAGGGGCACCAGCACGCTCAGGGTGCGGCCTGCCTCATTGCGTCCGGTGAGGCTGATCTGTTCCCCGGCCAGGGCGCGGCGGTCGAGTTCATCCAGAGGCAGTTCGTGTTCCCGCGCCTCGGTGGCCTTGAGCAGGGGGTCGTGCGCCTGGTTGCGGATGATACGCGCATCCAGGATATTCGGCTGCTTGAGCACCTTGTCGCGCAGTACATCCCGCTGCGCCATGGTGCCGGTGAGCATCATGGTGTTGATGCCGTCGAAATAGGAGCGCGCCGTGTTGTGCAGCATGTCTTCCAGCAACTGATCGATCAGCTGCTTCTCCTTTTCCATGGTGAGGAAGGTGGATGCGCCCAGGATCGTCAGAAAACCGACGGTAAAGGCGGCGAGGAATTTGGTCTGAATGCTGAGGCTTTTTTCTTTCATTGTCATCATTATGCAAGGTGTTCGCCAAGGTTATCGGTAGCCAGGTCGGAAGCTTGAGTAAAATTCCACCTTCCTTTAGCAGCTTATATGCCATAAATGATTTGATTTATTGCGCGGGGCCGCTCAGGCCGGTCTGATATGAGGATAGCCCATCTGTTCAGGGGGTGCGGGAAGTTTACCGGGAGGCCTTGGGAGGGGCTAGTGCAGCCGGGCGATGCGCTCCAGAGCGGCCAGCAGGGGCTTGCGCGGCAGGCCGAAGTTGAGGCGCATGAAACCGCTGCCCTCGGTGCCAAAGCTGTGGCCGGCGCTCAGGCCCAGCCCGGCCTGGTCAATGAACAGGCGGTTGAGGGCGGTATCGGTCAGCCCCCGCTCGGCGGCCAGTTCGCGGCAGTCCAGCCAGAACAGAAAGCTGGCCTGGGGCGACATGACGCGGATACCTGGCCAGTGCTGGCGGGCGTATGCCAGGGCCTGATCACGGCTGTGCTGGAGATAGGCCATGAGTTGGTCCAGCCAGGCGTCGCCCTCTTGGTAGGCGGCGCACAGGGCAATATCCCCCAGCAGGCGGGCATCGGTCAGGTGGGCCGCCTGCTGTTCCTGCTGAAAGGTTTGACGCAGTCCGGCATCGGCGATCAGACTGACCGAGGGGGTGATGCCGGCGATATTGAACGCCTTGCCCGGCGAGGTGAGGCAGACAACCCGCTCGGACAGCGCCGCCGCAGGGGTGAAGCATTCGCCGGGATAGAGCAGGTCGGCATGGATCTCATCGGAGACGATCAGGCACCCATGGCGCTGGCACAGGGCGATCAGCTCGCTCAGCTCCTGCCGACGCCAGACCCGGCCACCGGGGTTGTGCGGTGAGCACAGCAGGAGCAGGGCCGGGGCCTCCTGTTGTAACAGGCGCTCCAGCCCCTCCAGGTCCATCTGGAATTGATTATCTTTCAGGATCAGTGGGTTGCGCAACAGGCGTCGGCCATTATCCTGGACGCAACTGAAAAAGGGCGGGTACACCGGCGGCTGCACCAGCACCCCATCACCGGGCCGGGAAAAAGCGCGCACCGCCAGGGCCAGGGAGGGCACCACGCCGGGGCTGAACAGGCAATGCTCGGCGGCTGGACGCCAGCCCTGACGCCGCTCAAGCCAGGCCTGCAAGATCTCGGTCATGACCTGGGGGCGCAGGCTGTAACCGAGGATCGGATGGCGCAGGCGCTGCTCAAGGTCCTGGATGATGAAGTCCGGGGTGGCAAAATCCATGTCCGCCACCCACAGCGGCAGCACATCGGCGCGACCAAACAACTGCGGTCGCAGGTCGTACTTGAGCGAGTCGGTAGCGGCGCGCTCGATCTCCCGATCGAATGGGCTGGGCGGCAGGGGAGGGCATTCTGGCTTCATGCCGCCAGTGTGGCACGAAAAGCAGGCAGCGGGAACAGAAGACAGAGGACAGAGGACAGAGGACGGAGAACGGAGGATGGAGTACTGAGGCGCATCGCACCCGGTTTACCTATCTGTCGCGTAGCGACGCAAAATTCTGTCTTCTGTCCGCTGTTTGCGCTTTCGCATGGCAAATTCCCGGCCTTTGTCCGACAATTCCGCTATGAAATTCACCCTTGCCTTGTTTTTGAGTCTCCTGCTGCTGGGCTGCGGCCAGCAGGCACAGGAGGATGTGTCGGCCGAGCCGCCGCTGATCGGCGCGGCCGAGGCGGGTGATATCGCCCGTCTGGAGCAGTTGTTGGAGTCCAGTGCCGACCCCGATGTGCGCGACAGCTGTCAGTGGACCCCGCTGATGAAGGCGGCGCATAACGGCCACCTGCAAGTGGTGGAGCGCCTCCTGTTACTGGATGCCGAGGTGGACTTGGCCGACAAGGGGGGCTACACCGCCCTGCTGCTGGCTGCCTCCAACAATCATGTCGAGATCCTGCAGCGGCTGCACGCCGCCGGGGCCAATCTGGACCACCAGGAGCAGACCAACGGCTGGAGCGCCCTGATCTGGGCCGCCAACATGGGGCACAGGGCCAGCGTCGAGCGCCTGCTGGCGCTGGGGGCCAACCCCGCCCTGCGCGATCTCAAGGGCCTGAGCGCACGGGACTGGGCAGAGCGCAAGGGCCATGCGGAGGTGCTGCCCCTGCTGCCCTGAGGCAGGGCGGCCACGGGCCGCCCTATGCCCTCCCGGCGATCACGAGCCCGAGACCCGGAGCCGCTATGAGATGTTTCATATTCCCGTGTGTTGCTGTCCGCTCCATGTCCGTTCGGTTAAAATGAATCCCGCGGCCAATTTGCTATGCTGCAAGGCCCATCCACCACCTTGTTGAGGATCTCATGCGCCAGCCCAGCGGCATTCTCGGTGTCTCGGTATTGTTCGCCCTGCTGCTTGTTGGCGGCGGCTTTCTGCGTTACCAGCAGGTGGCCCAGGTGTCCGACCCGGCCATCTACCAGATGCTGCGCCAGCGGTTGAGCACGGACCTGCTTGAGGGCGGCATCAAATCCCTCTCCCACTCCCTCGGCCAGGGGGACCTGGGCGCGGTGGCCGACCAGGCGCTGAGGCTAGCGCGCAAGCGCCTGCTGGTGATCCAGGTCCGTGCCGCCCGGCCCCTGTATGACTTCGCCCCCTTTGGCGAGACCCGCTTTGCCGTGGACTACCGCATCGAGGGCCAGGACCCGGCCCAGGCCACCACCGCCTATCTGCGTTACCTCAACAGCCCGGACCAGGGCTGGCGCTATCTGGGCAGCACCAGCGCCGAGGGTTTCTATTCCTTCTACCTGGCGCGGGAACTGATCCCGAATCCGAAATAGATGAGCGAATCCCTGCAAAAACGCCTGGCCCGATTCGGTTTCGAGTCCAATGACGACTACAGCTTTCAAATCCGCTGCCTGCTCAACAGCCCGCTGCGTGGCATCCGCTGCCTGAACCTGGAGGGCGAGCCTGCGCGCCACCGCACCGCCTTTGCCAATGCCCTGGGCCAGGCCCTGGACTATCCGCACATCCTCTATCACGACTTCAGCCAGAAGAAACCGCCACCGCCGGAGGTGATCCTGCCACCCAGCCGGGATGAGGCCGGCCGCGAGGAGCCGCCCATAGACCCCTTCGATGACCTGATGAGCAAGGCCTGCGCCTTCAGCGAGGGGGAGAAGACCCTGGCCATCATCGATCAGCTGCACGAGGCGGATTTTCGCGAGCACATCCGCCTGTCGCGTTTTCTGGACAGCCAGCAGTGGCAGATAAAGGATGCCTCCTACTACGCCAACTCGGCCTATCTGCTGCTGTTGCTGATCTCCGACCAGCCGCTTTATCACTCCCTGCAGAAGGCCAGCTACCGCATCTGGGTCAATCGGGTATCGCAACGGCTGGTCTGTTACCGGCCCAAGGACTTCGGCCTGGGCGAGGAGGCACGGCCGATCATGCAGCAGCTGGATGAGCTGTTTACCCAGCTGGGCATGTCCCCCACGCGCACCCAGTATGCCCACCTGCTGCATGACCTCAGCCAGCATGTGCGCACCCGCGAACAGCTAGAGCTCGCCCTCTACGCCTGGCTGGAGGGGCTGGAGCGCGACCAGCTGCACGACCCCGAGCTGCGCCCCTGGCTGGATCGGGTGATCAACGCCCTGCCAAGCCTGGTGGGCATGGACGACGTGGAGATCCTGCCGCCGCTGGACTCGACCTAGGAGCCTGTCGGATTCAGGGTGCCCCTACTGCGCCGGTGGGAAGAACGGCCCAGAATTGTTTTGAACATTGGCCCCGATTTTTCGTTGCGTAGGGAAACTCAGCGCCTCAAAATCGTGAAAATCTGTTCTCGCTCTCCCATCTTGCTCGCTACGGGCACCTAAACCCGACAGGCTCCTGGCGCTATGCCAGGGATCGCGCTCGGGACAGGGCTTCATTACCCAGCAAAAAACTCGGTCTTTTTTGCTTAAAGATCAATAACCTGGACCAGAAAAGGCTTGCCTGCAACGACCCTTTCCCCTAGAATCTTACCTGCTTGAAATTCACAAGGGGAAAACGATGGATGCATTGGAAATTGAACTCTATGCCTCCTTGGCCATAATCGGCGCAACGCTGGTCATCGGTCTGGTGTATGTTGTCTATTTCATCAATAAAATCAGAAACGCCAAAGAAGACGAGTAGCCTAAACCGCTGACTCCGAGCCAAAACGGCACCCCAGGCCTCGGCCTGGGGTGCCGTTTTTTTCTCAGGCCCTGGCTCAGTGCCCAATCACCCCCTCCTGGATAAAAAAGCGCTCCAGCACGGCGGCGCTCACCGCCCCGGTATGCTTGCTCACCAACTCTCCCTGGGGGTTGATGATGGCGGTGGTGGGCAGACCCTTGAGCGGTTCAATGGGGGTCAGGGGCAGCTCACCGATGAGCAGTTGCGGGTAGTTGGGCTCAAAGCGCTGGATGAAGTCCCTCAGTTGCGCGGCATCTGCCTGTTCGGCATGGATGCCGAACAGGCGGATATCGGGGTGCTGGGTCTGAAAGCGGATCAGCTCAGGGATCTCGCTACGGCAGGGGGCGCACCAGTGCGCCCAGAAATTGAGCACCAGCCAGTGGCCGCGCTGCGCCCCCAGATCCACCGGCTTGCCGTCCAGGTCATTGAGCCTGAAGTCGATCGGCGCGGCCAGGCCGGGCCAGCCGACCAGCAGCCACAGGCCAAGGCCCAGCATCCAGCCGGATCGGCCAAGCCGCCGGGTGGCGGGATCAAAGCTGGGGTCTGCGACCCTGATTGGTGTGTAAGTCATAGGTTCTTTTCGAATATTGCCGGGTTCTAAAATTTATATCATCTATGCAGGCAGAGAAAATTTGAGGGCCAGGAGAGGCATTTTTTCCGCGTTTCGAGCGGAAATAGTGGTACAAAGAGCAATGAAATAGCCACGGGCAGGGCTCAACTGTCTCGATCCCAATAACAAACAAGAGAGGGCAAGTGCATGCTGGTTAAAGATATCATGGGTTGTAATGTACGTTCGGTTAAGGCAGATACCTCCCTGCTGGAGGTGGTTTCGCTGATGTGTCTGTATCGTATCAGCGGTCTCCCGGTGGTCGATGATGAGGGAAAGCTGGTGGGCATCATCGCCGAGAAGGACGTGCTGGCGCGGATGTTCCCCAGCCTGGAAGACCTGATGGCGGTGGAGGGCGGCCTGGCCTCGGTGGACATGGATGAAATGATGGGGCGCTACAAGGAGGTGGTACGGCTCAAGGTCTCCGACCTGATGACCAAGGGTGCCATCAGCACCACCCCGGATACCCATATCCTGCGTGCCGCCTCGGTCATGGCTCGGCACAAGTTCCGCCGCATCCCGGTTACCGATGGCGGCTACCTGGTGGGCGTGGTCAGCATGGGGGACGTACACAAGGCCATCTTCAAGGTCAACATCGCCGAGGCGGTCGCCGCCGTGCATGTGGTCTGAATAAGGCCGGGGCAGGCCTGGGTCCGAGCCTGAGCTTGCTTATTACCCATAGGCCGTCCCGCAGGGAGTCGCTGCCCGTTCCCCGCCCGTTAGGATCGGTCCTTTGCCTGGATCCCCTCCCGCAGCATGGCCAGCAGCAGCAGGGCTACGCCCAAGCTGATGGCGCTGTCGGCCAGGTTGAAGGCGGGCCAGTGCCATTGCCGATAATAGAAATCGAGAAAGTCCACCACCTTGGCGTAGATAACCCGGTCGATCAGGTTACCCCAGGCACCGCCGAGGATCAGGCCCAGGGCGGCGGCGGTGAGGCGTTCATCTGGCTTCAGTTGACCGAGCCAGCGATACAGCACTACGGATATGATCAGCGCCAGGCTGATGAAAAACCAGCGCTGCCAGCCGCCGGCGTTGGCGAGGAAGCTGAAGGCGGCGCCCTCGTTATACACCAGCACCAGATTGAAGAAGCCGGTGACCGGCAGCACCTGGTAGTCCTCGAACACCGCCAGCACCCACAGCTTGCTGGCCTGATCCAACAGGATCACGGCCAGAGCAAGCCAGAGCCAGGGCGAGCGGCGCATTAACCTATATTCCTCAGTTAAGCCACAGAGACACAGACGACTCCAGGGATGGAGGAGGTAGGGCGAAGCCTGGAGCCAGAGCCGACGACTCCAGGGACGGAGGAGGTAGAGCGAAGCCTGGAGCCTGAGCCGAGATCACAGAGTTGTTTCAATGAGTTACCCATCAGACCGGGCTCACCTAGAAGGTGTTGCATGTTCACTTTCCAACACATTGATTTTTCTCTGTGTACTCTGTGGCTCTGTGGCCAAATGCTTTTTTAGGATTAAGCAAACCGCCGTTGCTCGCCCTCGCCGACCACATTTTCTAAGCAGCGACCGCACAGCTCGGGATGCTCGGCATGGCTGCCGACATCGGCGCGGTGGTGCCAGCAGCGCACGCATTTGCTGTGAGCGGAGGCGGACAGGCCAAGCTTGATCCCGGCCAGATCGGTGGCAATGGCATCAGCCGGTGCATCGGCCAGCGGGTGCAGGCGGGCGTAGGAGCTGATCAGGACAAAGCGCAGCTCATCCCCCAACTGGCCCAGCAGCGCCAGGGTCTCGGCATCGGCATAGATGTCCACCTCGGCATCCAGGCTGCTGCCAATGGTGCCTGCCTTGCGCAGCCCCTCCAGCTGCTTGCCGATGGCGATACGGGCCTCCAGCACCCGGTCCCAGAAGGCGCGGTTCATGGCGCTGCTGTCTGCCAGAGGGCTGAGGTCGTCGAACCAGGTCTCCAGGAACACAGAATCCGCGCGCTCGCCGGGCAGATAGTGCCACATCTCATCGGCGGTGAAGCTGAGGATGGGTGCGATCCAGCGCACCAGGGCCTCGGCGATGCGGTAGCAGGCGCTCTGCGCCGAGCGCCGCGCCAGGCTGTTGCTCTGGCAGGTGTACTGGCGGTCCTTGGTGACATCCAGATAGAAGCCGCCGAGGTCGGTGACGCAGAAGTTGTGCACCTTCTGGTAGATCAGGTGGAACTGGTAGTCGCGGTAGGCGGCGATGATCTCCTCCTGCAACTGCAGGGCACGATCCACCGCCCAGCGGTCCAGCGCCAGCATCTGCTCGGGCGCGACCAGGTCGCTGGTCGGGTCGAAGTCGTGCAGGTTGGCGAGCAGGTAGCGGCCGGTGTTGCGGATGCGACGGTAGGCGTCGGCCATGCGCTTGAGGATCTCGTCGGAGACGCTCATCTCGTTGCGGTAGTCGGTGGCGGCGACCCAGAGGCGGATGATGTCGGCGCCCAGGGTCTTCATGACCTGCTGCGGGCTGACCACGTTGCCCAGGGACTTGGACATCTTGCGGCCATCGGCATCCACGGTGAAGCCGTGGGTCAGAACTTGACGGTAGGGCGCACGGCCGTACATGGCCACGGAGCTGAGCAGGGACGACTGGAACCAGCCGCGATGCTGGTCGGAGCCTTCCAGGTAGAGATCGGCCGGGGATTGCAGCTCGTCGCGCTGGTCGAGCACACAGCTGTGGGTTACGCCGGAATCGAACCAGACATCCAGGGTGTCGGCGACT
Organism: gamma proteobacterium SS-5; assembly: GCA_009497875.2. Classification (NCBI taxonomy): domain Bacteria; kingdom Pseudomonadati; phylum Pseudomonadota; class Gammaproteobacteria; order Chromatiales; family Sedimenticolaceae; genus Magnetovirga; species Magnetovirga frankeli. The sequence continues at coordinate 2,845,460 of CP032508.2, read as the reverse complement.
TTCTCGTAGTGTTCGGCGTCCTCGCGCAGCAGTTCGGCTGGGTCGAGGTCGAACCAGGCCTGGATGCCGGCCTGCTCCACGCGCTGGGCGACTTCCTCGATTAGCCGCGCCGTCTCCGGGTGCAGCGCCTGAGTCTGCTTGTGCACGAACAGGGCGATGGGTACCCCCCAGGTACGCTGGCGCGAGATGCACCAGTCCGGCCGGTTGGCCACCATGCCCTGGATGCGCGCCTGGCCCCAGTCGGGCATCCAGCGCACCTTGTCGATCTCGGTCAGGGCGTCGGCGCGCAGGCGGTTGTGCTCCATGCTGATGAACCACTGGGGTGTGGCGCGGAAGATGATCGGCGTCTTGTGGCGCCAACAGTGCGGGTAGCTGTGCTTGACCCGCGCCTCCATCACCAGCATGCCACGGGCCTTGAGCACCTCGATGACCTTTTCGTTGGCGGTGAATACGTGTTCGCCGGCGAACAGCTCGGTACCCTCGACAAAGCGGCCATCGCCGCCCACCGGGTTGTCCACGGCGAGATCGTAGCGGCGGCCGACGATATAGTCTTCCAGGCCATGCCCCGGCGCGGTATGCACGGCGCCGGTGCCGGCATCCAGGGTGACGTGCTCGCCCAGGATGATGGGCACTTCGCGGGCATAGAAGGGATGTTGCAGCCGCAGGCCTTCGAAGCTGTCGCCACGGGCGTAGGCCAGCACTCGGTAGTCTTCTATGCCCCAGCGGTCCAGGGTGCTCTTCAACAGGCCCTCCGCCAGCAGCAGGCGCTCCTTGCCCGCCTGCACCAGGGCGTATTCCAGCTCCGGGTTCAGCGCCACCGCCTGATTGGCGGGCAGGGTCCAGGGGGTGGTGGTCCAGATCACGACGCTGATCGGCCCCTCGCCATGGCCATCGGGCACGCTGTGGCAGCGCTCGAACAGGGCGGCCTCGTTGAGCAGGGGGAAGCGCACGTCGATGGTGAAGGATTCCTTGTCGGCGTACTCCACCTCGGCCTCGGCCAGGGCCGAGCCGCAGTCGGTACACCAATGCACCGGCTTGAAGCCCTTCTGCACATGGTCGTTGGCAACGATGCGGCCCAGCGCCCGGATGATGCCGGCCTCGGTGGCGTAGTCCATGGTCAGGTAGGGGTTTTGCCAGTCACCCAGCACGCCCAGGCGTTGGAAGTCCTCGCGCTGCTGGTTGACCTGCTTGCTGGCATAGTCGCGGCAAGCCTGGCGGAACTCGGCGGCACTGACCTTGCGACCCGGTTTGCCGACCTTCTTTTCCACCTGCAGCTCAATGGGCAGGCCGTGACAATCCCAGCCCGGCACATAGGGGGCGTCGAAGCCGTCCAGGCCGCGTGACTTGACGATCATGTCCTTGAGCACCTTGTTGACTGCATGGCCGATGTGGATCTCGCCGTTGGCGTAGGGCGGGCCGTCATGCAGGATAAACCGGGGTCGGCTGGCGCAGGCCTGGCGAATTTTGCGGTAGAGGTCTTTTTCCTGCCAGGCGCGGAGCATCTCCGGCTCGCGATTGGCCAGGTTGGCCTTCATCGGGAAGGCGGTGTGGGGCAGGTTGAGGGTGGCCTTGTAGTCAGTCACTGGGGTGCCTTGTTGATTGCTGAGGGGGAAAGGGCCGCATTGTACGGTTTTTCCCGCCCAAAAGCAGGGCGGTGGTCAACGCAGAATCAGCGCCAGCCCGGCCCCGATCAGGAGAATGCCTATGGCCTTGCGAAAGGTCTGTTGGCTGAGATTGACATGCACGCGACCGCCCAGCCACAGGGTCAGCAGCATCAGCGGCAGACCGATCAGCACCCCCAGCAGGCTGTCCCGGTTATACAGCCCGGACAGGCTGTAGCCGATAATGCGGCTGGCACCATCCAGCAGGAAGATGGTGGCGATAGTGGCGCGAAAGGCGCTCTTGTGCAGGCCACGAAAGTGTAGATAGATCACATAAAAGGGCCCGCCGGTGCCGAACAGGGTGCCCACCAGACCGCCCAGCCCCCCGGCCAGAGGCGACCAGAGGCGGCTGCCCTGCCCAGAGGGCTCCCGACCCAGCAGGGAATACAGGGCATAGAGCAGGACAAAACCGCCCAGCACGCGGCTGAGCAGGACCGCATCCAGGGTCTTGAACAGGTACAGGGCCAGACCGACGCCGATCAGGGTGAAGGGCAGCAGTGGCAGCAGCTCACGCCAGACGATGGCCTCGCGGTGTTTGACGCCGTGGGCCGCCGAGGCGATGTAATCCAGCAGGCCGATCAGGGGTACCACCAGGGGCAGCGGCAGCATCAGCGCCAGCAGGGGGATGGCGATCAGCCCCGAGCCAAAGCCGGTGATGCCGCGCACAAAATAGGCCAGGGCGACAATGGCCGCCGCCGCCGACCATTGCGGGGTACTGAGGGTTTCGAGCATGATGGTCCTTGAACCTAAAAAACTGAGGAATATACTGTGAAACATCCGTGGCAATTTTCGAGTCCCGAGTCCCGAACCCCGAGTCCCGAAGCGCACAATAAGGTGTTTCATGTTCCGGGGTGTCGCTGTCCGCTCCATGTCCGTTAGGTTGAATATGTGGAAGGGTTCAGCTGCCAGCGACCCTGCCAGGTCGCGCAGCAAGCCGCCCTCCCACGCTGCCCCGGACCGACCTGTCCGATTGGCTGAGGTTTGTGGGTAATCAGGTCAAACTTTGCGACCTTTGCGTTTTCTTTGCGCCCTTTGCGATCCGGCTCCTAGCGGGCAAACAGCTCCTTGAGAAAGGCCAGGGCACCGGCCCAGGAACGGCGGTCGGCCAGTTCGTCGTATTTCAGGTTGGGTATGCCGTATTCACCCACCTTGGGGTTGGTGAAGCTGTGGCGCACGCCGCCGAAGGTCACCATCTGCCACTGGGCCTGGGCCTCCTCCAGCCTGGCCTGGAAGTTACTGACCACATCCGGCTTGACGAAGCTGTCGGCCTGACCGTGGTAGGCAAGGATCTGGGGTTGGATCTTACCCTTGCTCTGCGCCGGGGCGGCAGGCAGGGAGCCATGGAAGCTGACCACGCCAAGCAGGCCCGCGCCGCCGCCGTAGGCCATCTGCAACACGGTGCCGCCGCCAAAGCAGTAGCCCACGGCGGCGATCCGCTCAGGCAGCACCTTATCCGACCGTTGCAGCTGCTTGAGGGCGGCCTGGGCCCGTTGCCGCCAGAGTTCGGGGTCGGCCACCACCTCGCTCATCCATTCCTTGGCCTGGGAGGCGTCACGGGTGACCTTGTCCGGCCCGTACATGTCGGCGGCGAATACCAGATAGCCCTGTTCCGCCAGCATCCTTGCCCGCTGCTTGGCGTAGGCGTTCAGGCCCCACCATTCCGGATAAACCAGCACGCCGGGGCGCTTGCCGCTGATGCGGTCGTCCCAGTAGAGCACGCCACGCAGGGTCTCGCCATCGTCCTGGTAATCCACCTCTTGGCTGATTACCTCGGCCAGGGCCAGGGATGAAGAGAGCAGGCCAGCACACAGCAGGCCGGTGAGCAGGGTCAGTTTAGGCATCTGTATTTCCTCTTAATTGGTGTTTGAGTGAGAAGGCGGTTGGTTCATCCTGGTGGTCGGTCTTGGGTCAATGGCGTCAACTTAAGGCATTCACTGGCCGCTTAGGCCGCTCGCTGAGCGAGGTCGAAGCGAGTGGCTGCTGGCCTCGGCCCTTCGGCTAGGAGCCTGTCGGGTTTAGGTGTCCGTAGCGAGCAAGGTGGGAGAACGAGAACAAATTTTCACGATTTTGAGGCGCTGAGTTGGCCTACGCAACGAAAAATCGGGGCCAATGTTTAAAACCATTCTGGGCCGTTCTTCCCACCGGTGCAGTAGGAGCATCCTAAATCCGACAGGCTCCTAGTGGTTGCCCGGCGGCCACGGGCCGCCCTATTCGATTGGCTGAGCTTTGTGGGTAATCAGGTGACCTGTTGTGTATTTTATTATCTTTCATAATCATAACTCACTTTAACGCCATCGCTTGTAATGTTCGCAATCACCCTGATTCCGCTAGTGAAGTACAACGGCTCAGTCGCAAACTCTTTGCCACTGGCGTAGTTTACTTTGAACTTCACTGCGGCCTCATCATCAATGCTGAATTGAAACGATGAATTGGAATCTAGGGGGCCAATTTCTTTCTGGCTGTTTCTCCATTCTGCTACAACCATTACAACCTCAGGAGAGTTATTGATTACTTCAATTTCGGCATCAAAAAAAGAGGGTACTGCAAAGACCACCAGAGCCCCAAAAAAGATTATCGCTACAAGGTTCAATAACTTGATGGCTTGCTTAACCGTTAAAAACATAATATGTGGACTCAGGGGGTGAGTATTACCCATTTGTTCCAGCCCAAGCTGGTCATTTTTTACCGTATCAATAGGCCAGTCCCAGTGGGAGCGGGCTTGCTCACGATGCTAAAAAACGCCCGAAGGGCTCATTCCTTCAAACTTCACCCTTCAAACTTCTGACTTTTCAAGCACCCTTCGCGGCCAAGGCCGCTCCTACACCATTAGGCCTGCCGGTGGGAGCGGGCTTGCCCGCGATCCAGCCGCGTACCGATCGAGGTGGGACAAGTGGGTAATGCCCACAGCGTACATTATCGTTGTAGCACCAGCCTTGCGGCCTGGCCCTGGCTTTGTGTCTAGTGGCCTTGGGTCTCCTTGGCGTCCCATTTTTGCTTGATCTCCAGGATCTCGTCGATGATGCCGAGGAAGGCGTTCAGCATCTGCGGGTCGAAGTGCTTGCCTGCATCCGCTTGCAGGGTTTGCAGGGTCTGCTCCAGGGGCCAGGCGGGTTTGTAGGGGCGGCGCATGCTGAGGGCGTCGAACACATCGGCGATGGCCACCACCCGGGCGCTGGCGGGGATGGCCTCGCCGGCCAGGCCCTGGGGGTAGCCGCTGCCGTCCCATTTTTCGTGGTGGCCCAGGGCCACCTCGGCGGCCATGCGGAACAGCGGGGTGTCGCTGTGGCGGAGGATACTGTAGCCGATGCGGGCGTGTTGCTTCATGATCTCCCATTCTTCCGCCGTGAGCCTGCGCGGTGCCTTGAGTATGCTGTCTGGTGTGCCGATCTTGCCGGTGTCGTGCATGGCGGCGGCATCGCGCAGCAACTCGCTGCGCTCCAGCGGCCAGTCCAGGGCGCGGGCCAGGGCGGCGGAATAGGCGGCCATGCGCCAGATGTGTACGCCGGTGTCGGTGTCGTTGTAGTGGCCGGCCTGGCCGAGCATGAAGATGGCCGCCTTCTGGCTTTTGCTCAGCTCGCCGGTACGGCGCTCTACCTCGGTCTCGCAGGCGCGGCGCTGGTTGGCCAGGGCCAGCTGGGCGGCAACCCGCGCATGGACTATGCCGGGATGAACCGGCTTGGTGATGTAGTCCACCGCGCCGGCATCGAAGCCGCGCATCTCGTCATCCAGTTCGGTCATGGCGGTGGCGAAGATCACCGGGATACTGGCCGTTTCGGCATGGGCCTTGAGTTGGCGGCAGACCTGGTAGCCGTCCATGCCGGGCATCATCACATCCAGCAGGATCAGGTCGGGCCGGTTCTTGGCGATGATGCGCAGGGCCAGCTCACCGCTGGTGGCGGCGCTGATGCGGTACCTGGGGGTGAGTATGCCGCGCAGTACGTCCAGGTTTTCCGGGGTGTCGTCAACCAATAGGATCAGGGGTTTGTGCTGTGTGTCGTGCATGGCTTGATTGGGGTGTCTTTGCGCTATTCGGCCCTGAGCCTTACCAGGGTCAGGTCATCCAGCTGGCCGCGTTCGGCACTGAATTCGCTCAGTTGCCGCTCCAGGGCCTGGGCCAGGTCCTGGCCTGGCCCCTGGGTCTGTAGCCATTGGCGCAGGCGCTCCGCGCCAAAGGCCTCGCCCATCGGGTTCTCCGCCTCGGTGATGCCGTCGCTGAAGAGATAGCAGCAGTCGCCGGGGTTGAAGGGCTGTTCCTGCGCCCCATCCGGGTCCAGTGATTCGACAATGCCCAGGGCCAGCAGGTTGGAGCCGAGAGGGGCCCATTGGCCATCGGCCCGCTGCAACAGGCAGTCGGGCATAGCGGCATTCCACAGGCGCAGGCGGCCCCCCTCGGGGGGGATTTCCGCCAGGGCCGCGGCCATGAAGACATTGATCGGCAGTTTCTGTTGCAGCACCCGGTTGATCTCGCAGAGCAGTTCCTCTGCCGGGCAGCCGCGTGCTGTCATGGAGTAGAACATGTAGGCCACCAGGCTGCCGCCGATGGCCGCCTGCAGACCGTGGCCGGTGAAGTCGGTGACCATCAGGTGACGACCGCCATCGGGGCGGCGGGCGGAGAGTATCAGGTCGCCGCCGGTGCGCTCCAGGGGGCGGTGCAGGTAGCTTAGCTGGCTGGCGTCGAAGCGGTCTTCCTCCTGCATCTGGCCGACCAGCTGTTCGAGAAAATCGCGCTCGGCCTGTAGCAGGCGGTTTTTTTCGTCCAGCTCCCGGCGCAGGCGGGCCAGGCGGATCTGGGCCGAGACCCGGCTGCGCAGCACCGGCGGCGATATGGGCTTGGTGACATAGTCCACCGCGCCCAGCTCCAGGGCGGCCACCTCGTTCTTTTCCTCGGTCATGGCGGTGACGAAGATCACCGGGATGTGCGCCGTGACCGGGTTGGCCTTGAGTTGGCGGCAGACCTCGTGGCCGTCCATCTCCGGCATCATGACATCCAGCAGGATCAGGTCCGGCTGCTGCTTATGCGCGATCTTGAGCGCCAGCGGACCGTTGATGGCAGCGGATACCCTGTAGTCATCAGAGAGTATGCCCTTGATCACATGGATGTTCTCTGCTACGTCATCCACCGAGAGGATGAGGGGCTTGCTGCTTGCAGTCATGAATGGGTTTCCACTTGGCTACCGAATGTGTTTCCTGGCCGTGAGATTCTGTCTCAGTCCTCAGTCCTCAGTCTTCTGTCTAGCTGCTCCAGGGCACCCTCAAAGTCGTAGTTGCCCAGTCGTTGCAGAATCAGGCCCAGCTCCCGCTTCAGGTCGGTATTGTTCAGCCCCTGAATGATGTCTGCCAGCATTTCCTCTGCCTGCACATCGAAATTCTCCAGCGCCTCGCGCAGTTCCCCCAGGGCCTGTTGCAGCTCGGGTTGGGTCAGTCTGGTGCCCTGCGCCGGGTTGGCCGACGGTGCCAGGCCCTTGATCTCTTCGATCACCTGTTCCAGGCCCTGGCCCAGGGCGCGTTGCAGCGGTTGAATGCGCGTCGCATCCAGCGGGTCGGCGGCCTTGAGCAACTGCTCCAGCTCGGCGGCAATCTGGCTTAGCGGCTCGGCACCTATGGCGGCGGCGGTGGATTTGAGGCTGTGCGCCAGGCGCGTGGCGCTGTCCCTGTCCTGCCGCCGCAGGGCCTGCTCCAGCTGGACCGCGCTATCGGCCTGATTGGCGGCAAACTTGCGCAGCAGGCCGAGGTACAGGGTTCGGTCGCCCTCCAGACGGGCCAGGCCTTGCTCGGTATCCAGGCTGCGCAGCCGGGACAGGTCGATATCCTCTGCCAGGGCGCTGTGCTCCTCGGGCATATCGTCGAACAGGGCCACAGGTGCCAGCTCATCGCTCTGGGCGGCTGCGTCATCGGCGCTGGACCCGGCGCTGGGCCGGACCCACCTGGCCAGGGTGAGGAACATGTCACGCACATTGATGGGCTTGGCGATGTGGTCGTTCATGCCCACATCCAGGGTCTTTTGCACGTCCTCGGTGAGGGCGTTGGCGGTCATGGCGATAATCGGCAGGTCGGCGAACCGGGCCTGGGCGCGGATCGCCTGGGTGGCGCTGTAGCCGTCCATCACCGGCATCTGGCAGTCCATCAGCACGCCATCGTAGCTGGCCTGGTTGAGGTAATCCAGCGCCTCCTGGCCGTTGCAGGCTACCTCTACCCGAATGCCGCTGGCCTGGAGCAGTTCCACTGCCAGTTGCTGGTTGAAGTCATTATCCTCTGCCAGCAGCAGGTGGGCACCGCCCAGCCGGGCCCGGGCCTGGGCCAGTTCGTCCTCGCCGTTGGCGCTGACCTGCTCGCTGCGCGGTCCATCCCAGAGCTGGGCGATGGCATCCCGCAGACGCCCCGCCAGCAGGGGTTTGGCCAGGGCCCTGGCCGATTTCAGATAGGGCGTGGCCGGGCCCTTGGGGTCGGCCTGCCAGGCATTGTCGCCGAGCAGGATGATCTGCCCGGCATCGGCCTGGCGCAACAGCTCCAGCATGGCCTCGTTGGCCGATGCGAGCAGGCCGCTGTCGATCAGCAGCAGCGGCGGGCTGGCCTCTGCCGCCAGCAGGGTCAGGGCCTCGGCGGCGTCCTGGGCCTCGTCCAGTTGCAGGCCAAAGGCGTGCAGTATCCTGCCGCAGGCGCGCCGTACCTGGGGGTTGGGCTCCAGCAGCAGGGCCTTGCGCCCGACCCATTCGGCCACCTGGCTGGCATAGTGTTGATCCTGCCCGGCGGGGTCCAGGGCGAATTCGGCGCTGAAGTGAAAGCAGCTGCCCTGGCCGGGCTGGCTTTCTACCCGGATCTCGCCGCCCATCAGCTCCACCAGGCGCTTGCTGATGGCCAGCCCCAGGCCGGTGCCGCCGTATTTGCGGGTGGTCGAGGTATCGGCTTGGACAAAGGATTGGAACAGCCCGGCACGCTGCTGCTCGGTCATGCCGATGCCGGTATCGCGCACCGCGAAGTGCAGGCCGATGCCCTGCCCAGGGTGGTGCTCGGGGAGAATGGTCAGGCTGACCTGGCCCCGCTCGGTGAACTTGATGGCGTTGCTGCACAGGTTGATCAGTACCTGGGTCAGACGCAGGGGGTCGCCGACCAGGGCCAGGGGGGTGTCGGGGGTAAGGTCGAGCAGAAACTCCAGGCGTTTTTCTTGGGCGCGGATATCCACCATGCTGATCAGATTATCCAGTACCTCGTCCAGGCGGAAGCCGATGCGCTCCAGCTCCAGCCGGTTGGCCTCGATCTTGGAGAAGTCGAGGATGTCGTTGATGATGCCGAGCAGGGATTCGGCGGAGCGGTTGACCTTCTCGATGTAGTCGCGCTGGCGCCGGTCCAGATCGGTCTGCAGGGCCAGGTAGCTCATACCGATGATGGCATTCATCGGGGTGCGGATCTCGTGGCTCATATTGGCCAGGAAACGGCTTTTTGCCTGGTTTGCCTGTTCCGCGCTCTCCTTGGCCCGGGCCAGCTCCTGCTGCGCCTGCAGGCGTTGGCTGATGTCCTGAAAGGCGACCACCACGCCCACCGTCTGGTCTTCCTGGCGCTCGGATTCGTGCAGGGGCACGGCCACCATCTGCACCGGAAAGCCACTGCCGTCGCGCCGCCAGAAGTATTCCCGATCACTGCGGTATTCCCGCCCCGCCCGGATCTGCCGCATGATGGGGCATTGCGCGTCGGCCACCGGTTGGCCCTGGGCGTTGCTGTGGTGGATGGTCTGGTGTACCGGCTGGCCAATCAGTTGCTCCACCGGCCAGCCGAGCAGTTCGGCGGCGGCGGTGTTGACGAACAGGAAATTACCCTGCGGGTCCTGGGCGTAAACCCCGTCACCAATGGCGTTGGTCAGGCTGGCCAGGAAGCTGCGGTCCTTTTCTTTCTCTTCTTCCATGCGCTTGCGTTGGGTAATGTCGGTGCGGATGGAGACATACTGGAAGGGGCGACCGCGGTCATTCAGGAAGGGCACTATGGTGGAGCTGACCCAATAGAAGCTGCCGTCGCTGGCGCGGTTCTTGATTTCACCGTGCCAGACCTGGCCTTGGGTGATGGTCTGCCACATGTCGCGGAAGAAGCTCGACGGGTGTTCGTCGGAGCGCACCAGGCGGTGATTCTGGCCCAGCACCTGCTCGCGCCGGTAACCACTGATCTCGCAGAAGCGGTCGTTGGCGTAGGTGATGTTGCCGGCCACGTCGGCAATACTGACGATGGCGTGCTGGTCCAGGGCATCCTTGAAGAAATTCAGCTCGGTCAGGGCCTTCTCCAGCCTGCGGCCCTTGCGCGCCAGCTCGGCAAAGGCCAACTGATTGCGGTTGTACAGCCAGAGGATCACGGAAAAGGCGACGATGAAGCTGATGATGATAAAGCCGATCAGATAGGCCAGGCCCAGGCGGCTTTGCACATTGCCCCCGCCCACCGGCAGGGAGACCACCAGCAGGCCGCGCACATCGCCCACCTTCCAGTCGGTCTTGGGGCTGTCCGCCAGGCCGTTGTGGCAGGCCACGCAGGCGGCGGTCATGCGCATGGGGGTGGCGTATTGCAGGCTGGTTTGGCCGTTTTCCTGCACCCGTTCGTGGTAGCTGTCCAGGCTGCTGTGGGCAAAGCGGCTCAGGGCATTGCGTTCAAATGGGCTGAGTTCCCGCTTGGCCCGCCAGGGAAAGGGGTAGTCACTGACCACGGCGACATTGATCTTGCTGTCCAGGCTGTTGATGTACTGGGCCACCTCGATGTTCATGCTGGCGGGGATGGGGATGGTGTGCGCCTCGCCCTTGAAGAAGGGGCTGGCGCTGATGCCGCTGCCGGCGATCTTGTTGATCACCTCGCTGGTATAGAGGCTGCGAAAGGCGCTGATGGCCTTGGCGTAGGATTCGGCGGCACGCAGCAGGGTGGCCTGTTCGATGTTGTTGGTGTGCCACCAGGTGATGGCCACCAGGCTGGAGCCAACGAACAGGGCGGCAATGAACAGCAGGGCGGCACCCCGATAACTGATACGCTGGATCACAGGCCCGACAGGCTCTTAGTCATCATCCCGCTCCAGGCGTTCCACGCGCAACCGGGTCAGCTGGTAGCTGAAGCGCCAAACGATGGCCGCCAGCAGAAACAGGATCACCGCCAGCAGGGGAATCAGCTGGGCCTTCAGGCGCAGGCCCAGTTCGTTGGCCAGGCCCATCATGCCGGTGCGGTCGGTGTAGATCTCGGTAACGCCAATGATGCTGTCATCGGCAGCCCGGATGGGGATGTAGCTGGACACCAGATCACGCCGAAACAGCTTGCCCTCAAAGGCGGAGAACTCATCCCGGAAGCTGATCTCGCTGGCCGCGCGGCCGCGTGAGGCGGCGCGAAAGCCGGGGTAGTCGGCCTTTTTTTCGCCCACCTGGGCCGGTTCGCTGGAGTAGAGGGTGACGCCATCCAGGTTGAACAGCTTGATCTTGAGGATGTCGGTGCCGAACATGAACTTGCGCACCGCCTGATCGACCCGGGCCAACTCTTCCGCGCTGAGTTGCTGCTTCATCTGACGTGGATTGCCGCTCAGGCCCAGATCGGCGGCCAGGCGCGGGTAGAGGTCGTTGACGAACACCCGGGTCAGGGTGGCGTTGCCCGCCTGGGTGGTCTCGGTGATGGCCTGGGATAGATAGGCCCCCAGGGTCTGACTGATCAGATAATAGACCCCCAGCAGCAGGGCCAGGCTGATCAGCAGTAACAGGCTGGGGAACCGGATCCGGCGCTGGGGGTGGGTTTGGGGCATCAGGGTTACCGTGGAAGTCGGGTTTCAGCGGTCAGCTTTCAGCGGGCAGCCGTCAGCCGCCAGCAGCGGGCCGCGACAAAGTATAGTCGCGGTACCCAGGAGGGGCAATGCCCCTGCCGATCCTGCCGCTGATCGGGTCCAGGACCACGCTCGCTGCCCTGCGGTTGATTTGTTCCGTCGAATAATGAGATTCTATCGCGCAAGCCGAAAACCAGGCGCTTGCCGGATCTCCTCGTGCAGCCCGCAGCCCCGTCCATCACCCTGGGAACCCATGGAAAACCTAACCAAGCGCCAGCTTATCCTGATTGTTGACGATGTTCCCGATAACATCGATGTCCTCGGCGGCATCCTGCGCCGCAATTACAATATCAAGGTCGCCCTGGATGGCCAGCGGGCCCTGCGTATCGCCGTCAGCGATCCCAAGCCGGACCTGATCCTGCTCGATATCATGATGCCCGGCATCGACGGCTACGAGGTGTGCAAGCGCCTCAAGGCCGACCCGGTGACCAGCGATATCCCGATCATCTTCATCACCGCCCGTGATGACAGCGCCGACGAGGAACACGGCTTTGAGCTGGGCGCGGTGGACTACATCACCAAGCCGATCAGCCCCTCGGTGGTATCGGCCCGGGTCCGCACCCATCTGGCCCTGTACGATCAGCAGCGGCAACTGGCCGAGCAGGTCAATGCCCGCACCCAGGAACTCAACACCACGCGCCTGGAGATCATCCGCCGTCTGGGCCGCGCCGCCAAGTACCGCGACAACGAGACCGGCTACCACGTCATCCGCATGAGCCATTTTGCCAAGCTCATCGCCCAGGCCTACGGCAGCAACCCGGAGTGGACCGAGATGCTGTTCAACGCCGCGCCCATGCACGACATCGGCAAGATCGGCGTATCCGACCTGATCCTGCTCAAGCCCGGCAAGCTGGATGCCGACGAATGGCGGCAGATGCAGCAGCATACCCTGATCGGTGCCGAGATCATCGGCGACAACCCCAACCCCCTGCTACAGATGGCCCGCACCATCGCCCTGACCCATCACGAGAAATGGGACGGCAGCGGCTACCCCCAGGGCCTGGCCGGCGAGGACATCCCGTTGGAAGGGCGCATCTGCGCCATTGCCGACGTATTCGATGCCCTGACCTCGGTACGCCCTTACAAAAAGGCCTGGAGCGTGGAGGATGCCGCCGCCCTGATCGAACGCGACAGCGGCAGCCACTTCGACCCCAGGCTCACCCCCCTGTTCAAGCAGGTGCTGCCCGAGATCCTCAATTTCCGCAAGTCCTATATGGATCACGACTGATACCCTGGCCGATTCCGATCCGGTTTTGCCGGGTTATTTTGCTCAAGACGCGTTGGCAGAATGTGTCATAAGCTCAGTTTGGGAGGTTGCCATGCCTACTCGTAATGTCGTAGAGACACGGACTTTGTTCTGAAAAAAACTCCGGTTCTCAGGTTTAACCTCAGGACCGGGCACGTTACAATGCCGCCATGCGTTACTTACTCCTGCTGATATCCCTGTTGTCTCCCGGTCTTGCCCTAGCGGCGGATAAACCCCTGGCCTTTGGTGACTGGGCCATGCTGGATGCCAGCAAGGGGCGCTTTGTCGCCCTCACCGGTAATGGCCCGGCCCGGCTGGCCCTGCAATTCCATGCACAGCTTGGCTGCAAGCCCATGCTCAGGGTCAGCGCCCCCGGCGTATCGGAAAAAACCCAGGCCTTTGCCATCAAGATCGGCGAGGCTAGCTTCAATCAGGCCCTGCAGAAACCCCTGAGCAAGGCCCTGCTGGAGGCCATGCGCAAGGGCAAGAGCGCTGAATTGCAGCTGGGCAACAAGGCCGTACCCTTCTCCCTGACCGGCTCCAACGCCGCAACCGAGACAGCCGCCGCACGCTGCCGCATCGACAGCATTACCTTTGCAGCGGGACCAAGCTGATTCAGAGGTAGAAGACGGAAGACGGAGGACAGTGTTTGGTGTCGCTGCGCGATCGGTTACTTAGCCTGGCGCAAAACGCCTTCAGCGATCTGACTTCTATCCTCAGTCCCCGACTTCTGTCCTCTGTTCGCCCAGCAGGTGACCCCCCTGCCAGCCTGTAATATCCACCTCCAGGATGCGGTTACCCAGTTCCAGCCCGTGCTCGGTGGGCAGGGCAAGGCGCAGATAGTTGGGCGTGTAGCCCCACCAGTAGCCTTGGGCATCGGCCTGTTTACCCTCCATCAGCACCTGCACCCGGCGGCCGACCTGGTCCCGCAACAACCGCTCCCGGCCCTGCACGGCCAGTTGCTCCAGCTGTTTGCTGCGCTGACGCTTGATCTCGGTGGGGATCTGCTGCGGTAGGGTCGCCGCCTTGCTCCCCTGGCGCGGTGAGAAGGCGAAGATGTGGATATGGCCAAAGCCGATCTCGGCGCAGAACTCCAGGGTCTGCCGCCACTCCGGCTCGCTTTCGCCGGGAAAGCCGACGATGATATCGGTGGTGATGTTGAACCCGGCCACCGCCGCACGGGCCTCGGCCACCAGCTGGCGATAGCTGGCGGGATCACAGCGCCGGGCCATGCGCCGCAACACCGAGCGGGCACCGCTTTGCAGGGGCAGGTGCAGGTGCGGCAACAGGCGCGGGTCGGCGAACAGGGCCCAGAAATCGGCGCTCAGCCCCCAAGGCTCCAGGGAGCCCAGGCGCAGGCGCGGCAGGTCGGTCTCCCGCAGCACCTGGCCGATCAATTGCGTCAGGCTGCTGCCCGTATCACTACCGTAACCCCCCAGATGCACCCCGGCGAGCACCGCCTCCTGGATGCCCTGGTGCTGCAGGGCGTTGATCTCATCGATAATCTCCCCCGCCGGTCGGCTGCGCTCCTCGCCCCGAGCCAGGGTAACTATGCAGTAGCTACAGCGGTAGCGGCAGCCGTCCTGCACCTTGATGAAGGCACGCTGACGGCCGCGCCGGAAGGGGCTGGCCTCGGCCTCGGCGGCACTTGTCGGCATCAACGGCAGGTCCAGTTGCTGGCAGACCAGCTCTACCAGACGGGGCTTGTCGCGGTTATCGATGAGCAGATCGACGCCGGGCAGGCTGGCCGACTCCTGGGGGTTGAGCGAGGCGTAGCAGCCGCTCACCACCAGCCGGGCACTGGGGTTGTCACGCTGCGCCCGGCGCAGCAGCTTGCGTGACTTGCGCACCGCCTCATCGGTCACCGCGCAGGTATTCACCACCAGCAGATCGGCCTGCTGTGGGTCCGGGCTCAGGACATGGCCGCGCTGCTGGAACTGGCGCGCCCAGGTCTCCAATTCGGCCTCATTAAGGCGGCAGCCAAGGCTGCTCAGGTGTAGGATCATCGGTACCAAGTTTAGCAAGGTTCCGCCTCAGACCAACAAGGTATGAGGCGGCCTCGGTTGAACGTCGGTGAGCTTATGCTACCGAATAGGGCCAGTTTGCGGCGGCGGGACGCGAAGTCCAATGGTCAACCGAGGCTTCGCGGCTTTCACAGTAATGCAACAGGTAGCTGAAAAGCAGCACCGCCCATGTCATGATCAGCCGGGACTCGACACCCGGTGAGGGCCAGCAGTTGCTTGTCCAGCTGGTTGAGAAAAGCCTCTTCCTCCTCATCCAGCACACCGCTTGCCTGCTTCTCACTCAGTTCTACCAAGCGTTGCAACAGCTTGGCGAACTCACTCCAACCTTGCATGCCCTGTTTGGCCCAGGATTGCGCCCAGGATTCCGCCATCTGGCCGAGGCCGGCATAGAGCTGTGCCGAGGGCTCCAAGCGGGTGCCCGCTCTGGGTTTGCTCAGCACCATGGCCTTGAACGTGGGGGTGTAGGACTGTTTGAGGTAGAGCTGTTCGCTGTGCCGGCTCTGGGTCCAGAGGGCGCGCAGGGCTTGTGTGCGCTCCAGAGCATCCTTGCCCGGTTCGGGATTGGCGCTGGCGGCGATGAAATCCAGCCGCTGCTGCCCCAGCCGCTGCTGCCCCAGCCCCTGGCCACTCTGCAGCAGGGTTTTGGCCTGGGCAAAGGCCTGGGCGTAGTCGCTGAATTGATCTTCCTGCTGCTGGTGCAGGCGTTGGCTGGCCTCTTGGCTGCCGAGCAGGGCGAGCAGTTCCAGACTGCTGGGATAGGCCTTGACCGGCTGGCCACCCAGGCTGCCCAGGCCAAAGGGCCTTGCATAATCAGGGTTGGCCAGGTCGGATTGTTGCCCGGTCCAAACGCCACTGTAGGGAGCGACGAGTTGCTGGAAGGCGGCGCTTTCGGCGCTGAAGCTGGCAGGTAGCAGTCGCCAGCCGGTCAGGGCATCTGCTGGGCTGAGCTCGGGCTCCAACTTGGCCAGGTCGATCAGCCCGCCGAGGATGCGCGGTTGGCGTTGCTGCTGGCGTGCCCGCTGTAGCAGGGCCAGGGCAAGGTCGTCCGGGTTTTGCTGCACTACTTGGCGCAGGTCTTGATCGCTGAGGTCTTCGTTGCGACCGAATCGCTGCTCCATGAGTTGCAATAGCGCCTGACGGGCTTGATCCAGCTCGGCATCGGTCTGCAATAGCTGCTGCAACTGCGCCGCTTGCGCCGCCATGCGCTGGGCCATCTCTGCGGTCACCCCGGTGGCGCGACTGGGGGTGACGGCAAACAGCACCGTATTGGCATAACGCAGGCTGCGGAAATACGCCTGCAACTGCGGGCTTTGGGTATAGCGTCCGCGGGGCTTGAATTGGCTGTAGTCCAGGTCATAGCCCCAGAGGGGTGAGCGGCTGATACCCTTGGCCTGTTGAATCAGCTGATGCTCGGCTTGAGCGCGTTGCGACAAGGGAAAGGCTGTGTCGCTGCCCAGGGCCATGAGCACAGCCAGGTAGTCCCGATTGGCCTGACTGACTTCATCTTGGTCTTCCGGCTGGTTCTGGTTTAGAGCCACCTTTAGAGCCTGGTCCAGCTTTTGGATCATGGCCTGCGTCCGGGGCATGATCTGTTCTTGTTCCAGATTCTGGGTGGCCTGAGCTTCCAGCAGACCATAGCTGAGCAACAGCAGGTCTTCGGTGATGTAGTTGGGCACCTGCTCACGCCGGTTTTTTTCGTAGAGGTCAAACAGACCGCCGTAGAAGGGAGCCGCCATTGCAGGGCCAGTCAGCAGCAGGCTGGCCATCACCAACCAGTTTGTCATCTTCATGATTTGTCTTCCTATTCAGCAGTTATCCTAGCCGGAACCAAAAAGGACGCAGAGATCGCAGAGAAGCGCGGAGAACGCGGAGCGTTAATTTTCTCTTTGCGCTTAACTGCTCAGTCCGTTATGCCCCTCGTCCCTTTGGGGAGAGGGGCACGGATCAGAACACCCCTCACCCCAGCCCTCTCCCCTTGAAGGGGAGAGGGAGTGAGTATTTACAACTCTGCGCTCTCTGCGTCCTGAATTCGAGGGCCGCCGAGAGCCGCTCATGGCCCACACTGGCGCAGGTCGGCGCAGCTGATCAATTGCAACGCGCTGGCCTGCAGGGGCTGGGCAGCGACCACATTGCGGGTAGTGGCCGCATTCATGCTGGTGAAGGCATCGAGGATCTTGCCCGAGGCATCGCGGGCACCACTGCTGGCCTGGTAGAGGTTTAGCGGGCGGCGACTGAACAGGACAATGATCAGGTTGGGGCCAAAGGGCTCCTGCACCACCCAGTCAAAGGGCCGCGGGCCAGGAAACTCCTGCAGTCCCTTGCCTACCTGGTTGTCTTGATCAAAGCCGTTGGGATAGAGCACCGTCACCTGGTCATTGGCGTTGACCTGCAGGATGTTCAGATAGCCCTTGCCAGGGGTTTCCACGCGTAACTGCAACAGGTCGCCCTCCTCCAGCCGCTGGCTCTCTGCACTGACCTTGAGTTGGTCACCAGCGCCATCGGCCAGGGCACGAAAACGCTGCCATTCCGGCCCTTCGCCGCTCAGCACCGGCCGCACCATCAGGGCCTTTTGCGCCAGCTCCAGGTTGCCGCTGAGCTGCGGGTGAAACATCTGCGAGCTGTCGAAGATTTCCTCCTCACCGATGTAGGTGGCGATCAGCGGCTTGGCTTCACGATGAATCCGCTCCAGGGTCAAATCCTCGGCCGCCACAGCGCCCCCTCGGCCAGAATAGCTGTCGCTCTGGATGCGCTTGAGCCCGCGCAGACCCAGGCTCTTGTTTTCCTGCTGCAGGCCCTTTTCGACGATCTCGGTAACTGCACGGGTGAACAGGCTGCCCTTGCTGGTGGCCAGGGCGCGCTCATTGTCCGCGGCGGCAGAGAGGGCGACATAGTTGACCTTGCCCTGCTGCGGGTTATCCAGCGCCATCTCCTTGCGCCCGGCCGAGGGCATGCCCTCATAGTGGAGAAACTTCGACTGGCCGCGATTGACCCCGGAACTCAGGCTACCGAGGCTGATGTTCTTGGTGACCGTGCCGCTGTTGCAGGCGTCCACCAGCACCATGATGTTCTGGCTGGGGATTTGGCTCAGCCAGGTGTAGATCAGATCATCCCGCAACACGCCCCCGATCTTGCCATCGGTGAGCGCCGCATCGTGCATCACCAGCACCTCGTCGGCGCCATCGGTTTCATCACCGTTATCGTCCTTGACCTGAGTGCCGTGGCCGCTGTAGTAGATCAGCACCCGATCATTGGGCCCTACGCCAGGTATCAGCCAGTCCTTGAAGACCTGCTCCACCTGAGCGGCAGTGGCATCCTGATCCTGCAACGAACGGATTTCAGCAAAACCCAAGCGTTCGGCCAGCACCTGCATGTTGTTGACATCTATGTCTATCCCCTCCAGATTGAAGGCCGGGTTGGCATACTGACCCACGCCGATGAGCAAAGCGCGGTCTGCCGCCAACAGCGGCCCACTCAGGGCAGGCAGGAGCACAAGCAACAGCAGCAGACGAGTGGTTAAATGACGAGTGTGACGCATCGTTTTCTCCCTGTTTCCATGGTGGTTAGATAGCTTAACGGAGGCGGTGGGGGTATCTGACAAGAATTCGCTTGGAGCTACCCAGGCAGTTTAACCCATCGCTCTATTGGCCAGCCGGATGACAGCAGGCCAAGAACAACAGATAAGTAGGCAAACGGCAGGCCCATGCCCCCCAAAGGAACCTGACTTGGGCATCAGTGCTGCGCTACACTTCTCGACCAAGGCCCCGTATCCCCTTCGCTATACGGCTTGCCTTGGCACCCAAGGCGGGCCCTGAACACACACCAGGAGCACACATGAATACCCGCGAACTCATCAAGGCCGAGATTGATGCGGTGGACGATGCCAATATCGAAACCCTGCACAGAATCATCGGGGCGCTGACTAAACCCGCATACCAATCCCAGACAACCAACCCGCCTGCTGATTTCAATCCCTTGAAAGGCAGCCTGACCTTTGAGAAGGACATCCTCTCGCCGATCAATGCAACCTGGGACGCTGATCAGTGATTGTCCTCGACACCCATGCTTGGCTGTGGTGGATGAATGAATCCGACGCCTTGCCGCAATCCGCTGCTCAATCCATTGCATCCAGCAACACCGTGGGCATACCTGCAATTTGCTGCTGGGAGCTGGCCATGCTGGTCGCCAAGAAGCGGGTGGGGTTGAGTATGGACGTAGCGGTGTGGATCGACTTGGCCTTACAGCGACCCAAGGTAAAACTACTGCCGTTAACACCCGAAATAGCCGTTCTCTCCACGCGGTTACCGGGCGATTTCCACGGCGACCCTGCGGACCGGCTCATCGTC
Source organism: gamma proteobacterium SS-5 (assembly GCA_009497875.2). NCBI lineage: Bacteria > Pseudomonadati > Pseudomonadota > Gammaproteobacteria > Chromatiales > Sedimenticolaceae > Magnetovirga > Magnetovirga frankeli. Next base: position 2,826,360 of record CP032508.2, on the reverse strand, counting down.
GCCAGCAGTTTAGCGGCAGGCGCGCCACTGGTGACAAAGGACCGTGCCATTACGGATTGGGGATACCTGAGTATCCGCTGGTAATCTATCAAGTGGGGCGTGACGACCCCCTCATCACCAACCCCAGCGGCAATCTGACAAGTTTCACTTCAGCCCCCAGTTCATCAGCTGTTCCAGCTGCGTGCACTGGGCTTTCGCCTGCAACTGGGTCAACTGCTGTTTGAGAGCGGATGCCTGCGGCAAGGCGTTCAGCTGCTCGAATAACTGCTCTACCGCAGGCAAAGGCTGATTGGCCAGGCAGCGGATTCTGGCCGCTATGGCCCAGTAGCCGGTGGCGATGGCGAGGTCGCGCCGGATCTCACAATCCCTAAGGGTTGCGCTACAGGCAGGCGGTTGAGCCGGGTATTGGTTGATGATGCCAGACCAGCCTTTGCCTGAGAGTTGCATCCTCATCAGACCTTTGCGTACCCCGTGGCGAAAGGCCTGAATCTCCAGCTGGGTAGCAGGCTCGACGAGGTCAGACAGCAGGTCGATGGATTTGCCGCCCAGGCCAGCGCGCCAGGGCCAGGTATCGGTCTGCAGGGTCAGGGGCTCGGCATAGAGGGCGTCCAATTCGGCTTGCAGGCTGACCGGCTTGAGCAGGGGCAGTATGCCAACCGCGAGTAGCATCACCACCAGGGCCATGGCCCAGACCGGGCGGGTGAGAGAGAGGAGGAATTGCGCCAGCCAGTGGGGTTGATCTTCGGTGCTCTGGTTGGATAGGGCCGCTGGGGATGGTGCATCCAGCTGCTCGGTCAGACGCCTCAACTCAGACTCGGCCAGCTCCATCTGCCGCAGCTGCTGCATGAGCTCGGGCTGGCGTACCAGATGGCTCAGTACCTCTTCTGCCCGTTGTGCAGGCAGCTGGCCCTGCCGCCAGGATTCCAGCTCGGCCAGATCGGGCGGGTTGCCTTGGGGCAAGCCTGGCTCATCCGCAGCCAATGCGGCGGCCAGGGCAAGGATCTCGCTGGAACTCAGGGGATGGGATTGGCTCATAGGGTTCTGCTTGTGCTCATAGCCAGTAAACGGAGGCGCATCTGGAATCTGACAGGCGGATTCTGACAAGGGGTGCAGAGCAACGCTGACTGACCATCAGAGATCGTCCTCCGGTAAAAGATCGTCCAGCCTGATCCCCGCTTTGTCCAGCAGCTCACGCAGCTTCTCCAGCGCCTGTTGCCGGCGATAGCGCACTTGGCGCACGCTCAGTCCGTTGAGCAGTTCGCCCATGCGCTCTTCCGTCAGCTCGCCATCCAGGTTGGCTTGCAGGATGAATCGCTGGTCATCATCCAGCCTGAGCCGCTCACCTGCTTGGCCCAACAGAGAATCAATATGGCTGATCAGGCCCCTGGCAGCTTGTAGACTCGCCTGGCCGTGCTGAAAGATACGCGCCTGCAGGGCTAGGCGCTGCTCCTCCATCAGCTGGCGCTCCGGGCTGGCATCAACGGGTATTTCCAGCACCTGACCATCCTCGTCATGCAGGGAGTATTCTTGACCTCGCGGCCCCTCACACTCCTGAACACGGTCCATTTCCCACAGCAGCTGGCGTATCTGATCCTCGGTGGTGAGCTGGGCCAGAGAGGGCTCTTCAAGTGCCGCCTGAATGATTTCCGGTTGCGCCCTTCCCTCCAGGCAATAGCGTTCAAACAGCCAGCGACCCAATGGACCGAAAGCCTTGAGCCAGGCCCGAGGTTCCGGGCGGCCAAAGCGAGCGCGCATCACGTCTGTCAGGGCATGCTTGAAGGCGACGATGAGGTAGCTGTCGGTGGGTTCAAAATCGGAATCCCTGAGTCGGCGCTCCAATCCAAGGGCAAGCTGCTGGCGGGCATCCTCCATCAGCTGGTGTGCATCGGTCAGCGTGCCAAAACGCTGCTGCGCCAACCGGGTGAAGATGGCACTCAGGCGTGGGGAATACAGCGCGTCAATGCGATTGCTGCTGGGCAAATCAACCCCTCAACCAGCTTTCAATCCGCAAGTCGGGTACGCGGGAAAACTCTGCTTCGTTGTCAGTGACCAGCACGCGGTCCAAAACCAGGGCCTGTGCGGCAATCCAGTAATCATTGGCCCCAATGGTCACCCCCTTCCCTTCCAGCCGAGCCCTAATCTGGGCATAGATTCGGCTGACCTGAGCATCCAGCGGATAAACTTCGATATTCTCCAGAATAGCTGAGAGCTTGGCGGCATTCTTGTCCCTGTAGGCGCTTTTCTCCACTCCCAATTCGAGCTCCCCCAACACAATGACAGACAGGGCAATGTCAGACAGGGGCGTGACCTGCAACCGCTGTCGAATCGGCGCCAGCCCCTTCATCGCTCCTATAAAAACATTGGTATCAAGTAGATAACGCATCAGAGCGGAGCAATGGGCTGGGGTGGATGATCTTCAGGCGCGGAGAAATCAATCTCATCCGATTCAGACCAAAGGGGCGCAAACAGCTCAGATGCCATCCGCGCCTCATCAGGCACCAAGCGCGCAACAACCCGACCGTGACGAGTAATCGCCACAGTCTCACCGGCCTCAACACGTGCCAGCAACGCCGACAGGGTGGCTTTGGCCTCTGCAATCTGGACATGGCGCATGGGCCTCTCCCTTAAAAGTGACCATATGGTCAAGTTGAATGTAGCAGTTGGCACTGTGACCAACAAGCTATGAGCTGGCCACTACAAAAAGGCCTTGAAACTCGACCACGCAACCGTCTTTCATCTCAATCCCTTGCAGGATGAACCCCCATCCCCCACCACGAACGGCACCAGAGCCAATCATCTCCAGCATGGCCCGCTGGTGTGCCTTGGCTCGGGGTATCTGTTGCTAGGAGAAAGGATTGAGTACCGTCAAGCCAGAGATAGAAAAATCCTTTTTGTTTCGAGTTACCAGTTTCAAATCATAAATCAGGGCAGTGGCGGCAATGAGCTTGTCCAGCGCGTTTTCGGGATGAGGTACGCGAATACGCCCCCATAATTGAGCAACATCTGCGTTGATGTCGAGTACCTGAGCGCCGTAATCAATCAACAGTTGAACCAACCAGCTCTCCAGGATCACCGCCTGTTGCAGATCACCGCGATGACGTATCAACTCAACCCCACGACGCAGTTCACCGACAGTGATGACAGAGAGATAAAGCCTGTCATTCTGCTCAATGGCCTGCCGAAAGAACCTTAAAACGCCAGCATTAGCCTGTTCATGCTTGCGCAGTTCGCTGATAATATTCGTATCAATCAAATACACGAGCCGCATCCATTTTGTCCTCCTGACGGACAAAGTCCTCATCCCTGCCTACATCAGGAATACCCAGCAGGACCTCAGCAAAAGACTTGGGTCGAGGGTGCAGAAGTACCTCTTCCAGCAAGGCACGATGTTCCGCTTCGGTACTCCGGCCATGCCGACTGGCCCGCTGCTTTAATGCAGCCACGACAGTGGGATCAAGATTTCTAACGACGAGGTTGGCCATGTAAAACACCTGTGCAAAGAGCTATGATTGCAATGATAGCACATGGAGTCCGCAGGGAAAGAGGCAGGGAGGGGCAAGTAGCCACCTTCTCAGATAGAATGTCATACTAAGGACGTATGCTCTTAGTGAGTACATCAAGCCTTACTGTGAAACATCCGTGGCAAATGTCGAGTCCTGAGTCCCGAACCCCGAAGCCGCCAAGAGATGTTTCATGTTCCGGGGTGGCGCTGTCCGCTCCATGGGCGTTAGATGTTACGTCCCGGGCCCCGAATCCCCAATACAGGCATTATACTGCCCCAACCCTGGCCAATGCCCCTTTTGACCCCCATGCGTATCGAATTCACCCTGGAAATGCTGTTGTTGCTGGGCCTGACCGGCCTGGCCCTGGCCCTGCTGCTGTTCTGTTGGGGGCAGGGCCTGCGCCTGCGCAATCTGCAAGGCCAGCTGCAGGGCCTGGGTCAGGGCCTGGAGGCGCAGAAGGAATTGCAGCTGCGCGCCATGCTGCGCCTGCAGAAGGGCTTCATGGCCCAGGGCAGTGAGCTGGCGCGGCTGTTCGAACAGCGCCTGGGGGATATCCAGCTGGGCCTGGTGGAGCGCTTCGATCAGCTGGAGCGGCACACCAGCGGCCAGCTGGCGGAGAGCCGAATTCAGCAGCAGGAGGCCCTGGCGGCGTTGCAGGCGACCTTGCAACGGGCCTTTGCCGAGCACCGCGAGCAGGTTGAGCAGCGTCAATCGGCCCAGTCTCTGCAGTTGCAGCAGGCCCTGCAACAGGGCCTGGAGAGCAGCGGCCGCCAGCTGGGCGAGGGCCTGTCGCGCAATAACGAAGAGCTGGGGCGGCAAATGCAGCAGCTCAGACAGACCACCGAACAGCGTCTGGGCGAGATCAGCCAGCAAGTGGAGCAGCGCCTCAACGAGGGCTTCGAGAAGACCACCGCCACCTTCGCCCAGGTGCTGCAACACCTGAGCCGCATCGACGAGGCGCAAAAGCGCATCGCCGAGCTGTCCAGCAATGTCGTCAGCCTGCAAGAGGTGCTATCGGACAAGCGCTCACGCGGGGCCTTTGGCGAGATCCAGCTCAATGGCCTGATCCGCAACCTGATCCCCGAGCGCAACTTCTCTCTGCAATACAGCCTCAGTAACGGTAACCGGGTGGACTGCATGTTGCATCTGCCCGATCCCACCGGCAATGTGCCGATCGATGCCAAGTTTCCCCTGGAGGGCTACAGGAGGCTGAGCGACGAGGCCCAGACCCCGGCCCAGCGCGAGCTGGCGGCCGGGCAGTTCCGGCGTGATATCCGCAAACACATCCACGACATCGCCAGCCGGTACCTGATCCCTGGTGAGACCGCCGAGGGCGCGGTGATGTTCATTCCCGCCGAGGCGGTATTTGCCGAGATCCACGGCCGCTTCCCCGAACTGGTGGAGGAGGCCCATGCCCGGCGCGTCTGGCTGGTCTCGCCCACCACCCTGATGGCGGTACTGACCACGGCGCGGGCGGTACTCAAGGATGCGGAAACGCGCCAGCAGGTACATGTCATCCAGGATCACCTCAACGGCCTGTCGCAGGACTTCGCCCGCTTCCGCAAGCGCATGGATAACCTGGCCCGCCACATCGACCAGGCCGGCAGGGACGTAAGCGAGATCCACAGCTCGGCAGAAAAGATCAGCCGCCGCTTCGAGCGGATCGAAAAGGTGGAACTGGGCGCGGAAGACGGGGAGGATAATGCCCTGCCGGTGCCTAACCCGGATAAAGCCGGGGCTTGACCACCCGGACCCTTAGGCCCACTTACCCTTTTGGGGAGAAACTTGGCCTCCCCCTTTGCAAAAGGGGGATTGAGGAAATCCCCCCCGGCCCCCCTTTGATAAAGGGGGGGGGTGAGGAAATCCCCCCGGCCCCCCTTTGGCGAAGGGGGAAGATTTGAGTCGCTCCTTGAATCTGGAACGCAAAAAGGATGCACGGAACGCGAACGAGCGCAGAGTTGAAAAAGGCTGATAGCCCGATACTTACACCCAAGCCAACAGAGGCCCCTATGCCCCCCCGGTTGACTGAGCAGGAGATTATTTCCTTACTGGATGACTGGCTGGAGACGGAGTTCAGCTTCATCCGCGTCGAGGCCCTGGCCGCCGAGCTGGCGCGGTTGGGGCAAGCGCAGCAGTCCTTTGTGCTGGAGCTGGTGCGGCGGGTGGCGGCGACCAATATCGAGCTGGCGCATCAGTTCGCCCGCCGCGCAGGCCAGGCCCTGGAATTGATGGAGCCTGCCATGATCCGTGATTGGACCCACCTGGCCATGGACCGCTACGACAGCGCCGGCCTGGCCCCGGCCCTGGCGGTGATCCGCAATCCCGAGGGCTTTGTCGCCAGTGCCCATGAGCGCCGTTTCGGTGCCTACCTGGAAGACTGTCAGGGGGTGCTTGGCTCCTTTCTGCGCGGCCTGTCTGGCCGCAGGCTACGGATCGAACAGGACGAGCTGGCCTGGACCGATGGCGAGACCCTATTCTTGCCCCAGGTCGTGGCGCGGCTGCACGACCCGGAGCGGAACTTTCTGCTGTACAAGGCCACGGCCACCCACCTCTGGGCGCAGACCCGCTTCGGCAGCCTGCGGCCGGATTTCGCTGAAGTCTTTGCCCCCTTCGATGACCCCCAGAGGGCGCAGTTTCTCTATCACCATTTTGAGCGCCTGCGCCTGGATGCCTGCCTCGCCCGCGAGCTGCCCGGCCTGCATCGGCGCATGTTGCAGCTGCGCCACTGGCTGGGGGATGTCGAGGCCGACTGCCCGCCCCAGCTGGCCGAGCCCAGCGCCACCGCCTTTGACAGCCTGGCGGCGGTGGCAAGGTTTTATCCTGGCCTGGAGGTAGTGCCGGTGTGCTATCAGGGGGTGTTCCGGCCGGAGCTGATCGAGGCACGCAAGCGCGAGCGCATCGAGCGGGAGAAGGTGATGATCCGCGTGCGCCTGGCCGAGGTGCTGGATCAGCTGGAGCAGGAGGGCAGGGCGCGCCGTGACGATGACCGCTTCGAGCTGCGCCGAACCCGTACCGAGCAGGGTACTGAATTGGCTCCGGAGGAGCTGCCCAAGGAGATCATGCTCGACGGCAAGCCCCTGCCGCCGCCGGATGACGTGGCGGCGATGATGAGCTCGGTGCTGCTGGACCTGGGCGAGCTGCCGGAGGACTATCTGCATCCGGCGGGGGAGGGTGAGTATGACCTCAGCCAGTACCGCAAGGACCCCAGCGGCGTGGATGAGGTCTGGTCCGGCACCTATCACGAGGAAGGTGCCTCGCTCTACAACGAGTGGGACTTCCGCCGCCAGCATTACCGCAAGAACTGGTGCGTGGTGCGCGAGCACAGCATCGATCCCGGCGATACCGACTTCTACCGCCAGACCCTGACCCGCTACCGCTACATCGTCGGCCATCTGCGCCGCACCTTCGAGGCCCTGCGCGGCGAGGACCGGCTGCTCAGGCGCCAGCCCCATGGCGAGGGCATAGACATCGACGCCCTGGTGGACGGCTGGGCCGACATGCGCTCCGGCCTGGAGCTGAGCGACCGCCTGTTCACCCGGCTGCAGCGGGAGGAGCGCAACATCGCGGTGATGTTGATGGTCGATCTGTCCGGCTCCACCAAGGGCTGGATCAACCAGGCCGAGCGTGAGTCGCTGATCCTGCTCGCCGAGGCGCTGGAGGTCCTCGGTGACCGCTACGCCATCTACGGCTTTTCCGGCTGGGGGCGCAAGCGCTGCGAGGTGTTCAAGGTCAAGGGCTTCGACGAGCCCCTGAGCGAGGCGGTCAAGGGCCGCATCTGCGCCATGCAGGCGCGTGACTACACCCGCATGGGCCCGGCCATCCGCCACCTCTCGGGCCTGCTCAATCAGGTGCAGGCACGGGTCAAGCTGCTGGTCACCCTGTCCGACGGCAAACCCGATGACTACGACCTGGAATACCGCGGCGATTACGGCATCGAAGACACCCGCATGGCCCTCTACGAGGCCCATCGCCAGGGCGTGCACGCCTACTGCATCACCATCGACAAGACCGGCAAGAACTACCTGGCGCACATGTACGGCAAGGCCAACTTTGCCGTGATCGACGAGGTCAGCCGCCTGCCGCTGAAGGTCTCCGACATCTACCGCAAGATCACCAGCTGATGGTGGCCGTCTGATGGTGACTGGCGGCATCGGCAAGGGCATGATCATCGCCGCCTGGGCATTGCTGCTGGGCCTGCTCACCTGGCTGTTTCAGGCGCGGCTGGATGAATTCAGCAATCCCAATCAGGAGTTGCAGCGGCTGCAGGGCGAGGTGGGGGTGGTGCTCAAGCGCAACCGGGCCGGACACTACCTGGCTCCGGGCCAGATCAATGGCCATCCGGTACTGTTTTTGCTGGACACAGGTGCAACCAGTGTGGCTGTGCCACAGGGGCTTGCCCAGCGGCTTGGCCTCAAGCCTGGCGGGGTGATTCAGAGCATCACTGCCAACGGCCGCGTGCAGGCCTGGCGCACCCGCTTGGATGAGGTGCGGCTGGGGCCCATTGTCAAAACCGGGGTGTCTGGGGTTATCATGCCCAACATGCCGGGGGATCAGGTATTGTTGGGGATGAGCTTTCTGCGCTCCCTGGAACTGGTGCAGCGTGACGGCCGACTGATCCTGCGGCCTTGAACCTGCCAGCGGCCAAGACTGAATGCTGGTATCTGGCAGCAAATAATCAATAATAATAAGTGCGTTATAGTCGCTTATTGAGTATATTTCCAGAAAACGCGGCCTGGGGTCAACGCCTGGGGTCAAACGGCACAACAACAGATCCCCAAGCAAGGTGGATTGAATGGCGGAAGAGACAAAAATCGATCCCGAAAGCCTCAAGCGCTTCATCCCCCTCAATACCCTGTCCGACGAGGGTATGGCCCTGCTGTTGCCCCATGTAGAAGTCTTTACTGCGCAGAAGGGGACCCTGCTGTTTCAGCGCGGGGACGAGAAAAAGCTGCATTTCTATCTGCTTTCCGGGCGTGTTCAGCTGCAAGAAGAGGAGGGCGATGATGACCTGCTGCAGGCCGGCTCGGTGCAGGCCAAGTTCCCCATCGGCCACCGTTTTCCGCGCAAGGTCAGCGCCCGCGCCGCCGAGCGGATTCAGATCCTGCGCATCGACAGCCGCAAGCTGGAGCTGGCCCAATCCCCGGAGAGCGCCAGCGACAGCGGGCTGAACGACAGCGGCCTGGCCGACAGTATCCTGGTGGATGAGCCGGACGAGGCCGATGACGACTGGATGAGTCAGCTGCTGCGTTCACGGGTGTTTCAGCTGATCCCGCCGGGCAACATCCAGCGCGTCATGATGTGCATGGAAGAGCATCAGGTAAAAAAGGGCGATGTGGTCATCCACCAGGGCGAGGAGGGCGACTACTTCTATCTGATCAACCGGGGCCACTGCCGGGTGGACCGCGACATGGGCGACGGCAACCCCCCGGTGGAGCTGGCGCGGCTGGGGCCGGGGGCCAGCTTCGGCGAGGATGCCCTGCTGGCCGGCAACAAGCGCAGCGCCAATGTCACCATGCTGGACGACGGCCGCCTGCTGCGCCTGAGCAAGAAAAACTTCGTCGAGCTGATCAAGGAGCCGGTGACCAAGCCCTTCGGCTTCAACCAGGCCAAGGCCAAGGTGGATGAAGGGGGTGCCCGCTGGCTGGATGTGCGTGAAGCGGCCGCCTTTGCCAAGGGCCACCTGCAGGGTGCCATCAACATCCCCTTTAATCAGCTGCGCTTCCAGATCGACAAGCTCGACCTCGACAGCCATTATGTGGTCTGTTGTCAGGATGGCCGCACCAGCCACGCTGCGGCCTATCTGCTGGCCAGCAAGGGGATTCAGGCCACGGTGCTGGACAAGGGCCTGCAGATGGTGCCCGGCGGTGAGTTTGGTCAGGCAGACGAGGGCAAGGCCGAGGAAGACATAGGGGCGGCCCCCGGCTGTGATGACCGGGACAAATTACAGGTGCTGGTGGACAAGCTGCGCCAGCAGTTGAGCAAGATGCAGCAGGAGATGAACGACCAGGAGGAAAAGCGCCTGGCCGAGATCAGCAGCCTGCATGACGCCCTGGAGCAGGCGCGCAAGGACCACTCCGGGGTGCTCACCGAGCTGTTGGAGCTGAAAAAGAGCGCAGGCGCAGGGCCGGGTCAGGCGGGTGAGCTGGCCAGGGCGCGGGAGGAGATCGCCCAGCTCAAGCAGGCCCTGAAACAGGCCCGCTCGGAATGCAGCGAGGGCGACGAGGCCCTGCGCGAGCAGGTCAAGGGCTATCTGGAGGAAAAGCTGCTGCTGGAGCAAGAGGTGGACGAATTGCGCAAGGCCCTCAAACAGGGAACCAAACCGGCGGCGGGCAACCGCGAGCTGGAAGAAGAGGCCGACCGCCTGCGCAAGGAGCTGGCCCAGGCCGAACTGGCCCTGGACGCCGAGGTCAGCGCCCGCCTGGAGCTGGAAGAAGAGCTGAGCCAGTTAAAGAATACCTGATTACCCACAAATCTCAGCCCATCGAATAGGGCGGCCCGTGGCCGCCGCGCAACCACCAGGGGCAGGCTGCATGGCTGAGATACAGGGGTAATCAAAAAAACAAGCCGTAATTCGCGAGTTTCACAGTAAATGACAGACAAAGAACCCTACACATCCAAGATCAAAGAACTCCAGGGGGCGCTGTCCAGCGCCCATGAGGAAAAGGTGCGCCTGGCCACCGGCAAGGTGGACATGGTCGAACACCAGGCCCTGCGGCAGGAAGTGGAAAGCCTGCGCAAGACCACCAAGGAACTGCATCAGGAGCTGGAGCAGGCCAACCAGCAGGGGCGTCTGATCGAGGACGAGGTGGAGGACAAGAACGGCCTGATCGAACAGCTCAACGCCGAACTCGATGGCCTGAAACAGGCCCTGCAAACGGCCGAAGAGCGCCGACAGAAGGCCGAGGAGGACCGCTTGCAGGCCGAATCCCGGGCAGCGGTGATTCTGGACAAGCTGGAGTCGGACAGCCAGGGCGCGGTGGTTTACTCTTCTTCCGGTAAATCATCCGCCCTGTTCAAGGGTGCCGCCCTGGGTGCCGGGGCCTGCCTACTGGTACTGGAGCTGGTCGCCCTGGGCATGGGCGGAAGCGAGCTGTTCTCGCGCCTGCTGGCAGGCCCCAGGCCGCCCTCGGTCACCCCACCCCAGCCCATCGCGCAGAGCGCCCCGCCGCCCCGGCCCAGCCCGAACCCGGCGGCCAGGAGGCCCAAACCCAAGCCCGCCACAGGACCGGTTGAGCAGCAGGTCGAGGCCGCGCAGAGCGAGGATCTCGATCCGATCAAGGTGCGCAGCGACGGCAACCGCATCCACGAAGACCCCGAGGCTGGCTATGCCCTGGTCGCCCTGCAGGGCGGCAGCTTCATGATGGGCAACCGTACCGGCGTGATCGTTGAGGAAAGCCCCTATCATGAGGTCAGTCTCAAGCCCTACCTGATCGGCCGCAGCGAGGTCAGCTTTGCCCTCTACGACCGCTTTGCCCAGGCCACGGGCCGCCCCCTGCCGGACGATAACGGCTGGGGCCGAGGCTCCATGCCGGTGATCAATGTCAGCTGGGAAGACGCCCAGGCCCTGGCCCGCTGGCTGAGCCAGCGCACCGGCAAAAACTACCGCCTGCCGACCGAGGCGGAATGGGAATACGCCGCCGGCGGGGGGCGCGAATCGCCCTACTGGTGGGGCTACGAGCCAGGTAAGAACAACGCCAACTGTTTCAACTGCAACAGCCAGTACGACCGCCGCTCGCCCGCGCCGGTGGAGACCTTCAAGGTCAACCCCTTCGGCCTGCATAGCACGGCAGGAAATGTGCAAGAATGGGTGCAGGACTGCTATCGAAAGGGCTATCTGGACGCCGCCGCCGATGGCAGCGCCCTGGAGTTTGCCGGCTGTGATCAGCGGGTGGTCCGGGGCGGGGCCTTTAACAAACCGGCGGACAGCATGAAACTGACCCGGCGCAGCAGTTCTCCGGCGTCAAACCAGGTGGCGCACCTGGGCATTCGCCTGGCCCGCGACCCGGATTGAGCCTGGGGCGTGAGAAGCCGAAAAAAACATCAGGACGCAGAGAAGAATGAGGCGCAAAGGCCCCTTATCGGGGACAGCACTTGGCCTCCCCCTTTGTCAAAGGGGGGATTTGAGGCCCTCACCGAGGGCTGTTATTGGCTTCCCCCTTTATCAAAGGGGGATTGAGGGGGATTTGAGGCCTTTGCCATGAACGGCGGCAGCCGCCAATGCCCGCAAAAAAACCATCTAGCCCTGCCCTCTGTCCTCCGTCCTCTGTCCTCCGTTAGCCGACAAACTTACCCGAACGCAGGCGCTGGGCCTCCATCATCTCCAGTTCGCGGGAGCCGGATACCACAATCTCGGGGTCAGGGACGAAGTCCAGTTCCGGGTTCAGGCGCTCGTAGGGCACGCTGTTGAGGATTACCTTCATGACGTTGACCCGTGCCAGGTGCTTGTCGTTGGAGCGGATGATGGTCCAGGGCGCGTGGGTGGTGTGGGTGCGCTTGAGCATGTCGTATTTCTGCTGGGTGAATTCGTCCCAGCGGTCCTGGGCCTGGACGTCGATTTCGCTCAACTTCCACTGCCGCAGGGGGTCGTTCTTGCGCCGTTCAAAGCGGCGGGCCTGTTCTTCCTTGGTCACCGAAAAGTAGATCTTGATCAGTATGGTGCCCTGGCGCACCAGGTCCTTCTCGAAGCCCGTCACCCCGATCATGAAGTTGTCGTACTCCTCCTGGCTACAGAAGCCGAATACCGGCTCCACCATGGCGCGGTTGTACCAACTGCGGTCGAACAGCACCACCTCGCCGCCGCGCGGCATCTGGCCGACGTATTTCTGGAAGAACCATTGGGTGCGCTGTTCCTCGGTGGGCTTGCCCAGCGCCACCACCCGGTAGTGCTTTTCGTTCATGTAGCGGGTAACGCGGCGGATGGTGCCGCCCTTGCCGGAGGCATCGCGCCCCTCGAACAGGATGATCATCCGGCTGTGGTGCTCTTCCAGGTACTGCTGCAGACGGATCAGTTCTGCCTGATAGGGGCGCAGGGCCATCTCCCGGCGGTAACGGCGCACCGCCTTCTTGTTGCTGCGCTTGAGCAATTCGACCTGCTCGGACAGGGTCTTGTAGTCTTCCACCAGGTCCTCCAGGCGAATGGCCTCGCCATCGATGTGGACAACCTCGGGGTTGTTGGCTGGGTTATTGGTGTCGGTCATGGGTCGCTCCCTGAGACAAGGGGCCAAAAAAAATGGATAATTCGCGCCTATTCTGACAGCTTTCCTGCAAAAATGCCCGAGCAAATGACGATGCCAACCCCCATCCAGCCGTCCAATACAGCGCCCAGCCTGTATCCACGCGACCCCGCCGCCTACCGCCAGGCCACCGAGTTGCAGCTGATGGCCGAACTCCTGCCCCTGGCCGGTGCCCGGGTGCTGGAGCTGGGCTGTGGCCGCGCCTGGATGACCCGTCGGCTGGCCGAGGATTTCGCCGTGGCCGAGGTGATCGCCACCGAGGTGGACCGCATCCAGCACGACAGGAACCTGGCCATCGATGACCTGCCCCAGGTGCGTTTCATCTATGCCGGCATGGAGTCGGTGCCGCTGGAGGATGGCTCGGTGGACATCGCCATCATGCTCAAGTCCCTGCACCATGTACCGGCGGAGCAGATGGCCCCAGGCTTTGCCGAGCTGTACCGGGTGCTCAGGCCCGGCGGCCTGGTCTATGTCTCCGAGCCGGTCTATGCCGGGGAGTTCAATGCCATCATGAGCCTGTTCAACGACGAGCAGCAGGTGCGCCAGCAGGCCTTCGAGGCCCTCTGTCAGGCGGTGCGGCAGGGGCTGTTTGTGCATCAGGGTCAGTATTTCTTCGAGTCCCCCGGTCATTTCGCCGACTGGCAGGAGTTCGAGCAGCGTATGCTCAATGTGACCCACACCCAGCACCGCATCGATGCCGCGCTCTACCAGCGCATCAAGGCCGCCTTTGAGGCCCATCTGACCCCCACCGGGGCGGACTTCCTCAAGCCCTCGCGGGTGGATGTGTTGCAGAAGAGTGATAGCTTAGGGGGCAAGTAGATAATCAACCCCGGATTGCGTCCTTCGACAGGCCCAGGACGGCGCTGCGCTCCATTCGTGCTACACCCAGCCGACCGCTGATGGCTTTCAGCGGCTGGGCGGGGCGGCGTTGTTCTCCAGCCACTGGTCGATGGCGTCTATCGCCTGTTGCAGCAGCGGCTCAAGCTCGTCCGGTTCCAGCGGGTCGTCGATCCAGAGAAAATCGTAGATGTGTACCAGATCACCCTCGCCGTCCTCGATGAATACCTCATCCGGGTTCTTCGGTTTGGGCCGGGGCGGGCCAAAGCACCAGCGGGCGAAAAAGCGCGGTGGTTGCAGGTGGCCAAGGTAATGCAGGTCGTCCCGCCTGGAGCTGGGGTCCTGGCCCATCAGCCAGCGCGGCATCTTGGGTGGGGTCTTCCTGGCCATGGGCTCAGAAGGGCTTGAAGACCACCAGATAGACGGCGGCCACCAGGATCAGCAAAGGGAATTCATTGAACCAGCGGAACCAGACGTGGCTGTGCGGGTTGCCCGGGCCGCGAAACTCCCGCATCAGCCGCCAGCACCAGAAGTGGAACAGCAGCAGCAGGACCACCAGGCTGGTCTTCAGGTGCAGCCAGCCACCACCCCAGCCGGTGTACATGCTCAGCAGTAGGCCCAGCACAACGGTGAGCACGGCCCAGGGGGTGATGAACCAGAACAGCTTGCGCTCCATGATCTCCAGTCGCTCACGGGTGGCGGCATCCTCGCTCATGGCGTGGTGGACAAACAGCCGGGGCAGGTAGAACAGGCCCGCGTACCAGGAAACAAGAAAGACAATGTGAAAGGTCTTCAGCCAGAAATAGCCCATGGGTGTCATGCCCTGTAGAACGATGGGCGGGGATGATAACACGGACTGGGACTCTGATATCATGCCCCGCAGCCCGGATAAAGCGACACGCAAGGGCCATCTGGCCTGTCCGATGAATTGAGGAGATAAGCAGAATGTTCAAGATTGGTCTGGTCGGCGGTACCGGCTACACCGGGGTCGAGCTGTTGCGGCTGTTGGCCCTGCACCCCCAGGCGCGACCTGTGGTGATCACCTCCCGTGGCGAGGCAGGGCTGGCGGTCAGTGAGATGTTCCCCAGCCTGCGCGGGCTGGTCGATCTGCGCTTCAGCGAGCCCGACGTGCAGCGGCTGAGCGACTGCGATCTGGTCTTTTTCGCCACCCCCAACGGCACCGCCATGGAGATGGTGCCGCAGTTATTACAGGTCGGCTGCAAGGTCGTGGACCTGGCCGCCGACTTCCGCCTCAAGGACGCGGACCTCTGGCAGCAGTGGTACGGCATGCCCCATGCCTGTCCCGAGCTGCTGTCAGAGGCGGTCTATGGCCTGCCGGAGCTGAACCGCTCGGCCATCGCCGCCGCCCGTCTGGTGGCCAACCCCGGCTGTTATCCCACCGCCGTCACCCTGGGCTATCTGCCGCTGCTGGAGGCCGGGCTGATCGACAGCGACAGCCTCATCGCCGACTGCAAATCGGCGGTCAGCGGGGCCGGGCGCAAGGCCAGCGTGGCCACCCTGATGGGCGAATGCGGCGAGAGCTTCAAGGCCTACGGCCTGGCCGGGCAGGGGCATCGCCATCTGCCGGAGATCCGCCAGACCCTGGCGCAACTGCTTGGCGCAGAGGTGGGCCTGACCTTCGTGCCCCACCTGATCCCCATGATTCGCGGTATTCACGCCACCCTCTACGCCCGCCTCAAGGCCGAGGCTGTGGACCTGCAAGAGGTGTTTGAACAGCGCTACCGGGACGAGCCCTTTGTTGACGTGCTGCCCGCCGGCAGTCATCCCGAGACGCGCAGCGTGCGCGGGGTGAACAACTGCCAGATGGCCATCCACCAGCCCCAGGACGGCGCTACCCTGGTGGTGCTCTCGGTGATCGACAACCTGGTCAAGGGGGCGGCCGGTCAGGCGATCCAGAACATGAACCTGATGCTGGGGCTGGAGGAGCGGCTGGGTCTGCAGGGTGCCGGGATGCTGCCCTGACGCCATCCCGGCCGGGCAGATGCAAGCATAACAACACGGGGAGAATGAGGATGTTTGGCTGGAACAAAAAGACCGGCAAGCTGCCGAAGATAGACACGGTGATTGGCAAGGGCACCGAGGTGCGTGGCGATGTGCATTTCCAGGGCGGGCTGCATGTGGACGGCCGGGTGCTGGGGGCGATCAGCGCCGAGCAGGACGACAAGAGCACCCTGGTGCTGAGCGAGCTGGGCGAGATCCATGGCGATATCCATGTGCCCAATGCCGTGCTCAATGGCGAGGTGCAGGGCGATGTCCACGCCTCCAACCGGGTGGAATTGGCCAGCAAGGCCAGCATCAACGGCACCGTGTATTACCGTTTTCTGGAGATGATGATGGGCTCGGTGGTCAATGGTCAGCTGGTGCGCACCGGTGAAGAGGCCGAGCCCGCCGCCGACCAGGCCGCAAGCCCCAGGCCCAACCCGGCCCAGGACGAGCAGGCGGCAGGGGCGGGAGCAGCCGCTGCGGAGAAAAAACTGCGGCAGGTCCATTCTTGATCTTTTTTGTCGGTTATTGAATAATGGCCCTAAGGCAGACCCTATGCAAGCCGAACCATTGATCATTTGAGGTGTAATCATGTCCGAACAAGCAGTCAGCAACGAAGAGGCCCCGCTGGTCTTCACCCAGGCCGCGGCGCACAAGGTGGCCGGCCTGATCGAGGAGGAAGGCAACCCGGACCTGATGCTGCGCATCTACATCCAGGGCGGCGGTTGTTCCGGTTTTCAGTACGGCTTCACCTTCGACGAAAACATCACCGAGGGCGATACCGAGGTGATCACCGACGGCGTCAAACTGCTGGTGGATCCGATGAGCATGCAGTACCTGATGGGGGCCGAGGTGGACTTCACCGAGGGCCTGCAAGGGGCCCAGTTCGTCATCCGCAACCCCAACGCCAGCACCACCTGCGGCTGCGGCTCATCCTTCTCGGTATAGCCACCAGCCTACTCAGCCGTAGCTCGGCCAGTGGGAGCGGGCTTGCCCGCGATTCTAGCCCTTCGCGGCTTTGCGATCCCTTTATGCCTCCTGCCTTGCCGGGTTGGATTCAAGCAAACCGCTCCCAGCCAATCAGCCCCCAGCTGACCGCCACCAGCAGCAGGCTGATGAGCACCGCTGCCGAGCCCTGGTCCTTGGCCCGGCCGGCCAGTTCGTTGTGTTCATGGCCCTGGCGGTCCACCACGGATTCAATCGCTGAGTTGAGCAGCTCGACGATCAGCACCAGCAGCAGGACAGCAACCAACAGCGCCCGCTCCAGCCCGGTCTGGCCCAGCCAGAGGGCGGCGGGCAGCAGCAGCAGACACAGGCTCAGCTCCTGGCGGAAAGCGGATTCGTAGCGCCAGGTGGAGATCAGCCCCTGCAGGGAGAACCCCGCCGCCTTGATCACCCGTTTCAATCCGGTATAGCCAGGTTTTGCCATCAGCCGCGCTCCAGTAGGGGTTTGAGGAATTGTCCGGTGTAGGAATCCGCCTGCTCGCAGACCTGCTCCGGGGTGCCGCTGGCGATGATGCGACCGCCCCGGCTGCCGCCCTCGGGGCCGAGGTCGATGATCCAGTCGGCGGTCTTGATCACATCCAGGTTGTGCTCGATGACGACGATGCTGTTGCCGTGGTCACGCAGGCGGTGCAGCACTTCCAACAGGTGCTGGACATCGTAGAAATGCAGGCCGGTGGTGGGCTCGTCGAGGATGTAGAGGGTCTGGCCGGTGTCGCGCTTGGACAGCTCGCGGGCCAGCTTGACCCGCTGCGCCTCGCCGCCGGACAGGGTGGTGGCGTTCTGACCCAGGCGGATGTAGCTCAGACCGACGTCGTCCAGGGTCTGCAGCTTGCGCTTGAGCACGGGCACGGCGTCGAAGAAAACCAGCGCCTCTTCCACGGTCAGCTCCAGCACCTCGTCTATGCCCTTGCCCTTGTACTTCACCTCCAGGGTCTCGCGGTTGTAGCGGCGGCCCTTGCACTGGTCGCACTGCACATAGATGTCGGCGAGAAAGTGCATCTCCACCTTGATCACGCCATCGCCGGCGCAGGCCTCGCAGCGGCCGCCCTTGACGTTAAAGCTGAAGCGGCCGGGCTGATAGCCGCGCGAGCGCGCCTCCTGGGTGGCGGCGAACAGCTCGCGAATGGGGGTGAACAGGCCGGTGTAGGTGGCCGGGTTGGAGCGCGGCGTGCGGCCGATGGGGCTTTGGTCTATGTCCACCACCTTGTCGAACCGCTCCAGGCCCTCTATGGCCTTGTGCGGCGCGGTCTCCATGGGGTTGGCACCGTTGAGCCTTTCGGCGGCGATGGGGAACAGGGTGTCGTTGATCAGGGTGGATTTGCCCGAGCCGGACACCCCGGTGATGCAGGTGAACAGGCCCACCGGGATCTCCGCATCCACCCCCTGCAGGTTGTGCCCGGCGGCAGCGCGAATGCGCAGCCAGTGCTCGCCGGGGGCGATGCGCTGCTTAGGCACGGCGATGCGGCGCTGGCCGCTGAGATACTGGCCGGTGAGGGATTCGGCCACCTCGGCGATCTGGGCCGCCGTGCCCTGGGCGATCACCCGACCGCCGTGGATCCCGGCACCCAGGCCGATGTCCACCACCTGATCGGCGCTGCGGATGGCGTCCTCGTCGTGCTCCACCACGATCACGGTGTTGCCCAGGTCGCGCAGATGGGTCAGGGTCTTGAGCAGGCGGGCGTTATCCCGCTGGTGCAGGCCGATGCTGGGCTCATCAAGCACGTACATCACCCCCACCAGACCGGCGCCGATCTGGCTGGCCAGGCGGATGCGCTGGGCCTCGCCGCCGGACAGGGTCTCGGCGCTGCGATCCAGGCTCAGGTAATCCAGGCCCACATTGACCAGAAAACGCAGGCGCAGGCAGATTTCCTTGAGGATCTTCGCGGCGATCTGGCCCTGCTTGCCCGGCAGCTGCAGCTGCTCGAAGTAGTCCAGGGTCGGGCCTATCGCCAGGGCGGTGACCGCCGGCAGATTGTGCTCGCCGACAAAGACATGGCGCGCGGCGGTGTTCAGCCGACTGCCGCCGCAACTGGGGCAGGGCTGGTTGGAGACATAGCGGGCCAGCTCCTCGCGCACGGCGTTGGACTCGGTCTCGCGGTAGCGCCGCTCCATGTTGCGGATCACCCCTTCGAAGGCATGGGTCTTGGTCATCCCCTTGCCACGCTCGTTGAAGTAGGTGAAGGTGATGGCCTCGCCCTTGCTGCCGAACAGGATGGCGTCACGGGTCTTTTTCGGCAGCCGGTTCCAGGGGGTCTCGGGGTCGAAGCCGTAGTGCCGCGCCAGGGAGCGCACCAGACCAAAGTAATAGGCGTTGCGTCGGTCCCAGCCGCGCACCGCGCCATCGGCCAGGCTCATCTCGCCATTGGCCACCACCCGCTCGGGGTCGAAATACTGCCGCACCCCCAGGCCATCGCAGGTCTCACAGGCACCGGCGGGGTTGTTGAAGCTGAACAGGCGCGGCTCCAGCCCTTGCAGGCTGTAGCCGCAGATGGGGCAGGCAAAGTTGGCGGAGAACAGCAGCTCCTTGCGTTCCGGCTGGTCGATCCAGGCCACCCGCGCCAGACCATCGGCCAGGCGCAGGGCGGTCTCGAACGACTCGCTCAGGCGCAGGGCCATGTCCGGGCGCACCTTGAAGCGGTCCACTACCACCTCGATGCTGTGCTTCTTGCGCAGCTCCAGCTCCGGTACCTGATCGATCTCATACAGCACCCCATCCACCCGCACGCGCACAAAGCCCTGCAGACGCAGCTCCTCGATCAGGCCCAGATACTCGCCCTTGCGCTCGGACACCACCGGTGCCAGCAGCATCAGCTTGTCCCCCTCCGGCAGCGCCAGCACCTGATCCACCATCTGGCTGACGGTCTGCGCCTCCAGGGTCTCGCCGTGCTCCGGGCAGCGCGGCACCCCGGAGCGGGCAAACAGCAGGCGCAGGTAGTCGTAGATCTCGGTAATGGTGCCAACGGTGGAGCGCGGGTTGTGGCTGGTGGTCTTCTGCTCGATGGAGATGGCCGGCGACAGGCCCTCGATGTGATCCACATCGGGTTTTTCCATCATCGACAGGAACTGGCGGGCATAGGCCGAGAGCGACTCCACATAGCGCCGCTGGCCCTCGGCATAGATGGTATCGAACGCCAGCGACGACTTGCCCGAGCCGGACAGGCCGGTGATGACGATCAGCTTGTCCCGTGGCAGGTCGAGGTCGATGTCTTTCAGGTTGTGGGTACGGGCGCCGCGAATGCGGATGCAATCCATGGTGGGGTCCACTCGGTCAATGCAAACAAAAGGGGCTAGGCTGAAAATCACCTAACCCCTTGTTTTGTATGGTGGGCCCTGCAGGACTTGAACCTGCGACCAAGCGATTATGAGTCGCCTGCTCTAACCAACTGAGCTAAGGGCCCTGGGGCGGGTCAATCGTCGAGGAAGCTGCGTAGCTTGTCCGAGCGCGAGGGGTGGCGCAGCTTGCGCAGGGCCTTGGCCTCGATCTGGCGGATGCGCTCGCGGGTGACATCAAACTGCTTGCCGACCTCTTCCAGGGTGTGGTCGGTGTTCATGTCGATGCCAAAGCGCATGCGCAGGACCTTGGATTCGCGTCCGGTGAGGCTGCCGAGCATGGATTGGGTGGCCTCGCGCAGGCCTTCCATGGTGGCCGAGTCCACCGGGGTGACGACGTTGGAGTCTTCGATGAAGTCGCCCAGGTGGGAGTCTTCGTCGTCACCGATGGGGGTCTCCATGGAGATGGGTTCCTTGGCGATCTTGAGTACCTTGCGGATCTTGTCCTCGGGCATTTCCATCTTTTCCGCCAACTCTTCCGGGGTGGGGTCGCGGCCCTGTTCCTGGACGATCTGGCGCGAGATGCGGTTGAGCTTGTTGATGGTTTCGATCATGTGCACCGGGATGCGGATGGTGCGCGCCTGATCGGCAATGGAGCGGGTGATGGCCTGACGGATCCACCAGGTGGCGTAGGTGGAGAATTTGTAGCCACGGCGGTATTCGAATTTGTCCACCGCCTTCATCAGGCCGATGTTGCCTTCCTGGATCAGGTCGAGGAATTGCAGCCCACGGTTGGTGTATTTTTTGGCGATGGAGATGACCAGACGCAGGTTGGCCTCGACCATTTCCTTTTTGGCGCGGCGGGCCTTGGCCTCGCCGATGGACATCTTGCGGTTGACCTCTTTGATCTCGCCGATGGTGAGGCCGGATTGGCGTTCGATCTCGGCGAGCTTTTTCTGGGCGCGGAGGATGTCGCTCAGGTTGGTCTTGAGTTTGTCGCTGTAGTCATGGCCTTCCGCTACCAGATTCTTGCCCCAGCTGAGATTGGTTTCGTTTTCCGGGAAGGTGGCGATGAAGGTGCGCCGGGGCATGCCGCTGTAATCCACGCAGAGACCCATGATGCTGCGTTCGTGTTTGCGGATTTGCTCTACCACTGTGCGCAACTGGTTGCACAGCAGATTGAAGAAGGGCGGTGCCAGCTTGAATTCAAGGAAGGCCTGGGCCAGGTTGTCGAGGGCGGCACGGGTCTTTTTGTCGGCCGCGCCCTTTTTGTCTTGCAGCTTCAGCCAGGCGTTGTACAGCTTGTCGATGTTGCCGACCTTTTCCAGGATCAGGGCCGGGTCGAGGGATTTGTCGTCATCGGCGGCATCGTCGTCATCATCGCTCTTGTTGTCGGCGCTGGCGGTGTTCGGGTTGCTGGCCTGGGGGATGGCCTCGGGCTGGGTGGGGTCGATGAAGTCCACCAGGATGTCGGCCAGGCGGCATTCGCCGGCCTCGATGGCGGCCATCTTGTCCAGCAGCAGGCGGATGGTCTGCGGGTAGCCGGCCAGGGCGATGGCGACCTTGTTGAGGCCGTCTTCGATGCGTTTGGCGATGAGCAGCTCGCCCTCGCGGGTGAGCAGCTCCACCGTGCCCATTTCGCGCATGTACATGCGCACCGGGTCGGTGGTGCGGCCGACGTCGCTTTCCACTGCGGCCAGGGCGGCGGCGGCGGCCTCGGCGGCGTCGTCGTCGGTGGAGGCGATATCGCCCAGGTTTTCGGTATCCACATCGGCTGCGGATTCGGTGACCTGAATCCCCATGTCGTTGATCATGCGGATGATATCTTCGATCTGCTCCGGCTCAACAATGCCCTCGGGCAAGTGGTCATTGACTTCGGTATAGGTCAGGAAGCCTTGCTCCTTACCTTTCGAGATCAATTTTTTCAGCTGGGAGGTCTGTTCTTCCTTATACATAGAGGCCATTTTTCTAGAGAATCAAGGGAGAGAGAACGCGAAAGTATAGCATGGGCTTGTTGAATTGGCTACCTGGAAATCATTCGAGACAGGGCCTTGAGCCGTTCCATTTCCCCGCTGGTGAGTGGCTGTAGGGCGCTGCGCCGGGTCAGGGCATCGAATTCCTGCTCTCGGGCGGTCTTTGCCAGGCGCTCCAGGCAGCCCAGGTATTCGGCCTCATAGCCGCTCTCGGGGATGTTCAGCGGGCTGGCGCTGAGGCTGCGCAGGGCAGGGTGGTAGTTGCTGTCGCGCCAGTGCTCCAGCAGGGGGCCGGGGCGGATGGCGGGGTTCCGCCGGATCAGCTCGACCAGGCCGGTCAATAATTCCATGCCTTCGACGCGGGCCTGGGACCAGTGCGCCGGGGCCTGTTCCAGCAGGGCCAGGCGGGGTTCTTCCAACAGCAGCCGCACGGCCTGGCGCAGCGGCGTGCTGGGGCGCTGATGGGCCGGGCGCGGGCCGCGCTGACGGGTGCGGGGGCCTGGCCGTGGGCGCGGGTCCAATTGCCCCTGGTCGGCACCGGTGAGCCTGGCCAGGCGGCGGGCCAGCAGGTGGCGCAGGGTGCCCTCGGGCAGTTGTTCGATGTGCGGCCGGACCCGATCGGCGTAGCGGGCCTGGCCGTCGGTGTCGCTCAGGTCTATGCCCTGGGCGAGGTGTTCGAGCAGGTAGTCGGACAGGCCCTGGGCCTGTTCGATGCGTTGTTCAAAGGCGGCTTGGCCCTCCTTGCGCACCAGGCTGTCGGGGTCTTCGCCCTCGGGCAGGAACAGGAAGCGTACCTCGCGCCCTTCACTGAGTTGGGGCAGGCTGGTCTGCAGGGCCTTCCAGCCCGCCTCGCGCCCGGCCCGGTCGCCATCGAAGCAGAACACCAGGCGGGGGGTCTGGCGAAACAGCAGTTGCAGGTGTTCGACCGTGGTGGCGGTGCCGAGGGTGGCGACGGCGTAGCGGATACCCTGCTGGGCCAGGGCGACCACGTCCATGTAGCCCTCGACAATGAGCAGGCGCTCGGGGCGGCGCAGGGCCTGGCGCATTTCGTACAGGCCATAGAGGTTACGGCCCTTGTGGAAGAGGGGGGTCTCCGGGGTGTTGAGGTATTTGGGGGCCTTGCTATCGGTCTCGCCGGGCAACAGGCGGCCGCCAAAGCCGATCACGCGGCCGCGTGGATCACGGATGGGAAAGCAGATGCGCTCGCGCAGGCGGTCGTAGGCTTTGCCCGGTTCCGGTTCGGCGATCAGCCCGGCCTGGAGCAACAGTTGGGGCGAGGCCTTGCCCGGGCCGCTGAGGGCATGCAGCAGGTTGTCCCAGCCGGGCGGGGCGTAGCCGATGCCGAATTCGGCGCTGATTTCACCGCTCAGGCCGCGCTGTTTCAGGTAGTCGATGGCGCGCTGGCGCTGCGGGTGCGCCTTGAGTTGGGCGCGGTAGTAGTCCATTGCCTGCTGCACGATCCCGTAGAGGGGGCGCAGGTCGGCCTCCGGGCCGCTGCTCGGGCCAAGCTCGGAGGGCATCTCCATGCCGGCCTGGCGGGCGAGTTCCTCGATGGCCTCGGGGAAGCTCATCCGGTCGTAGTCCATAAGAAAGCCTACCGCCGTGCCGTGGGCACCGCAGCCGAAGCAGTGGAAGAACTGCTTGTCGCGGCTTACCGTGAAGGAGGGGGTCTTTTCGTCATGGAAGGGGCAGCAGGCCTGATATTCCTTGCCCGCCTGGCGCAGCGGCACCCGGCTGTTGACCACATCGACTATGTCCAGCCGTTGCAGCAGTTGGTCGATGAATTCCCTGGGGATTCTGTCGGCCATAAGGCCGCTGGCCTAGCCGACCAGTTTCTGCTTGACCAGGCCGCTGACCTGGGCCATGTCGGCCCGGCCCTGCATCTGGGTTTTGAGTTGGCCGACCACCTTGCCCATGTCCTTGATGGAGCTGGCACCTGTGCTGTCTATGGCCTGCTCGATCAGCTCGGCGATCTCGGCATCGCCCAGCGGCTCGGGCAGGTATTCCTGCAGTATGCCCAGCTCGAACTGCTCCTGCTCCACCAGATCATTGCGCGCGGCCTTTTGATACTGGCTGATGGATTCACGCCGCTGCTTGACCATCTTCTCCAGAACCGCCAGCATCTGACTGTCGTCCAGTTCGATGCGCTCGTCCACCTCACGTTGCTTGATCGCGGCGCTGATCAGGCGCAGGGTGGCCAGTCGCGGTTTGTCACCGGCCTTCATGGCCAGTTTGACGTCATTCAGGATACGTTGCTTGAGCATGGCAGAGGGGTCCGAATGGATCAGTACTTGCGTTCCCAACGGCGGGTTTCGCGCGAGACCTTCTTCAGGTGACGCTTGACCGCTGCGGCGGCCTTGCGTTTGCGCTCCCAGGTGGGCTTTTCATAGAATTCACGGCGACGCACCTCGGCCAGTACACCGGCCTTTTCGCAAGAGCGCTTGAAGCGGCGCATGGCGACTTCAAAGGGTTCGTTTTCCTTTACGCGGACATTAGGCATTGAGTTACCCCAGGGTTAATAACAAACTTAAAAGAGCGCGGAATTCTACAGCAACGGGCTGGAAAAGCAATATCGCGCAGGAAATCATCCCAAATGAATGTACTCGGCATAGAAAGCTCCTGCGACGAGACCGGCGTCGCCCTCTACAACGACCGCGCAGGCCTGCTGGCCCAGGGCCTGTACAGCCAGGTGCGCTTGCATGCGGAGTTCGGCGGCGTGGTGCCCGAGCTGGCCTCGCGCGATCACATCCGCAAGGCCCTGCCGCTGATCCGACAGGTGCTGGCCGACGCCGGGCTGGGACTTGGGGACCTGGACGGCATCGCCTACACCGCCGGTCCCGGCCTGGTGGGGGCCCTGATGGTGGGGGCCTCGATTGGTCGCAGCCTGGCCTGGGGCCTGTCGATCCCGGCGCTCGCCGTGCACCACATGGAGGGCCACCTGCTCGCTCCCCTGCTGGAGTCGCCCAGACCGGACTTCCCCTTTGTCGCCCTGCTGGTCTCGGGTGGCCACACCCAGTTGGTGGCGGTGGCCGGGCTGGGGCAGTACCGGATGCTGGGCAACAGCCTGGACGATGCCGCTGGCGAGGCCTTCGACAAGACCGCCAAACTGCTCGGCCTGCCCTATCCCGGCGGGCCGGAGCTGGCCCGGCTGGCGCAGCGGGGTGATACAAGGCGGTTTCGCTTCCCCCGTCCCATGACCGACCGGCCGGGGCTGGAGTTCAGCTTCTCCGGGCTTAAGACCTTTGCCCTGAATACCCTGGCCGATGTGCCTGAGGCCGAGCGCGATGACCAACTCAAGGCGGATATCGCCTGCGCCTTTGAACAGGCCGTGGTGGATACCCTGGTGATCAAGTGCCGACGGGCCCTGCAGCAGACCGGCTGGCAGGATCTGGTGTTGGCCGGCGGGGTCAGCGCCAATCAGCGACTGCGTCAGCGCATGGGCCAGGAATGTGCCAAAATAGGGGCCAGGGCCTGGTATCCGCGCTTGGAGTTCTGTACGGATAACGGTGCCATGATTGCCTTCGCCGGCTGTCTGCGGCTGCAGGCCGGTGAGGCCCAGGACCTGGCCTATGGGGTGAGGCCCCGCTGGCCGCTGGATGACCTGGCGGCCCCTTCCGCCGGGCCTGATGTCGCCCCTGAAGCAGGTATGTGATGGACAGGATCAAGCTGATTGTGGGCCTGGGCAACCCTGGGGCCCAGTACGAACAGACCCGGCATAACGCCGGGTTTTGGTTTATCGACCAACTGGTGCAGGAGCACCACGGCAACCTGCGCAACGAGGGCCGGTTTCAGGGCGAGGTGGCCAAGCTGCTGCTGGCCGGGCATGATTGCTGGCTGCTCAAGCCGAGCACCTTCATGAACCACAGTGGCCGGTCGGTGGCGGCGCTGGCCAACTACTACCGCATGGCACCGGAGAACACACTGGTGGTTCACGATGAGCTGGACCTGCCGGTGGGCGCGGTACGGCTGAAGAAGGGTGGTGGCCATGGGGGGCACAATGGCCTGCGCGATATTATCGCCGCCCTTGGGGACAAGGGCTTCTGGCGGCTGCGGCTGGGTATAGGTCACCCCGGTGAGCGTAATCAGGTGATTGATTATGTACTGGATCGGCCCTCCAAGGCCGACCGCGAGTCCCTGGACCTGGCCTTGAACGCGGCGGTCGGCCAGGTCAAGGGGATCTGTAACGGCGAGCAGCAGGCGGTGATGAACCGGTTGCACGGATCGGCCAAGTGATTCTGTACAGGCGGATAACGATCAGGGGCAAGCAGGCTTTCATTTTCTGGGGTGGCTCTGCTTGCCCCATGATCGTTTGATAGTCAAAAAAGGTGCCGCGAAGGCACCTTTTTTTGCTCTGACGGACCGGTTACTACCAGGTGCGGGAGTAGTTCAGGGTCCAGTTGAACTGACTGTGGGTGGTGACCACGCCGCCCATGCCGGGCATGGAGTTGAGCGGTCCGGTACCGACGGTTTCCACCTCTGGGGCGTAGGTGAAGGAGAAGCCGAGGTTGTCGTTCTTGGTCAGCTTGTAGCCAAAGCCGCCGGTGATGTGGTCTTCAATGGTGGCCGGGAACAGGGGGTTGACCATGGAGTTGGGTACCGGGTTGTCGGCCAGGTTGACGCCAGCACGTAGGGCCAGTTTATCGCTGGCCTGGTATTCAAAGCCCAGGGAGAAGACATTCTGGTCTTCCCAGTTCTGATCCATGGTCACGTCCAGCATGGTGTTATCAAACATGCCGCCCATCTGTCCGGCATCCGGGGTGAAGGTCATGCGGAAGGACTGCATGACATCCTTCCAGCCGATACGCTTGTAGTCCGCCACCACCATCACACGGTCGGTGGCCTGGAAGGACAGGCCCAGGCCGATGGAGTCGGGCCACTGGAAGTCCACCACGTTGAGGGTGCCGGTCAGCGCCATGGGGGTAGCGCCCATGGCGGGTATCAGCATGGACAGGGTGGCATCGTTGGTGTCCATGTCGTCCAGGTGGGTCTTGGAACGGTAGCTGCCACCTATGCGCAGGCGGTCACTCAGGGCATAGGTAAAGCCCAGCTGGCCCATCCAGCCGGTGGCCTTGGCCTCGCCGGTCATGTCGTTGTCGTCGGTGAAGTCAAACCGGGCCCAGTTCATGTCAACGTCGGGAACGCCGTTCATGTCGGGGTCCAGCATCATGCCCATGCCCATGGCCATGGAGCCGCCAACGCTGCCGCCGTTGCCCTGCATCAACTGGCCAAACTGGGCACCGCTCATGTCCATCTGCAGGTCCATCATGGCCCAGACGAAGTCAATGGAGCCGCCGATGGTGAGGCGGTCATTCACCTGCTTGCTCAGGGGGAACATAATGGTGCCGACGCCGACCTCGGAGCGTATTTCCTGGCCGCTGAGGGGGACTGGGCTGTTGAACAGAGACATGTTGCCGGCAAACAGGTCGGTCGGACCCGCCTGGCCGTATTCGGTGCCCATGCCGCCCTGGGCCAGCATGGCCACGCCATAGGTCCAGTCACCGGCTTTGCGGATATAGGAGGCGGAGGGCATCCAGTAGGCCGTGCCGTCGGAGTCGGTGCTGGCGGGGCCAAAGGAGCTGGTGATGTCCGGGCCCAGATAGCGGATACCCACCCCGGCGCGGACATTGGCGTCCATCAGCGACAGGGTGGCCGGGTTGTTCAGGGCACCCGAGTTGCCCGAGTCATAGGCCATGGAGGCGCCGCCCATGGCGGTGGCCCGTGCGCCGTAACCCTCAAGGATCATGCCATTGGTGGCAAAGGCGGAAGTTGAACAGAGGGCGGCGGCGACGGCGGCGGAGACTAGGCTGGTGTTTTTCATGGGCGGGTTCCTGCTTATATTAGTTGTTGCTTATTTGTAGAAAAGTTAGGTATATGTTTCTTTTTTGCGAAATTAGACCAATTAGCAACAATAGGCAAGAACTTTTTGTTGATAAGCAAAGAAATTTTCTTGTGGCGCAAAAACCGCGATTATGGCTGAAGCGGGCTGCCCAAGCCCTGGCTCAAAGCGCTGATGTCTGCGGGCCGGGCCGACCGATGGCGTGATAGCGGATGCCCAGGCTCGCCAGCAGGGCGGGGTCGTAGAGGTTGCGACCGTCGAAGATGACGGGGTGATTCAGCTGTGCCTTGAGTTGCTGGAAGTCGGGGCTGCGGAACTGCTGCCATTCGGTGACTATGATCAGGGCGTCGGCCCCTTCGCAGGCGGCGCTGGCGGATTGGCAGAGTTGCAGGTCCGGGCGCTGGCCATAGAGCCGCTCGGCCTCTTCCATGGCGGCGGGGTCGTAGGCCTGCACCTGGGCACCGGCGGCCCAGAGTTGTTCCAGCAAGACCCGGCTGGAGGCCTCGCGCATGTCGTCGGTATTGGGCTTGAAGGCCAGGCCCCAGAGGGCGAAGCGGCGCCCCCTCAGCTCACCAAAGTGGCTTTGTATCTTGCCAAAGAGTACCTGCTTTTGGCTTTGGTTGACCGCTTCTACCGCATCCAGCAGTTCCGGCTGGATGCCATTCTGACGGGCAGTCTGGGCCAGTGCCTTGACGTCCTTGGGGAAGCAGGAGCCGCCATAGCCGCAGCCGGGGTAGATGAAGTGGTAGCCGATACGCGGGTCCGAGCCGATGCCGACGCGCACCCGTTCGATGTCCGCGCCCATGGCCTCGGCGATGCGGGACAGTTCGTTCATGAAGCTGATCTTGGTGGCGAGCAGGGCATTGGCGGCGTATTTGGTCAGCTCCGCCGAGCGGATGTCCATGGTGACCAGGCGGTCGTGGTTGCGGTTGAAGGGGGTGTAGAGGGCACGCAGCAATTCCGTGGTGCGCGGGTTGTCGGTGCCGATGACAATGCGGTCCGGGCGCATGAAGTCCTCGATGGCGGCGCCTTCCTTGAGAAACTCAGGGTTGGAGACCACGTCGAACTCCAGCGCCAGGCCGCGCTCATCCAGGGCCTGCTGGGCGGCCTGCCGCACGCGATCCGCGGTACCTACGGGCACGGTGGATTTATCGACGATGATCCGGTAGTCCTGCATGTGCTCGGCGATGGTGCGGGCTACCGTCAACACATGGCTCAGATCGGCGGAGCCGTCTTCATCCGGCGGTGTGCCCACGGCGATGAACTGGAACAGGCCGTGCTCGACCCCCAGCCTGGCATCGGTGGTAAAGCTGAGGCGGCCGGCCTGGTGGTTGCGCTGTACCATCTCCTCCAGGCCCGGCTCGTAGATGGGGATACCGCCGGCATTGAGCAGTTCGATCTTGGCCGGGTCCACATCCACGCAGACCACATTGTTGCCGACCTCGGCCAGGCAGGCACCGGTGACCAGGCCGACATAACCGCTTCCAAACAGGGTGACATTCATTGATAGATACCTCGGCAAGTTGATTGCGGCGGGATTATGCCATCCTTTTGGCTGCAAAATGATGTCGCTGGGGGCGAAGCGAACTGCCGCCGACTGCGCCAATCCCCCTTTTACAAAGGGGGTAGGGGGATTTCTCCGCTGCCAGGGGCTAAGGGCTTAACGGCCCGAGCAGTTAGCTTGGCGCTTGTATTCGGTCCGGCCAGGCCTGGCCGGGTTTTTTTACCGAACGGCCTTGACAAGAGTGGGTCAGATCATGAAAATGCTGCACCTTCGCGGAGGGGTTCCCGAGCGGTCAAAGGGAACAGACTGTAAATCTGTCGGCTCAGCCTTCGGAGGTTCGAATCCTCCCCCCTCCACCAATTGGCAAACCTCCTGATGAGTTGAACGGGGGAGGATTTGAACCGGTGGAGGTTCGACAAAATCGCCAGGAGCGATTTTGAACGCGCGCAGCGCGGCCCGAAGGGCGGAGGGCATGGAAGCCCGGAGTAATCCTCCCCCCTCCACCAATTGGCAAACCTCCTGATGAGTTGAGCGGGGGGAGGATTTGAACCGGTGGAGGTTCGACAAAATCGCCAGCGACCGCAGGGACGCAGGAGGTAGAGCAACGCAGGAGCAGTTGCCGAGAGCGATTTTGAACGCGCGCAGCGCGGCCCGAAGGGCGGAGGGCATGGAGGCCCGGAGTAATCCTCCCCCCTCCACCAAAATGGCAAGCCACTTCCTCAGTCATGGGGAGGTTGGTAAAGATTTCAGTGGGTCCAGCTAAGGCTCCCCGGAAAGCAATGCGGGTGTAGTTCAATGGTAGAACTTCAGCCTTCCAAGCTGAATACGTGGGTTCGATTCCCATCACCCGCTCCAGGCATCCGGTCTGGCAGACCCAGGCCAACACCATTTTGCCCAGATAGCTCAGTTGGTAGAGCACACCCTTGGTAAGGGTGAGGTCGGCAGTTCAAATCTGCTTCTGGGCTCCAGTATCACGCTCGGCGTACCGGGCAATTTTTACCTCAGTGCAATTTATCTTCCGGGAGATAGGGTAATGTCCAAAGAAAAGTTTGAACGTAAGAAACCGCACGTAAACGTCGGCACCATAGGTCACGTTGACCACGGCAAGACCACCTTGACCGCGGCCATCACTACCCATCAGGCGAGCAAGTTCGGTGGCGAATCACGCGCCTACGACCAGATCGACAACGCCCCGGAAGAACGTGAGCGTGGCATCACCATCGCCACCGCCCACGTCGAATACGAATCCGACATGCGCCACTACGCCCATGTGGACTGCCCCGGACACGCCGACTACGTGAAAAACATGATCACCGGCGCGGCGCAGATGGACGGCGCCATCCTGGTGGTCTCCGCCGCCGACGGCCCCATGCCGCAGACCCGCGAGCACATCCTGCTGTCGCGTCAGGTGGGCGTGCCCTACATCATCGTCTATATGAACAAGGCCGACATGGTCGATGATGAAGAACTGCTGGAGCTGGTGGAAATGGAGATCCGCGAACTGCTCGACAGCTACGACTTCCCCGGAGACGACACCCCGATCGTGGTCGGATCCGCGCTCAAGGCCCTGGAGGGCGATGACAGCGACATCGGCACCAAATCCATCGACAAGCTGGTCGAGGCCCTGGACAGTTACATCCCCGAGCCCGAGCGGGCCATCGACGGTGCCTTCCTGATGCCCATCGAAGACGTCTTCTCCATCTCCGGGCGTGGCACCGTGGTCACCGGCCGGGTGGAGCGCGGCGTGGTCAAGGTGGGTGAAGAAATCGAAATCGTCGGCATCCGCGACACCCAGAAGACCACCTGTACCGGGGTGGAAATGTTCCGCAAGCTGCTCGACCAGGGCGAGGCCGGAGACAACGTCGGCGTGCTGCTGCGCGGCACCAAGCGCGAAGACGTCGAGCGTGGTCAGGTGCTGTGCAAGCCCGGCACGATCAAGCCGCACACCCACTTCGAGGCCGAGGTCTATGTGCTGAGCAAGGAAGAAGGCGGTCGTCACACCCCGTTCTTCAACGGCTATCGTCCGCAGTTCTACTTCCGCACCACCGATGTCACCGGTGCCTGCGACCTGCCGGAAGGGGTGGAGATGGTCATGCCCGGCGACAACGTCAAGATGACGGTCAAGCTGATCAACCCCATCGCCATGGAAGAGGGCCTGCGCTTCGCCATCCGCGAAGGCGGCCGCACCGTGGGTGCCGGTGTGGTATCCAAGATCATCGAGTGATATAATCCCCCGTTTGCTGGCAGCAGGCGCGGCCATGCTCAATGGCCGCGCCTTTTCTGTCCCGCTCGGGGGCGGTCAGGGTACCCGCTTTGGTTCGGGTGCCAGGGCCGTTTCATCCCGGGCAGGAAATGCCGCAAGGCCCCAAGCGGCCACATCGTCCAGGTAATCTAGGCCAATAGCTCAATTGGTAGAGCAGCGGTCTCCAAAACCGCAGGTTGGGGGTTCGAGTCCCTCTTGGCCTGCCATATCTCGGGTATAGGATCACAATGAACGCAGAAGCTGAAGCGACGGCATCCACCTTGGATACGGTCAAGCTGGGGGTGTCCCTGCTGATTCTGATCGCCGGCATTGGTGGTTTTTACCAGTTTGAACAAGAGTCTCTGCTGCTGCGGGTGATCGGCCTGCTGCTGGTGGCCGCCCTTGCCGTGTTCATTGCCCTGCAGAGCAAGCCGGGCAAGTCGGTCTGGTCCTTTGCCGTTGAATCCCGCACCGAAGTACGCAAGGTGGTATGGCCCTCACGCCAAGAGACCATGCAGACGACCCTGATCGTCTTTGTCATGGTGCTCCTGTTGGGCATATTCCTCTGGTTGGTGGATATGCTGCTGGCCTACATTCTGAAAGTCATAACGGGCTGAGGGAAGATTCGATGTCCAAACGCTGGTATGTGGTGCACGCCTTTTCGGGGTTCGAGAATCAGGTCAAGCGCTCGCTGATGGAGCGTATCTCCCGCTCCGCCATGGATGACCTGTTTGGCGACATCCTGGTACCCACTGAAGAGGTGGTGGAGATGCGCGGCGGCCAGCAACGGCGCAGTGAGCGCAAGTTCTTCCCCGGTTACGTCCTGGTGCAGATGGAGATGAACGACGAGACCTGGCACCTGGTCAAGGACGTGCCCCGGGTGATGGGCTTCATCGGCGGTACCGGCGACCGCCCCGCGCCCATCACCGACCGCGAGGCCGAGGCCATATTGCAGCGGGTGCAGGAGGGCGTGGAGAAGCCCAGGCCCAAGGTGCTGTTCGAACCCGGCGAGGTGGTGCGGGTGATCGATGGCCCCTTCAACGACTTCAATGGCGTGGTCGAGGACGTGGATTACGACAAGAGCCGCCTCAAGGTCTCGGTCTCCATCTTTGGCCGCTCCACCCCGGTGGATCTGGAATTCAGCCAGGTGGAAAAGGCCTGATTGGGCATAACATACCGCCTCTCGTCCTCCTCCTGACGGGCATGGAGCGGCAGTTCCACCCCTATATGAACCGGTAAAGACCGGCCAGGCAGGCCCGGTAATCAGGTGCAGGGAATTTAGCGTTTACAACACCCTGGGGAGGCGCGAGCCGTTTGTACCCGCAAGTGAGGCAATCATGGCAAAGAAAATCGAGGCTTACATCAAGCTTCAGGTCAAGGCCCAAGAGGCCAACCCCAGTCCGCCGGTCGGCCCTGCCCTGGGCCAGAAAGGCGTCAACATCATGGAGTTCTGCAAGGCGTTCAACGCCCAGACCCAGCATCTGGAAAAGGGTCTGCCGATCCCCGTGGTGATCTCGGTCTATAGCGACCGCAGCTTTACCTTCATCATGAAGACGCCACCGGCCTCGGTCCTGCTGAAAAAGGCGGCTGGCATCAAGAGCGGCTCCGGCGTACCCAACAAGGACAAGGTCGGCACCGTGAGCCGCGCCCAACTGGAAGAGATCGCCAGCACCAAGATGCCCGATCTGTCCGCCGCCGATATGGAGGCAGCGGTGCGCACCATCGCCGGTAGCGCGCGCAGCATGGGTCTGGATGTAGAGGGGGCAGAATAATGGCCAAGATGAGCAAGCGGGCGAAGCTGATTCGCGAAAAGGTTGAGGCAGGCAAGGCCTATGCGGCAGAAGAGGCCTTTGCCCTGCTGAAGGAGTTGAGCGCGGTCAAGTTTGCCGAGAGCGTGGATGTATCGGTCAACCTCGGCGTTGACCCGCGTAAGTCCGATCAGGTGGTGCGTGGTGCCACCGTGCTGCCTCACGGCACCGGCAAGAGCGTGCGCGTAGCGGTGTTCACCCAGGGCCCCAACGTCGATGCCGCCAAGGCCGCCGGTGCCGATATCGTCGGCATGGACGACCTGGCCGAGCAGGTCAAGGCCGGCCAGTTGGACTTTGACGTGGTCATCGCCTCGCCCGATGCCATGCGCGTGGTCGGCCAGCTGGGCCAGATCCTCGGCCCGCGTGGCCTGATGCCCAACCCCAAGGTGGGCACGGTCACCCCCAATGTGGCCGAAGCGGTACAAAACGCCAAGGCCGGTCAGGTGCGTTATCGCACCGACAAGGCAGGGATCATCCATGCCCCGATCGGCAAGGTGGAGTTCGATCCGGCCAAGCTGAAGGAGAACCTGGAGGCCCTGGTGGCCGATCTGAAAAAGCTCAAGCCGAGTGCCGCCAAGGGGATCTATGTGCAGCGCATCACCGTCTCCAGCACCATGGGGCCGGGGCTGTCGCTGGATCAGACCTCACTGAATATCTGACCTTGCCTGAAACCCAGGCCCAGTCAGTGGGCCTGCGGCCAGGGGAGGGTGGCAGTTTTTTTGACCGAGGGCCAGGCGCTGGCCTTCGGCCGATCTTTGGGAAACCGGTCGTCCGCGGCCGGTGACGTCAAAGACCGCAGGTGCGGGGCCAAGGCCCTGCTTAATCGCCTGCGCAGACGGTGCTCTTGAATCAGAACGCTCTGATGACGGACCCGTAATCATGAGCCGGACCCGTCCGGTTTAACGGGGTTTATCCCCACCGTGATCAGGAGGTAACGCATATATGGCGCTTAATCTTGCAGAAAAGCAGGCCATTGTTGCTGAAGTCGCGGAAGTGGCAGCCAAAGCCTATTCGGCCGTTGCGGCGGAGTATCGAGGCCTGACCGTGGCACAGATGGACAAATTGCGCGTGCAAGCACGCGAAAACAATGTCTATCTGCGCGTGGTCAAGAACACCTTGGTACAGCGCGCGGTCGAGGGTACGGACTTCGAATGCATGAGAGAGGGTTTGACCGGTCCATTGGTCATGGCCTTCTCGATGGAAGATCCGGGCTCGGCGGCGCGCATCATCAAGGACTTTGTCAAAGAGAACAAGTTGATGGAGGTCAAGATGATCTCCATCAGTGGCAAGCTCCTGGCACCGTCCGAACTGGATACCCTGGCGCAGATGCCGACCTATGATCAGGCCATCAGCCTGCTCATGGCGGTAATGAAGGCACCAGTGGAGAAGTTGACGCGCACCATCAACGAGGTTCCGGGCAAGTTGGTTCGAACCGTGGCCGCCATTCGCGATGCAAAACAGGCAGCATAGATCGGCCTGGCCGATCATTAACTCATTCATTATTTAACGATTCAGGAGTACATACATGTCAGTTTCTAAAGACGACATTCTGGAAGCCATTGCCAACATGACCGTGATGGACGTGGTTGAGCTGATCTCTGCCATGGAAGAGAAGTTTGGCGTATCCGCCGCCGCCGCCGTTGCCGCAGCCCCTGCAGCCGCTGGTGCTGGCGAGGCCGCCGCTGAGGAACAGACCGAGTTCGACGTGGTTCTGGCCAGCTTTGGCGAGAACAAGGTCGGCGTGATCAAGGCCGTGCGTGCCATCACCGGTCTGGGTCTGAAGGAGGCCAAGGAGGCCGTGGAAGGTGCCCCCACCACCCTCAAGGAAGCTGTCTCCAAGGACGAGGCCGCAGACCTGAAAAAGCAGCTCGAAGAGGCCGGCGCTACCGTCGAAGTCAAGTAAGACGGCTTGCAGTCTGACTGCTTCAAACGGCTGAAACTGGCCGGTAGCCCAGGCTACCGGCCTTTTCCCGCTGGCGGAATCTGACCCCGCACTGAATTTGATTCGACCTGCCCGGCCGCCGCCGTGGCGGGTCGGAACCCGCTCTACCGGTACCGGCAACGGTCGGCCCGATTCATCGAGGAATGGATAAAGATGGCGTATTCCTTTACTGAGAAAAAACGAATCCGCAAGGACTTCGGCAAGCGTCCGAGCATTCTCGACGTCCCCTTCCTGTTGGCGACACAGATTGATTCCTACCGTGATTTTCTGCAGGTGGGCGGCAAGGCCGCCGCTCGCGCCAATACCGGTTTGCAGTCCGCGTTCACCTCAGTCTTTCCTATCGTCAGCCATTCCGGCTACGCCGCACTCGAATACGTCGATTATCGCCTGGGCGAACCGGCCTTCGACGTGCGTGAATGCCAGATGCGCGGTGCCACCTACTCGGCCCCCCTGCGCGTGGTGCTGCGCCTGGTGATCTACGACAAGGAGGCCGCCGCCGGCACCAAGGTCAAGGACATCAAGGAGCAGGAGGTCTATATGGGCGAGCTGCCCCTGATGACCGACAACGGTACCTTTGTCATCAACGGCACCGAGCGGGTTATCGTCTCCCAGCTGCACCGCTCGCCCGGCGTCTTCTTCGACCACGACAAGGGCAAGACCCACTCCTCCGGCAAGCTGTTGTTCTCCGCCCGGGTGATCCCCTACCGTGGCTCCTGGCTGGACTTTGAATTCGACCCCAAGGACAACGTCTTCTGCCGTATCGACCGGCGCCGCAAGCTGCCGGCCACGGTGCTGCTGCGCGCCCTGGGCTATGAGTCCGAGGATATCCTTGGCCTGTTCTTCGAGACCGACCACATCAAGCTGGGCAAGAAGAAGCTGACCCTGGAGCTGGTGCCCGAGCGTCTGCGCGGTGAGACCACCAATATCGACATCATCGTCGATGGCAAGGTGCTGGTAGAGACCGGTCGCCGCATCACCCAGCGTCACATCCGCGAGATGGAGCAGCAGGGCGTGACCCGGCTCGACGTGCCGCAGGAGTTCCTGGTGGGCAAGACCCTGGCACACAGCGTGATCGACAAGGAGACCGGCGAGGTACTGGCCAACCCCAACGACGAGATCAACCCGGACCTGCTGGAGCAGTTCATTGAAAAGGGCGTGAAGGAGATCCGCACCCTGTTCACCAATGACCTTGACCACGGCCCCTACATCTCCACCACCATGCAGATCGACACCACCAGCAGCGAGCTGGAGGCGCAGGTGGAGATCTATCGCATGATGCGCCCCGGCGAGCCGCCCACCAAGGAGGCGGCACAGAACCTGTTTGCCAACCTGTTCTTCACCTCCGACCGTTACGATCTGTCCGAGGTGGGGCGGATGAAGTTCAACCGCCGCCTGGGTCGGGAAGAGACCGAGGGCGAGGGCGTGCTGTCCAAGGAGGACATCGTCGATGTGCTGCGTGAGCTGATCAATATCCGCAACGGCAACGGCACCGTGGATGACATCGACCACCTGGGCAACCGCCGCATCCGCTCCGTGGGTGAAATGGCGGAAAACCAGTTCCGCGTCGGTCTGGTGCGGGTTGAGCGCGCGGTCAAGGAGCGTCTGTCCCTGGCCGAGTCCGAGGGCCTGATGCCGCAGGAGCTGATCAACGCCAAGCCGGTGTCTGCCGCCATCAAGGAATTTTTCGGCTCCAGCCAGCTGAGCCAGTTCATGGACCAGAACAACCCCCTGTCGGAGATCACCCACAAGCGCCGCGTTTCCGCCCTGGGGCCGGGGGGGCTGGCCCGTGAGCGGGCCGGCTTCGAGGTGCGCGACGTACACCCCACCCACTATGGCCGGGTCTGCCCCATCGAGACCCCGGAAGGTCCCAATATCGGCCTGATCAACTCCCTGGCGGTCTATGCCCGCACCAACCGCCACGGCTTCCTGGAGACCCCCTACCGGGTGGTCAAGGAATGCCAGGTCACCGACGAGATCCACTATCTGTCGGCAATCGAAGAGGGCCGCTTTGTCATCGCCCAGGCCAACGCCACGGTGGATGACGGCGGTATCCTGACCGATGGCCTGGTACCGGCCCGGCACCAGAGCGAGACCGGCCTGTTCACCCCGGACCGCATCGAGTACATGGATGTGTCGCCCAAGCAGATCGTTTCGGTTGCTGCTTCGCTGATCCCCTTCCTGGAGCACGACGACGCCAACCGCGCCCTCATGGGTTCCAACATGCAGCGGCAGGCGGTGCCCACCCTGCGTGCCGAGAAGCCCCTGGTGGGCACCGGCATGGAGCGCGTGGTGGCCATAGACTCCGGCGTTACCGTGGTGGCCCGGCGTGGCGGCCTGGTGGATTCGGTGGACGCGGCGCGTATCGTGGTGCGGGTCAATGACGATGAGACCGTGCCCGGCGAGCCCGGCGTGGACATCTACAACCTGACCAAATACACCCGCTCCAACCAGAACACCTGCATCAACCAGCGCCCGCTGGTGCTGGTGGGTGATCGTATCCAGCGCGGCGATGTCATGGCCGATGGCCCCTCCACCGACATGGGCGAGCTGGCCCTGGGGCAGAACCTGCGGGTCGCCTTCATGCCCTGGAACGGCTACAACTTCGAGGATTCCATCCTCATCTCCGAGCGCGTGGTGCAGGAGGACCGCTTCACCACGGTGCATATCGAAGAGCTCACCTGCATGGCCCGCGATACCAAGCTGGGGCCGGAGGAGATCACCGGCGATATCCCCAATGTCGGCGAGGCCGCTCTGGCCAAGCTGGACGAGTCTGGCATCGTCTATGTCGGTGCCGAGGTGCGCGAGGGCGATATCCTCGTCGGCAAGGTCACCCCCAAGGGCGAGACCCAGCTGACCCCGGAGGAAAAGCTGCTGCGCGCCATCTTCGGCGAAAAGGCCTCGGACGTGAAGGATACCTCCCTGCGCGTCGGCTCCGGCATGGCCGGCACCGTCATCGATGTGCAGGTATTCACCCGCGACGGGGTAGAGAAGGATCCCCGCGCCACCAGCATCGAAAACTACGAGATGGCCCTGGTGAAGAAGGATCTGGACGACCAGCTGCGCATCACCGAGGACGACACCTTTGCCCGCATCGAAAAGATGCTCCTGGGTCAGGTGGCCGATGGCGGTCCCAAGCGGCTCAAGGCCGGTAGCAAGATCAGCGCCGACTACCTGGAAGGCATCGAGCGCGATAAGTGGCTGGAGGTGCGGGTACGCGATGAAGAGGTGGCCAAGCAGCTGGAACTGGTGGCGGAGCAGATCAAGCAGCAGCGCGAGGAATTCCGCCAGAAGCTGGAGGAGAAGCGGCGCAAGCTGACCACAGGCGATGATCTGGCCCCAGGCGTACTCAAGATGGTCAAGGTGTTCGTCGCGGTGAAGCGACGCATCCAGCCCGGCGACAAGATGGCCGGCCGCCACGGCAACAAGGGCGTTATCTCCAAGATCGTACCGGTGGAAGACATGCCGTTCGACAAGAACGGCGAGCCGGTTGACATCGTCCTCAACCCCCTGGGCGTGCCCTCGCGCATGAACATAGGTCAGGTGCTGGAGACCCACCTGGGGATGGCCGCCAAGGGCCTGGGCATCAAGCTGGGCAACATGTTGCAGGCCAAGGCCAAGGCGGCGGAACTGCGCGGCTTCCTGGATCAGATCTACAACCGCAGCGGCAAACCGGAGCAGCTCGATAGCCTCAACGACGAGGAGATCGTCGAGCTGGCCGCCAACCTGCGCGGCGGCGTACCCATGGCCACGCCGGTGTTCGATGGCTGCTCAGAGGAGGAACTCAAGGCCATGCTGCGCCTGGCAGACCTGCCGGAAAGCGGTCAGTTCACCCTCTATGACGGGCGTACCGGCGAGGCCTTCGAGCGCACCGTGACCGTCGGCTACATGTACATGATCAAGCTCAACCACCTGGTGGATGACAAGATGCACGCCCGCTCCACCGGTCCCTACAGCCTGGTCACCCAGCAGCCGCTGGGGGGTAAGGCCCAGTTCGGCGGCCAGCGCTTCGGCGAGATGGAGGTCTGGGCCCTGGAGGCCTATGGTGCCGCCTATACCCTGCAGGAGATGCTCACGGTGAAGTCGGACGACGTCAACGGCCGTACCCGCATGTACAAGAACATCGTCGATGGCGACCACCGCATGGAGGCCGGCATGCCCGAGTCCTTCAACGTGCTGGTCAAGGAGATCCGCTCTCTGGCCATCAACGTGGAACTGGAACAAGACTAAAGAAAGTTAGAAGTGTGAAGTGAGAAGTTTGAAGTAGGCCCTGTACGGGTGCACTTCAAATCCTGCTCCTCAACTTTCCTATCAAGGGGAAACGACTTTGAAAGATTTGCTAAAAATCCTGAAGCAGCAGGGACAGGCCGACGAGTTCGAGGGGATTCGCATCGGTCTGGCCTCGCCCGACATGATACGTTCCTGGTCCTTTGGCGAGGTCAAAAAGCCAGAAACGATCAACTACCGCACCTTCAAGCCGGAGCGGGACGGCCTGTTCTGCGCCAAGATCTTCGGCCCGGTGAACGACTACGAGTGCCTGTGCGGCAAATACAAGCGCCTCAAGCACCGTGGCGTGGTGTGCGAAAAGTGCGGCGTCGAGGTCACCCTGGCCAAGGTACGCCGTGAGCGCATGGGGCATATCGACCTGGCCTGTCCGGTGGCGCACATCTGGTTCCTCAAGTCTTTGCCCTCGCGCATCGGCCTGCTGCTGGACATGACCCTGCGGGATATCGAGCGGGTGCTCTATTTTGAATCCTTCGTGGTGGTCGATCCCGGCATGACCACCCTGGAGCGCGGGCAGTTGCTCACCGACGATCAGTACCTGGAGGCGCTGGAAGAGAATGGCGATGAATTCGTGGCCAAGATGGGTGCCGAGGCGGTCTATGAACTGCTCAAGGACCTGGACCTGCCGCGTGAGACCGAGCGCCTGCGCGAGGAGATCCAGGGCACCAACTCCGAGACCAAGATCAAGAAGTTCAGCAAGCGTCTGAAGCTGATCGAGGCCCTGCTGGAATCCGACAACCGTCCCGAGTGGATGGTGATGACGGTGCTGCCGGTATTGCCGCCGGAACTGCGCCCGCTGGTGCCCCTGGATGGCGGCCGCTTCGCCACCTCGGACCTGAACGACCTCTATCGCCGGGTGATCAACCGCAACAACCGTCTGCGCCGTCTGCTCGACCTGAATGCCCCGGACATCATAGTGCGCAACGAAAAGCGAATGTTGCAGGAGTCGGTGGATGCCCTGCTGGATAACGGTCGTCGTGGTCGCGCCATCACCGGCACCAACAAGCGGCCGCTGAAGTCCCTGGCCGACATGATCAAGGGCAAGCAGGGCCGCTTCCGTCAGAACCTGCTGGGCAAGCGCGTGGATTACTCCGGCCGCTCGGTCATAGTGGTCGGCCCCACCCTCAAGCTGCACCAGTGCGGTATCCCGAAAAAGATGGCGCTGGAGCTGTTCAAGCCCTTCATCTTCTCCAAGCTGCAACTGCGCGGCCTGGCCACCACCATCAAGGCGGCGAAGAAGATGGTGGAGCGCGGCGAGGGCGTGGTCTGGGACATCCTCGAAGAGGTCATCCGCGAACACCCGATCATGCTCAACCGCGCCCCCACCCTGCACCGTCTCGGCATCCAGGCGTTCGAGCCGGTGCTGGTAGAGGGCAAGGCGATCAACCTGCATCCGCTGGTCTGTACCGCCTTTAACGCCGACTTCGACGGCGACCAGATGGCGGTGCATGTGCCCCTGTCGCTGGAGGCCCAGCTCGAGGCCCGCGCCCTGATGATGGCCTCCAACAACATCCTCTCGCCGGCCAATGGCGAGCCGATTATAGTCCCCTCCCAGGACGTGGTGCTCGGCCTCTACTTCATGACCAGGGAAAAGGTCAACGCCAAGGGCGAGGGCATGGCCTTCTCCAGCATCACCGAGGCCCGTCGCGCCTATGAATCAGGCGCAGCCGAGCTGAATGCACGGGTCAAGGTGCGGGTGCGCGAGGTAGTGGTTGACGAGGAAGGCAAGCGCAGCACCGGCTATCCGGTGAAGGACACCATCCTGGGCCGCGCCCTGCTGTTCGAGATCGTGCCCGAGGGCCTGCCCTTCGATCTGGTCGATCAGGCCATGGGCAAGAAGCCCATCTCGCGCCTGCTCAACGCCTGTTACCGCCGCCTGGGCCTGAAGGATACCGTGGTCTTCGCCGACCAGGTGATGTACATGGGCTTCCGCCTGGCCACCCGCGCCGGCGTCTCTATCTGCGCCGACGACATGGTGGTGCCGGAGGAGAAGGGTGCCATCCTGGCCAAGGCCGAGGACGAGGTGAAGGAGATCGAATCCCAATACGCCCAGGGCCTGGTGACCAATGGCGAACGCTACAACAAGGTGGTGGATATCTGGTCGCACACCAATGACCTGGTGGCCAAGGCGATGATGGCCAAGCTGGGCAAGCAGCGCCTGACCAACAGCGCCGGCGAGACCGTGGAACAGGACTCGTTCAATTCCATTTATATGATGGCCGATTCCGGTGCCCGTGGCTCCGCCGCCCAGATCCGTCAGCTGGCCGGTATGCGGGGCCTGATGGCCAAGCCGGACGGCTCCATCATCGAGACACCGATCACCGCCAACTTCCGTGAGGGGCTGGACGTTCTGCAATACTTCATCTCCACCCACGGCGCGCGCAAGGGTCTGGCCGATACCGCCCTGAAGACCGCCAACTCCGGTTACCTGACCCGCCGTCTGGTGGACGTGGCGCAGGATCTGGTGGTGCAGGAGGTGGATTGCGGCACCGAGGAAGGCCTGCTGATGACACCCATCATCGAGGGCGGCGACGTGGTCGAGGCCCTGCGCGAGCGCATCCTGGGCCGCGTGGTGGCCAGTGACATCCTCCTGCCGGGCAGCGATGACGAGGTGCTCTGCGAGGCCGGCACCCTGCTCGACGAGGCCTGGGTGGAACGCCTGGACGAGGCCGGGGTGGACCATGTCTGGGTGCGTTCGGCGATCACCTGTCAGTCCAAGGTGGGCGTCTGTTCCATGTGCTATGGCCGCGACCTGGCCCGTGGCCACAGGGTCAACATCGGCGAGGCGGTGGGCGTCATCGCCGCCCAGTCCATCGGCGAGCCCGGCACCCAGCTGACCATGCGTACCTTCCACATCGGCGGGGCCGCCTCGCGTGCCGCGGCGGTGAACAATATCCAGGTCAAGTCCACCGGCAAGGTACGCCTGCACAACATCAAGACGGTGGTACACGGCAGCGGCAACCTGGTGGCGGTATCCCGCTCCGGTGAGTTGACCGTGCAGGATGAGGTAGGGCGTGAGCGCGAGCGCTACAAACTGCCCTACGGTGCCGTGCTGCAGGTGGCCGATGGTGGCGAGGTCGAGGCCGGCCAGATCGTCGCCAACTGGGACCCCCACACCCACCCTGTGGTCACCGAGGTGGCGGGCAAGGTCTCCTTCGTCGATTTCATCGAAGGGGTGACGGTACAGAGCCAGACCGACGAGGTCACCGGCCTGTCCTCCCTGGTGGTGATGGACCCCAAGCAGCGGCCCTCCTCGGGCAAGGACATGCGTCCCCTGGTCAAGCTGCTGGATGCCGATGGCAAGGATCTGAACATCGCCGGTACCGATATTCCGGCCCACTACTTCCTGCCCAGCGGGGCCATCGTCAGCATGACCGACGGTGCCGAGGTGGGTGTTGGCGACGTGGTGGCGCGTATCCCGCAGGAGTCCTCCAAGACCCGCGATATCACCGGCGGTCTGCCGCGCGTGGCGGATCTGTTCGAGGCGCGCAAGCCGAAGGATCCGGCCATCCTCGCCGAGCGTACAGGTACGGTCAGCTTCGGCAAGGACACCAAGGGCAAGCAGCGGCTGATCATCACCGATGCCGAGGGCGACACCCACGAGGAGCTGATCCCCAAGTGGCGCAACGTCAACGTGTTCGAGGGCGAGCAGGTGGAGAAGGGCGAGGTTATCGCCGATGGTGAACTCAACCCGCACGACATCCTGCGCCTGAAGGGCATCACCGACCTGGCCGAATACCTGGTCAAGGAGATCCAGGACGTCTATCGCCTGCAAGGGGTAAAGATCAACGACAAGCACATCGAGGTGATCCTGCGCCAGATGGTGCGCAAGGTGGAGATCACAGGCTCTGGCGAGACCCGCCTGCTGCGTGGCGATCAGATGGAGAAGGCCAGGGTGATCGAGGTCAACAACAAGGCGCGCAGCGAAAACAAGCTGGAGGCCCAGTACGAGCCCATGCTGTTGGGTATCACCAAGGCCTCCCTGGCGACCGAGTCCTTCATCTCGGCGGCCTCTTTCCAGGAGACCACACGGGTACTCACCGAGGCGGCCACCCGTGGCAGCCGCGACGACCTGGTGGGGCTGAAGGAAAACGTCATCGTCGGCCGCCTGATCCCGGCCGGCACCGGTCACGCCTACCACACCGAACGGCGCCGTATGCGCCAGGAGATGGTGGTGGAGGAACACAGCGAGCGCAAGGTCGAGCTGGTGGCCGAGGAGATCGAAGAGGCCCTCAAGCAGGAACTCAGTACCACGGATATGTGATTCAGAGGACAAGGAACGGAGGACAGAAGACGGAGGACAGAACCTTGTGTCGCTACGCGACAGATAGATAAAACTGGCGCGCAGCGCCTCAGCACTCTGTCCTCTGTCCTCTGTCTTCAGGCAGACGCACAACGGTAACACTTGGACCGGATAATCCTGCCCGTTGATTCCCGAGGCTGTCCTCCAACCCCATGTTCAGTCCCCACCGTTTGCTTGTTCTGGATGCCGATGGCACCACCATCGATGCCTTCAGCGCCCTGGGCAAGACCTTTCGCCTGCACGACATGGATCTGGGCGATCTGGAGCGTTTTCAGAAGCGCCGTAACCTGTTCAAATACCTGGGCGGGCTGAAGGAGTTCCCCAGCAACCTGCGCCGACAGCTGGGCAAGCAGAAACGCAAGGCGCTGATCAACACCCTAACCCAGATCTACCGCGAGGAGGCCAGCCTCTACCCCGGCATGGCCGATCTCATCCTGGCGCTCAAGGCTCGCCCGGAGATCCGCCTGGGCCTGGTCACGCGCAACATCACCAACCAGCCCAAGCAGACCCTGAGGCAGCTGTTTCTGCGCCACGGGGTGGACCTGGAACAGCTGGATTTCTTTATCCACGTCCCCCTGAGTGAGGAGAAGACCGCCCATCTTGCCCGCCTGCGTGAACGCTTTGCCGTCAACCCGGCGCTGGCCTTTGCCTGTGGCGATGAGCGCAAGGACTACCAGGCGGCCCTGCAAAACGGCTTTCACCCCTTCATGGTCAGCTACGGTTTTGAGGACCACGACCGCCTGGTGGGCAAGATCGGCGTGCCCGAGGCGCTCATCTCCCGCACCCCGGAACAGCTGCGCCAGCGGGTGTTGCACGCCCTTGCCGCCGAACCCGCCAGCCAAGCCGTGGGGGAGGGGCAATAGAGGCGGCAAGAATAATCGACGACTGCCACAACAACGCCATCTGCCTGTAACAGCTTTGTACTAGGCTCTGCCTGTTTGCATTGGGAAAGGGGGCCTGCGGGGTTGCCCTGAATCCTGTTCAAGTCCCCTATCCCAGTTCCGTTCTCTCACGGCAACGCCAAAAGGCAGAAGATGGAAGTCTCTTATC
Organism: gamma proteobacterium SS-5; assembly: GCA_009497875.2. Taxonomy (NCBI): domain Bacteria; kingdom Pseudomonadati; phylum Pseudomonadota; class Gammaproteobacteria; order Chromatiales; family Sedimenticolaceae; genus Magnetovirga; species Magnetovirga frankeli. The sequence continues at coordinate 2,781,569 of CP032508.2, read as the reverse complement.
AGATGGATTATCTGCACGAGCAAATAGGGTCTCTTGTTACACTGGTGCCTCCGGTGGTGGTTACGGAAAACTGCATCAGCGTCTATGAGCAGGCGCTGGCGCGGCGTCAGTACCGTTTTCTGCCGGTGGTGGACAAGGACAACCGGCCGCTGGGGCTGGTCGATCGGCTGGTGGCCATCGAGGAGCTGAGTCGGCCCTTCTTTCGCGATCTGTACCGCAAGAAGGCCATAGGCGAGCTGCTCAAGCCGCAGATACCCATCGAAAGTACCCGTTTCATCGACGAGCTGGCCCACCAGATCACCCGGGAGCATGCCGCCGACAGCCAGAATGCCTTTCTGATCAGCGAAAACGGCATCTACGCCGGTGTGGTCACCTTTCAGGACCTGCTCAAGGAGATCGTTGAACGCAAGGAGTTGCACCTGTACAACCTGGCCCACTTCGACAACCTCACCGGCCTGCCCAACCGCACCCTGTTTCGTGACCGTCTGGAGCAGGCGCGGCAATTCTCCAGCCGCCGCGACCGCAAGATCGCCGTGGTATTCATCGACCTGGACGGCTTCAAGTTCATCAACGACACCCTCGGCCACGATGCCGGTGATCATGTACTGATCACCATCGCCCAGCGCCTGCCGCCCTCCCTGCGCAAGGTGGATACCCTGTCGCGCCTGGGCGGCGACGAGTTCACCCTGCTCCTGCCCGACATCAAGAACGTCAACAAGGTGCGCGAGATCACCGAGCGGATGCTGACCCTGATCACCGAGCCCATCGAGTTTGCCGGCGAGACCCTGCGCGTCAGCGCCAGCATGGGGGTGGCCTTCTTCCCCGACGACGGCGAGGAGATCGACGAGGTACTCAAGCGCGCCGACATGGCCATGTACGAGGCCAAGGCCGCCGGCAAGAACAACTGCCAGTTCTTCTCCAAGAAGCTCTGCTCGCGGGTGGCCAAGCAGCAGGCCCTGGAACAGGCCCTGCCCCTGGCGGTGGAGAATCAGGAATTCAGCCTGCTGTTTCAGCCCCTGGTGGCGCTCAAGGACAGTGAGATCATAGGCTGCGAGGCCCTGCTCAGCTGGAGCTACGATGGTCGGCAGATGCAGCCCCTGGAGTTCATGCCCCTGGTGGAAAAGCAGCGCCTGACCCTCAAGGTCACCGACTGGATGCTGGCCGAGGTGGCACGCCAGATCAAGGCCTGGGACAAACAGGGCCTGAAGTGGCTGCGCCTGGCGGTGAACCTCAGCCTGCTCGATCTGCAAGACCCCAAGCTGGCGCAGCGCATCGGCACGGCGCTGGAGCAGCACGGCCTGAAGCCGGACCGGCTGCTGCTGGAGTTCACCGATCAGTTTGGCATCCGCGACATGGCGACCATGGCCGACACCCTGCACACCCTCTGTGAACGGGGCTTCAGCCTGGCCCTGGACGACTTCGGCAAGGGCCTGTCCTCCCTGAGCATGTTGCGCGACATGCCGATAGACCTGCTCAAGCTGGACCTGGCCGCGCTGCAGGCCCCGCAGGGCGGCAAGAAGCGTGACGACAAGCTGCTGCAGGCCCTGGTGCAACTGGCCGCTAGCCTGGAGGTGCGCGTGGTGGCCGAGGGCGTGGCCGACGAGGACGGCCTCAAGCGCATCACCCAAGCTGGCTGCTACGCCTACCAGGGTGACTACTGCACCCCGCCCCTGACGGCGGAGGAGCTGCCGCAGTTCCTCAAGCAATGGCAGAAACAGCACAAGGGATAGGTTGTTGCTATGATGCCCCGACTGACGACACTCGGGCAGGGGATCATGGGCGGTCTGTTTATGCACACTCGATTTATCCACAATCTGTTTATTCAACTGCGCATCGGGGAAAAGATCGGCCTGGGCTTTGGCCTGCTGGGGCTCCTGTTTCTCGGCGTCATCTGGCAAACCCAGCAGACCCTCAACCTGTCCCTGCACGACTACCGCGACCTGATGGAGCGCCAATCACCGCGCAAGGACCTGCTGCTCGGGCTGGAGAATCACCTGTTGCGCGCCACCCGGCTGCAGGCCGAATTCACTGCCAGGCCAAGGCCAGAGCTGGCCGATCAACTGCTGGAACAGCTGGAGCAGGCACGCCGCCGGGCCATGGACCTGGCCCGCCTGATACCCGAACAGCAGGCCACCAGCGAGCGATTGCTCGGCACGCTGCAGAACTACCAGCAGCACTTTCAGGCCCTGCGCACCGCCTGGGTCAGCAAGGGGCTGGACGAAACCCAGGGCCTGCAGGGCTCCTTCCGTCAGGCGGTGCAGGACCTGCAGGCCATGGCCGCCCAGCTCAATGCCGATGCCCTCTACCTGGAGCTGATGCAGATCCGCCGCAGCGAGAAGGACCTGGGCCTGCGCCGCGAGGCGCAGTACCGGCAGCGGGTGGAACAGCGGCTGGAGCGGCTGCACGCCCTGGTGCGTGACGGGCAACTGCTGGACGAGGTCAAGCAGCAGCTGCAACGGGACATCGACAGCTACCGCAGCGCCTTCCAGGACTACGCCGAGGGGGTGCTCGCCGGGGCCGAACTCAACGGCGGCAAGGGCCCCTTCCGGGACGCAGCGCACCGCATCGAGGCCCTGATCCGGGCCTATTACGTGCCCGATCTGGAGCGCGACCTGTTGCAATTGCGCCGCCATGAGAAGGACTATCTGCTGCGTGACCAGGAGCAATACGTCCAGCAGGCCCTGGCCCAGATCAGCACCATCCAGGGCCGCATCCGGGGCTCGACGGTGAGCGCCGAGCAGCGCGAGCGGCTCCTTGCCCTGTTGCAGCGTTATCAGCGGGACCTGCTCGCCCTGGTAGAGCAAAACCGTCTGATCGCGGGCCAGACCCTAAAGATGCAGGCGGCGGCGGGGCAGGTGACCGAGCTGGTGCGGCACGAGGTGGCGGCGGCCAACCAGTCCATGGCGCAGATGGGCGAGCAGATCCGCCAACGCGCCGCCCAGCGCAGCGAATGGATGGCCTGGCTGGTGGCCCTGGCCCTGGGGCTGGGGCTCTGGTTCGCCCTGCGCCTGGGCCTCAATATCGTCCGCCCCCTTGCGCGCATGACGCAGATGCTGGAGCGGCTTACCTACACCGAACTGGTGCGGCCCCTGCCCCATGTGCCTGGTGGGCGGGATGAGGTCAACCAGATGGCCGGCTACCTCAACACCCTGGCGCAGCACCGCAACCGCTTCATCAACTGGTGGCGTCAATCCATGGACGAGGCCGAGGCCTGCACTCAGCTGCAACGCATCATGCAGCTGGCCGAGCAGGAGGATAGCGAGGCCGCGGGCGAGATCAGGGCCTTGCGGCCGCAGCTGCAACAACTGTTGGAGACCAAGCAACGCCTGCTGTCTGCCGAGATGGAGGAGATGGACCACCTGCTGGAGCAGATGCTCAAGGCCTCGGCCAAGCTGTTGCACCCCAGCATCGGCCGGGGCGAGGTGGACGAGCAGGCGCGTGACATACACTACCGCGCCGAGCTGCTGCGCCAGTCTCTGGCCATGCTCAGCGGCGGCAAGGGGCGGGATTGAGGGTCGCCCCATGTCATCATCCTGTAACTGTTGCTCAGGTCTAATGGCCGCCCTTGAAGGGCAATCATACAAGACAGATCATGGCAGCAAAGATACTAGTAGTAGAGGACGAGGCCAGCGTGCGCAGCATGATCCTCTTCGTGCTCAGCCAAAGCGGCTACGAAACCCTGGAGGCGGAAGACGCCGAACAGACCCGGCAGCGTATCGCCGAGCAGATCCCCGACCTGATCCTGATGGACTGGATGCTGCCGGGGGATGCCAACGGCATAGAGTTGACACGGGAACTCAAGCGCCATCCCCTGGCCCGTGATGTCCCCATCATCATGCTCACCGCCCGTGGCGAGGAGGATGACAAGGTGCGAGGCCTGGAATGCGGAGCCGATGACTACATCACCAAGCCCTTCTCGCCCAAGGAACTCTCGGCGCGGATCAAGGTAGTGCTGCGCCGCGTCGCGCCGCATACGGTGGAAGACCCGGTAGTGGTCGGCCTACTGCGGCTGGACCCGCGCTCCCATCGGGTCAGCGCCGGTGACAGCCCGATCGAACTGGGGCCGACCGAATTCCGCCTGCTGCACTTCTTCATGACCCATCTGGACCGCGTGTATAGCCGCACCATGCTGCTGGATCAGGTCTGGGGTACCAATGTCTATATCGAAGAGCGTACCGTGGATGTCCACATCCGGCGCCTGCGCAAGGCCCTGGAGCCCTTCGGCGCGGACAGCTATGTGCAGACCGTGCGCGGTGCCGGCTACCGCTTCGCCGAGCCCGATGCCAACTGACATGGGCCAGGTGCAAACCGCCTCAGGATGATCAGTCGTCGTAGTTGGCTCGCCGAGCTGATCTTTGTTTCCTTTTCCCTGCTGCTGCTGATCGGCATTGGCTTGTGGAACGGTTACCCCGCTACCACCCTGTTGCCGCCGGTGCTGCTCTATCTGGCCTGGCACCTGTATCAACTCTACCGCTTCAGCCGCTGGCTGGAGCGGCCCAAGCGCAACCGCATGCCCTGGGCCATAGGTATCTGGAGGAGCATCTGCGCCACCGGCAGCGAGCTGCGCGAGCGCAGCCGCAAGCACAAACGCCGCCTGCGCAGCATGCTCGACGGCTTTCAGGAATCCACCGACGCCCTGCCGGACGCCACCATCGTCATCGACGACCACGATCGTATCGAATGGTGGAACTCGGCTGCGGCGGAATTGCTCCAGCTCAGTGGCCGCAGCGCCAAGCAGATGAGCATAGATCAGGTGATCCAAGACCCCATCTTTCGGCGCAGCTTCCGCGAGCAAGACTACACCAAACCCCTGCAGATCCCCGCGCCGCTGGACCAGAGCATCACCCTGGAGGTACGCATCGTCCCCTACGGCAAGGGCAAGCGTCTGTTCCAGGCCCGTGACATCACCCGGCTGCAACAGCTGGAAACCGTACGCCGTGACTTTGTCGCCAACGTCTCCCATGAGATCCGCACCCCGCTGACCGTGGTCCACGGCTACATGGAGATGCTCAGCGAGGCCGAGGACGAGGCCCTGCAACCCTGGCACCAGGCCTTTGTGCAGATGCATAAGCAGTCTCTGCGCATGCAGCGTCTGGTGGAGGATCTGCTGCTGCTGGCGCGGCTGGAATCGAGCCGGGGCCTGGATGCCCAGGGGCCGGTGGAGATGGAGCCCCTGCTACATGCCGTGCGCGAGGAGGCGGAAGGGCTCAGCGGCGACAACGGGCACCAGATCGAGACAGAACTGGACACCGAGGTGAACATCCGTGGCAGCGTCAACGAGCTGTACAGCGCCTTCTCCAATCTGGTCAACAACGCCGTGCGCTACAGCCCGGCGGGCAGCTGTATCCGGATGCGCTGGGGCCTGCGGCAGGGCCAGCCCTGCTTCTCGGTCAGCGACAGCGGCATCGGCATCGACCAGGAACATATCCCGCGCTTGACCGAACGTTTCTACCGGGTGGATATCGGCCGCTCACGCCAAAGCGGCGGCACCGGCCTGGGTCTGGCTATTGTCAAGCACGTACTCACCCGCCACAATGGCCACCTGCAGATCGACAGTGAGGTAGGCAAGGGCAGTACCTTCAGCTGTTATTTTGGTGAAACAGAAAACAGGGGGCAGAGGGCTGAGGACAGAGGGTTGAGCGCATAGGGCGGCCTTTGATCGTCAAGGGGCTCGCCAAGGGATAATCACGCAGACGCTGAATAAATCCCCCTGCCCCCCATTGTAAAGGGGGAATTTGAGCCTCTCTCCTTGAAGATGAGAGGGGCGAGTGGTTAGTGAGCCAATGGATCGAAAATTTATCGGTCAATCCGATGTAAACTCTGCGTTCTCCACGCTGCTTTGCGCCCTCTGCGTCCTTCTTTCGGTTAGGTATTTCCATGAACAAAGACAAAAAAATCAAGGTGCTTTTCGTTTGCATGGGCAATATCTGCAGATCGCCCACGGCCCACGGGGTGTTTCGTGATTTGGTGCGGCAACAGGGCCTGGAGCAGGCGATAGAGATCGACTCGGCCGGCACCCACAGCTACCACATCGGCTCTCCACCGGATGGCCGCGCCCAGGAAACGGCGCGCTCCCGTGGCTTTGACCTGAGCGACCTGCGTGGTCGTCAGGTACAGGTAGAGGATTTTGAATACTTTGACTACATCCTGGCCATGGACCGAAACAACTACCAGGGCCTGGCCGCCCTCTGCCCAAAGGGGGCTGAGCACAGGCTGGGCATGTTCATGGATTACGCCCCGCAGTTGCAGATTAACGAGGTGCCAGACCCCTACTACGGCGGTCAGAACGGCTTTGAGCGGGTATTTGACATGGTGGATGCCGCAGCCCAGGGCCTGCTTGAGCACATCAGGGGACAGAGGACAGAAGACTGAGGACAGATGACAGGGGCGCTGCGCGCCGGGTTTAATGATCTGTCGCGTAGCGACACAAGATTCTGTCTTCCGTCCTCCGTCCTCCGTCTCCTGGGTTTGCGTTATTTGATCGGGCCGCTGGGTACCCATTCGTCCTCGGGTACGTTGCGCCGGATCGGCCCTGCCGAGACCTTGGGGGCTGCCGCTTCGGTCGCGGGTTCGGCCTCTGCTGCGGGCTTGGCCGGTGCGTCCGGGCTGGCCGGGGCGGCGGTAGTCTCTGTCGGGGCGGGCTGGGCCGGTGCAGGTGGGGCCGGGTCGGGGCTTGCTGCCGCAGGGGTGGCCTGGGCCGGTTGTTCCGGTGTTTCCTGCGCCTGGCTGGGCCTTGGCTCGGTGGCGCTGTCGGTCTTTTTCGCCGTGCTCTTCTTGCTCGCTGCCTTCTTTGCCGGGGCCTTGCGTCGGGCCGGTTTCTTGGGCACCTCCGCCTCGCTATCTACAGCCTTTTCCTCTGCCTCGGCCTGATCGGGATCGGTATCGGCCTTCACAGCGACCTTGCTGGCGGCCTTTTTGCGGCTGGGCTTCTTTAGCGCCTCATCGCCCTGGCCTACATCCGCGTCTTCGGCCTTGGCCTCTGCCTTGTCTGTGCTTGGTGTGGCCGTTGGCTCCGCCTGGGGTGCTGAGTCCTGCTCGGTACCCTGCGCGGCCCCCTGAGCCGATACCTGGGCCGGTGTCTCTGCGCTTGTCTTTGCTTGCGCTGGCGTGGCGCGGTCGGGGGTTTCGTCCCGATCCTGCTCGGCGTCCTGCCGCTGTTCCGCCTGGGTCGGCTGTTCAGGGGTCGCCGTGTCTGCGCCCGATTCTGGCTTGGTTGAATCAGGGCCAGGAGCGGGGGCAGGGGTGGGAGCGGCCTGATCCGGGCCGGACTGCTCGCTTGTCTCCGGGTTTTCCGACTCGTTGGCCAGGTCCGTCTGCTGGTCAGAGCGGGTGTTGCGCCGCCGCCGTCCGCCGCGCCGACCCCGGCGGCCCTTGCGTTGCGGCTCGTCCAGCTGCTCCTCCGGGCCATCCGGCCCCCTGGTGACCGGGCCTGCCGCCTGGGCCGAGTCGGCCTCGGTGCCGCTGTTGTCGCTATTGCCGTTGTTCGCGCTATTGCCGCTGTTGGGCTTGCCGGGGGCGTTGGCGTTGCCTTCGCTGCGCTTGCGGCTGCTGATGGTGCGCTTGGCTGGGGCCTTTTGGCTGTCGTCGCGTTCCTGTTGTGGCCGGGCGCGGGGGCCACGGCGCGGGCGGCCGTTGTTGTTGCGGCGGTTGTCCGGGTTAGGCTGCTTTGCCTCTGCCTGCTCCTGCTGGCGGCCGCCCTGCTCGCTGCTGCGGCCCTCTTCATCGCTGATGAACATGCCCAGCAGGCGCTTGAGAAAGCCGGATTTGGCCTTGGGTACCGGGGATTCGCTGGCCTCGCTGGCGGGCGGGTGCTGCGGTTCGGGCCGTGTCGGTGCCGGGCCGGTGTGGGCCAGGGGCTTGACCATGGGTTGCTCGAACTGCTGCGGTTGGCTGATGCCGGTTTCTTCGCTCTCTTCGATCTCCTCGGCCAGCTCGTAGCTGGGGCGGTTTTCCTCGTCCTGAGACAGGTCGCTGGCGCGCTGGCGCTCGACCTTGAAGTGGGGCGTGTCCAGCTGGGTGTTGGGTACCAGCACGACCTCGACCTCCTGACGCTTTTCGATATCGGCGATGGCCGAGCGCTTTTCATTCAGCAGGAAGGTGGCCACCTGTACCGGCAGCTGGGCGACGATGCGGCCGGTGTTGTCCTTCATCGCCTCCTCTTCGATGATGCGCAGCACCGACAGGGCCAGGGAGGCCACGCTGCGGATGCTGCCGTGGCCGCTACAGCGCGGGCAGGTGAGCTGGGTGGCCTCGCCAAGGGAGGGGCGCAGGCGTTGGCGCGACATCTCCAGCAGGCCGAAGCGGGAGATGCGGCCGATCTGCACTCGGGCGCGGTCGTGCTTGAGGGCGTCCTTGAGGCGGTTTTCCACCTCGCGCTGGTTGCGTGCCGGGGTCATATCGATGAAGTCGATAACGAACAGGCCGCCGAGGTCGCGCAGGCGCAGCTGGCGGGCGATCTCATCGGCCGCCTCCAGGTTGGTCTTCAGCGCGGTTTCTTCGATGTCGGCGCCCTTGGTGGCGCGGGCGGAGTTGACATCCACCGAGGTCAGCGCCTCGGTGGGGTCGATGACGATGGCACCGCCGGAGGGCAGGCGCAGCTCGCGCTGGTAGGCCGACTCGATCTGCATCTCGATCTGGTAACGGCTGAACAGCGGAACCTCATCGTTATACAGGCGCAGCTTGCGCTCGTAATCGGGCATCACCTGGCGGATGAACTGGGTGGCCTGGTCGTGGTAGTCGGGGTGGTCGATGATGATCTCGCCGATATCCGAACGCAGATGGTCGCGGATCGAGCGGATGATGATGTCGCTTTCCTGGTAGATGAGGAAGGGGGCCGGCTTGCTGTTGGCAGAGCGCTCAATCGCCTCCCACAGCTGCAGCAGGTAGTTGAGGTCCCACTGCAACTCTTCGGCGTTCTTGCCGATGCCGGCGGTACGCACGATCAGGCCCATGCCCTCGGGGATGTCGAGCAGGCTCATGGCCTCGCGCAGGTCGCTGCGTTCCTCACCCTCGATGCGGCGCGATACGCCGCCGGCGCGGGGGTTGTTGGGCATCAGCACCAGATAGCGGCCGGCCAGGGAGACAAAGGTGGTCAGCGCCGCGCCCTTGTTGCCGCGCTCTTCCTTTTCTACCTGGATGATGACCTCGGTGCCCTCCTTGACCGCGTCCTTGATGTTGGCCCGGCTGGGGCTCTCTACATTGCTGCTGAAGTAGCTGCGGGCGATCTCTTTGAGCGGCAGAAAGCCGTGGCGCTCGGAGCCGTATTCAACGAAGGCGGCCTCCAGGCTGGGCTCAACCCGGGTGATTTTGCCTTTGTAGATATTGGCCTTTTTTTGTTCCCGACCCGGATGTTCTATGTCCAGGTTGAACAGCTTTTGGCCATCGACTATGGCCACGCGCAGCTCTTCGGGCTGGGTGGCGTTGATTAGCATTCTTTTCATGGGGGTTCGTTCTCTCAGCGCGACGAACCACAATTGACCTTGCTCTCAGGGCCTGAGGGGCTGGAATGAGAAGATGAAAAAGGAAAATGAGTATCGTCGGCATAATCAGTATTACTCGGCCGATGCGCCAACCGGAGGAGGGCGCTCGGTGCTTGTTCACGATGACGAGACCGGGGCGTTCGCAGGGCGATGCAGCGGCAGGCTCGCAGGGGACCGCAGGTTTGCGGTGGTGGGGGGTGACCCCTGGGAGCGCCTGCCGTGGCAGGCGCTCCGTGTTCTTTCAATTTGTATCGGTGCTGGCGGTTTGCCCAGGGCAGTTGAGCCATCACGGTGGCAAAATATAGCAAGTCATTGGCCTGACGGCAATCTTTTGCATGAAAAGAGCGGTCAGCCGTCAGCCATCAGCCAAGCCCTGCCGTTCGGCGCTTCCTGTGCCTTCTGATACCATGCCCGCCATGAACGCCAGCCCCGATTTCACCCGCCCCCATATCTACCAGGCCAGCAGCGAGGATGCCGGCCAGCGGCTGGATAATTTCCTGCTGCGCTATTTGAAAGGTGTGCCCAAGAGCCATATCTACCGCATCCTGCGCAAGGGCGAGGTGCGGGTGAACAAGGGCCGGGTCAACGCCAGCACCCGCCTGACGGCGGGGGATCAGGTGCGCATACCGCCGATCCGCGTGGCCACGCCGGAGCAGGCCGGCGCACCGCCGCGTCCGCTGCAAGAGCTGTTGGAGCGGCGGATTCTGTTTGAGGACGAGGGCCTGCTGTTGATCAACAAGCCATCGGGGCTGGCGGTGCATGGTGGCAGCGGCCTGAGCTTTGGCCTGATCGAGGCCCTGCGCGCCATGCGCCCGCAGGAGAGCGGGCTGGAGCTGGTGCATCGCATCGACCGCGACACCTCCGGCTGCCTGCTGCTAGCCAAGAGGCGCTCGGTACTGCGCGACCTGCACGAACAAATCCGCCTCAATCGGGTTGAAAAGCGCTACCTGGCCCTGCTCGCCGGGCGCTGGCGGCGCAGCAAGGAGCGGGTCGATGCCCCCCTGCTGAAGAACGTCACCCAGGGCGGCGAGCGCATGGTGCGGGTCGATCCTCGGGGCAAACCGGCGCAGACCCAGTTCAGCGTACAGCGCCGCTTTGCCGGATACAGCCTGGTGGAGGCCCAGCTGGAGACCGGACGCACCCACCAGATCCGGGTCCACGCCGCCCACCTGGGCTCGCCCATCGGTGGGGACGAGAAATACGGCGATGCACAGATCAATGAACAGCTGCGAGGCCTGGGCCTGAAGCGCCTGTTCCTGCACGCCGCCAGCCTCGGCTTCGTCCCGCCGGGGGACAAAAGGCTACGCCGCTTCAGCGCCCCCCTGGACGAAGAGCTGGAGGGGCTGTTGACGCGACTGGGGACTTGATGGGATGCAGAGAAGAATGAGTGAGTAGGTCAGCTCCATAGGTTGGGTTAGCGCAGCGTAACCCGATGTTGGCCTATATCAATGCACGACTACGGGTGACCGGCCATCTGTTTCAGGGACGGTTTGGATCCGTTGCCATGGATGAATCGCACCTGATGGCGGCGTTTCGCTATGTCGCCATGAATCCGGTGAAGGCAGAGCTTGTGGCCAGCGCGGTGGAATGGTTATGGTCCAGTACACCAGCCCATTTCAAGGGCGAGGATGACGGCCTATTTCTCATTCAAACGAAAAACAGCAAAGAAGTTTCCTCAGAAGCATGATGACATTATTTCCTACCGCCGAAATAAGAGCAGATTTATTTGGCATACGCAATTTCGGCCCCACAGCGAAGAATACCTGAAGCGGTGGAAGACTGATGAGAACGGCAGGAAATATAGAGACGACGTGAATCCCACCGCTGGAGGGACGCGAATAATTTATTTAGATGAGGTCGAAGGAGATATTGTTGATTCGGTATGGAACGACATTCCTCCTGTCAATCCACAGGCAAAAGAACGAGTCGATTACCCAACGCAAAAACCAGAGGCGTTGTTGGAGATAATTATTAGCGCATCGTCAAATGAAGGTGACCTCGTTGCTGATTTCTTTTGTGGCTCAGGAACCGTTGCAGCTGTAGCGGAAAAACTCGGCCGCAAATGGATCGCCACCGACCTGGGCAAGTTCGCCATTCATACCACCCGCAAGCGCCTGATCGGCATGCAGCGTCAGCTTAAAGAAGACGGCAAGGACTACCGCGCCTTTGAGATCCTCAACCTGGGCAAGTACGAGCGCCAACATTTTATTGGATTGGAACCACGAATGGACGCGAATGGACGCGAATCAGAAGAAGATATTGGCGTTAATTCGCGTTTATTGGCGGTTAAAAAACTAAACGAAGAAAAAGAAAGGGCTTTCGTGGATTTGATTCTGACGGCCTACCGCGCACAATCAATAACCCAGTTCGAGTGTTTCCACGGCAAACGCGCCGGGCGGCTGGTGGCGGTAGGGCCGGTGAACCTGCCGGTCACTCGGCTGTTTGTTGAAGAGATCATCCTGGAGTGCCGCAAGAAGCACATCAGCCGGGTGGACATTCTCGGCTTCGAGTTCGAGATGGGACTCTTCCCCAACGTGCTGGACGAGGCGCACGGCAAGGGCATAGACATAGCGCCCAAGTACATTCCCGCCGAGGTCTTCGACAAACGGGCGGTGGAGAAGAATCAGGTGGTGTTCCACGATGTTTCCTTCATTGAGGTCAAACCGCACATTAAGGGCAATACCCTGGCGGTGGAACTGACCGACTTCTCGGTGTTCTACTCGCAGGACTCCGTCGCCAACGCCGAGGCCAGCTTGAAGAAGAAGGGCAGCAAGATCGTCGTCGAGCGCGGCCAGATCGTGAAAGTGAGCGCAGACAAGGACGGCGTAATCACCCGCGAACAACTGACCCAGCACTGGACCGACTGGATCGACTACTGGAGCGTGGATTTCGACTTCGAGAGCAAACGCGAGATTATCCGCGTGCAGAACCCGGAAACCGGCGAGACCGAGGAACAGTGGACCGGCGACTATGTGTTCGAGAACGAGTGGCAGAGCTTCCGCACCAAGAAGGACCGATCGCTGGAGCTGATCAGCGTCGCCCATGAATGCCCACCGGGCCGACGCAAGGTGGCGGTGAAGGTGGTGGACATCTTCGGCAACGACACCATGACCATCGTGGAGGTGGCGGTGTGAGCCGGAAAAACCGCGAGATCGAGGTGCTGGACACCTCCGTCAAGGTATCGCGCATTGCGGAGGACGACTTCATCTCCCTGACTGATATTGCCCGCCACCGGGATGCCGAGCGAGGGGACTACATCATCCAGAACTGGCTGCGCAACCGGAATACCATCGAGTTCCTCGGCATTTGGGAACAGTTGAACAACCCGGAGTTCAATTCCATCGAATTCGATGGAATTAGAAATCAGGCGGGGCTCAACAGCTTTTCGCTGACACCCAAGCGCTGGGTCGCCCAGCCCGAGCGACTGCTCCGGCTGAATCGGATCGCTATCCAACAAATGCGCGTGCTGGTGGGAGATCAGGGCATCAAACGCCTGGAGGACAAGTAATGGCCCTGCATCCTGACTTTCCCGATTCGCCCCATGCCATTCTTGACCCGGAAATCCGCTGGTTCCCGGCGGACGAGGCATTGCGAGAGACCAGTGCGGATAAGTTAATGCCGCCGCTGGTGCAGCAACTGCGCCGCAAGGTCAAAGCCTTTCGTGATAGCGGTTATGTAGGCGCGACCGATACCAGCAAGAGCCTGCTGAACTGGTGGTTCAAAGAGCCACACCTGCTCCCCTCGCCCTCTGGGAGAGGGGCTGGGGGCGAGGGTTCAACAGAGTTTCAATACTTCTTTGCCCAGCGCGAGGCGCTGGAGACCATCATTTATCTGTATGACGTGGTGGGGGCCAAGGACAAGTTTGACCTGATGCGCTTTGACTCAAGTGGCGCGGTGTCGGCACAGATGTTCGATGAGAACTGGCGGCGCTATGTGATCAAAATGGCCACCGGCTCGGGAAAGACCAAGGTGATGAGCCTGGCGCTGGCCTGGAGTTTCTTTCACAAGACCTACGAGCCGGGTTCGGAGCTGGCGCGCAACTTTCTGGTGATTGCCCCCAACATCATCGTGCTGGATCGCATCTACAAGGATTTTGAGGGGCTGAGCATCTTCTTTACCGACCCCGTGATCCCGGACAACGGTTTCGACGGCCGCAACTGGCGCGACGATTTCCAGTTGACCCTGCATCTGCAGGATGAGGTGCGGGTGACGCATCCCACCGGCAATATCTTTCTGACCAACATCCACCGCGTCTATTCCGGCAACGATCTCCCTCCCTCGCCGGATGACGACAACAGCATGGACTATTTCTTCGGCAAGCGGCCGACCGGAGCAACCACCGATTCCACTGTGGACCTGGGCGACATCGTGCGCGACATCGACGAGCTGATGGTACTGAACGATGAGGCGCACCATATTCACGACGCCAAGCTGGCCTGGTTCAAGTCCATCGAGGATATTCACAACCGGCTGTTGCAGAAGGGCGATGCGCTCAGCTTGCAACTCGACGTGACGGCGACACCCAAGCACAACAATGGCGCAATCTTTGTGCAGACCATCTCCGACTATCCGCTGGTGGAGGCGATCTCGCAGAACGTGGTGAAGCATCCCGTCTTGCCGGATGCACCCAGTCGGGCCAAGCTGCAAGAGCGGCAAAGCGTGCGCTACACGGAGAAGTACGGGGACTATCTCGACCTGGGCGTGATCGAATGGCGCAAGGCCTATGCCGAGCATGAAAAGCTGGGCAAGAAGGCCATCCTCTTTGTAATGACCGACGACACCAAGAACTGCGACGACGTGGCGGCGTACTTAGAAGGACGTTACCCCGATCTGAAAGACGCGGTCTTGACGATTCACACAAATAAACAAGGTGAGATTTCAGATGCGAAGGCAAACAAGGACGAACTAGAAAAACTGCGCAAACAATCCAACGAGATTGACTCGATGGAAAGCCCCTACAAGGCCATAGTATCGGTGCTGATGCTGAAAGAAGGCTGGGACGTTCGCAACGTGACCACCATCGTGGGGCTGCGGGCCTATTCTGCCAAAAGCAACATCCTGCCGGAGCAGACCCTGGGGCGCGGCCTGCGCAAGATGTACCCCGGTGGGGTGGAAGAATATGTCAGCGTGGTGGGAACCGATGCCTTCATGGATTTTGTCGAATCCATCCAGGCCGAAGGCGTCGAACTGGAACGCAAGGCCATGGGCGAAGGAACCAAACCCAAAACCCCGTTGGTGGTTGAGGTTGATAAGGACAACGAGAAAAAAGACATCGAGGCACTGGATATTTGTCGAGTCCCGGCTGATCAGCTGACCGATGCCATTGCCCTGGTCGCCAAACTGGGAGGCCATTTGGGTCGCACCCACGATCTCGCGCCAGGCCATCAGGTGATGTGGACGGGATACCAGGTTCTACAGCATATGTGCCTGGGCGTGAAGTTGATGGCTGGCGAGGCAGGCTGGTGTATTGAGGGTTATGGGTAATGGGCAGTGCTAGGTACAAAGAAACCAGACAAACTTGATCCTCCACTGCACCGCCAAGCTGCTCAAAGAACTGCCCTATCCGCCAGACCCGCCGTACGACGGCGGCGCGGTGGCGAACTGGCACGCCAACCTACTGATCATCCAGCGGCGCAAGTGCGTGTTCTTTGTCCACGATCTGACACTGTTCAGCCTGCTGACAGTTGACGTGGAGAGTCCTGGCTTCGCCGACTTGGGCGAGACTTTTACCCAAACCCTGTTCGAGACGCTGGATGCGGAGGAGATTCACCCAGACCAAATCCAGCGCATGCTCGACTGGTCGCGGGTCGTCCACATCGGCAAAGCCAGCAACCCCAGTGTGATCAGTGCGATGAACAACATGACCCAAGTGCTACAGCGACTGCTGAGTGAAGCGGAGGCCCTGCATCCAGGGACCGAGTACGAGGCTATTGCCCGGCTAAACCGCTGGCCGCACAAGATGCTGAACTTCGCCAACCCCAAAGACCTTCTGCTGGAATTGCTCTCAGCCCAGGGCACTGCATAAATGTCGAAGGGCGTGGATTGTGCGCCCCCATCTGACCGCATGTAGGTACCATGTAGGTACCAGAGAACAGACAAACAAAAAGGCTTAGGGTAAAAATCACCTAAGCCTTTGATTTTATGGTGGGCCGTGTGCGACTCGAACGCACGACCATCCGATTAAAAGTCGGATGCTCTACCAACTGAGCTAACGGCCCAAAAGAGTCGGGCATCTTACCGGATTTGGTCGGTTTGTCAAAATCAGGGTGGGTTTGCGGTGGGTTTGGTGCCCTTTGGTGGGGCGTAGCGGGTTGGGTCGGCCAGTTTGGCCTCGGCGAAGCCTTGGGCGCGGAAGCGGCAGGAGTCACAGCGGCCGCAGGCGCGGCCTTGGGCGTCTGCTTGGTAGCAGGAGACGCTGAGGCGGTAGTCAACCCCCAAGCGGGTGCCTTGCTGGATGATCTCGGCCTTGCTGAGGTTGAGCAGTGGGGTGCGGACTCGGTAGCGAGCGCCTTCCAGGCCTGCGCGGGTGGCGAGGTTGGCCATGTTCTGGAAGGCCTGGATAAAGGCTGGGCGGCAGTCGGGGTAGCCGGAGTAGTCCACCGCATTGACGCCGATGAAGATATCCTGGGCGTCTATCACCTCGGCGTAGGCCAGGGCGAAGCTAAGGAAGATGCTGTTGCGCGCCGGGACGTAGGTGATGGGGATCTGTTCCGGGTCGCCGGGGCCGTCTTCGGGTATGGCCAGGCGGCTGTCGGTGAGGGCGGAGCCGCCGAACAGGCCGAGGTCGATGTGGAGGATGCGGTGCTCCTCCACACCCAGGGATTCGGCCAGGGCGGCGGCGGCGGTGAGTTCTACCGCGTGGCGCTGGCCGTAGCTGAAGCTGAGGGCATGGGCGGCGTAGCCTTCGGCCCTGGCCATGGCCAGGCAGGTGGCGGAGTCGAGCCCGCCGGAGAGCAGGACCACGGCGCGGTTTGGCTTCATTTGGCCCGTTCTCCTCCCCAGAGCAGCTTGTGCAGTTGCAGCTGAAAGCGCACCGGCAGGCGATCCGCCAGTATCCAGTCGGCCAGTTCGGTGGCGTCCTGGTGGCCGGCGGCAGGGGAGAAGATCAGCTCGCAACGGTCGCTCAGCTGGTGCTGGTCGATCTGTTGCTTGGCCCAGTCGTAGTCCTGGCGATGGCAGATGACGAATTTGATCTGGTCGTTGGGGTTGATCAGGCCGAGGTTGCTCCAGCGATTTTTTTCCACCTCGCCGGAGCCTGGGGTCTTGATGTCCAGCACCCGTGAGACCCTGGGGTCTATGCCGCCGATGTCGATGGCACCGCTGGTCTCCAGCGAGACCTCAAGGCCCTCTGCGGCCAGGCCGTTGAGCAGTTCGATGCAGGGCTTTTGCGCCAGGGGTTCGCCGCCGGTGAGGGTGACGCGATGGCAGTCGTAGGCGGCTATTTGCTGGCGGATGTCGCTCAGGCTGAGGCTTTCGCCACCGCTGAAGGCGTAGGGGGTGTCGCAGTAGTGGCAGCGCAGGGGGCAGCCGCTGAGGCGAACGAATACCGTGGGCAGGCCCATGCTGCGGGCCTCGCCTTGCAGGGAGTAGAAGATCTCGCTGATGCGCAGACGGGGGGACATGCGCCGGGATCAGTTTCCCTGGGTGCGCAGACGTTCCAGCTGTTTTTTGCCCAGCCCGGCGGCGGTGCTGTCGGGGTATTGGCCGATCAGACGGTCGAGCAGTTGCTGGGCCTTCTGGCCATTGGCGCGGTCGGATTCGATGTAGGCCATCTTCAGCAGGGCGTCGGCCACCTTGGGGCTGTGCGGGTAGCGCTGCACCACCTTGTCGAATTCGCCTTGGGCCTGGTCGTACTGGCGCTGTACATAATAGGCCTCACCCAGCCAATACTGGGCGTTGTCGGCGTAGGCCCCGCTGGGGTAGGCGGTGATGAAGCTGCGGAAGGACTCTATGGCCTTCTTGTACTGGCCGGATTTGAGCTGCTCGAAGGCGGTCTTGTAGGCCGCCTCCTGGTGGGGGTCGGCGGTCTGTGCCTGGGTTACCGGGCCGCTGGGCTGGGGGGGAGCCCAGGCCGGGGTTTCTGCGGCCCTGGGCGTCAGGTCCTGGGCGGGCTCTACGGGGGCTGGGGCCAGCCCTGGGGTACCCTGGCCAGGCTGGCTGAACAGGTCCTGCTGACGACGGCGCAGGGCGTCCAGGGCGTGTTGCTGGATCTCCAGCTCACCGCGCAGTTGTTGGACCTCGGCGCGCAGTTGTTCCACCTGGATCACCAGATCGGTTTGATTGGCACCGCCCAGGCGCTGTTCCAACTGGGCCACGCGCCGTTCCAGGTCCTGGTTGCCGAACAGGGCCAGGGCGTCGGCGCTGGCCAGCAGCAGCGCCCCGGCGAGGACGATCCTGGCTTGCTTGCTCATCGGTACACAATCTCCACGCGGCGGTTCTGCGCCATGGATTGACCATCCGAGCTTTGTACCGCAGGGCGCTCTTCACCGTAGCTGATGGTGCGGATCTGGCTGGGGGAGGCTCCACCGGCCACCATCAGGCGCTTGACCGTGTTGGCGCGGCGCTCGCCCAGGGCGATGTTGTATTCCCGCGAGCCGCGCTCGTCACTGTGGCCTTCAAGTACCAGGGATTTGCCGCTGCCACGCACGCTCTGGGCGTGGGCGGCAATAACGCTGCGGTATTCGGCCTTGATCTCGGCGCTGTC
Organism: gamma proteobacterium SS-5; assembly: GCA_009497875.2. NCBI lineage: Bacteria > Pseudomonadati > Pseudomonadota > Gammaproteobacteria > Chromatiales > Sedimenticolaceae > Magnetovirga > Magnetovirga frankeli. The sequence goes on along the minus strand of CP032508.2, from coordinate 2,763,386 downwards.
GTAGTCGAAGTAGATGATGCGCTGGGACAGTGGGTCACCGGAGCCGACGCCGCTACCATAGCCGCTGCCGCCCAGGCCGCCGCCATCCACGCCGCTGGTCTGGGCACCGTTGGCAGCGGCCGCGCCATCGGCCGCAGCGCCGGTTTTTTTGCTCCAGGAGCCGCAACCGGCCAGTAGCAGCACCAGCAGGCCGATGCCAAGGAGTTTGAGTGAGATTTTCATGCCTAGCTTGCCCCTTAAGAAAGAGTGTTATGTGAAATTGGTTGCCAGTTTAACGAAAAAACAGTCTGTTTTTCAAAAGAATTATCGGGTTGCCGGTTGCTGGCGGCCAGCGGGTGGCGGGTACGGGTCGCGCAGCAAGCTGCCCTCCCACATCGCTCGCTGCCCTCCCGCCGCGCCTATTTCACCCGGGGTGACCAGGCCGGTTCACGCACGTCGCCGGCCTGTAGCTTGAGTTGCTGCCGTACCCGGCCGTCCACGGATACCGCTGCCAGTTCGCCCTTGCTGCCGCTGCCGGCCTTGGTGGCGTAGATGATCATGCGGCCGTTGGGGGCGAAGCTGGGGCTTTCGTCGAAGCCGCCCCGGGTAAGCACCCGCAGGCTGCCGCTGGCCAGGTCCTGCACCCCTATGCCGTAGCCGTTTTCGATCTGGGTCTCCAGCACCAGCAGCGTGCCGTCCGGGGAGAAGGAGGCGCGGGCGTTGGATTGGCCCTGGAAGGTCAGGCGCCGGGGTTCGCCACCGCTGACTGACATCCGATAGATCTGCTGACGGCCACCGCGATCGGAGGTGAACACCAGTTCGCTGCCGTCCGGCGACCAGGCCGGTTCGGTGTCTATGGCGTAGTGCTCGGTCAGCTTGCTCAGCGCCCCTGTGGCCATGTCATAGACGAAGATGTCCGGGTTGCCATCCTTGGACAGGGTCATGGCCAGTTTGCTGCCATCCGGCGACCAGGCGGGGGCACCGTTGATGCCGGGGTAGGAGGTGACCTTGCGCCGCTGGCCGTTGGCCAGTTCCTGCACATAGATGGAGGGCTCGCCCTTCTCGAAGGAGACATAGGCGATGCGGCGGCCATCCGGTGACCAGGACGGGGACATCAGGGGCTCGCTGGAGGCGACTATGGTCTGCGGGTTGAAGCCGTCGGAGTCGGCCACCTGCAGGGCGATGCGCTGGCCCTCGGCGGTGGTGATGGAGGTAACGTAGGCCACGCGGGTGTTGAAGGCACCGGGCTCGCCGGCGAGCTTTTCGTAGATCAGATCGGCCAGGTGGTGGGCGGCGGCGCGCTGGTTGCGCTGGCCGAAGTTGAGCTGAAAGCTCAGGATCTGCTCGGATTTATACACATCGAACAGGCTCATGCTGACCGCGTAGCCCTCCGGCCCCAGCCCGGTCACCTCGCCGATCACCAGGTGATCCATGCCCAGGGCGCGCCAGTCACGGAACTCCACCTGCTCGGGCTGTTGCGGCTGGGCAATCAGGTCCAGCGGGTCGAGGGTGCGAAAGCGGCCGCTGCGCTCCAGGTCGGCGGCGATGATCTGGCCCAGGTTGTAGTCCGGGGCGGGGCCGGATCCGGCCCAACCGAAGGGGACCACGGCGATGGGGCTGGCCGCCTCGGTGCCGCCGCTGATGGTGATGTCCAGGGTATTGCTCCAGGCGGGCAGGGCGCAAAACAGCGAGAGCAGGGTCAGAATTGGCTTGAGGCGTGTCTTGATCAGGTTCATGGGGCATCCGGGTCAAAGGTGAAATTGATGTCGCGCAGACCGGCCGGTGGGGCGGGCAGGGGGTCTGACTTCCATACCGCTGCCTCGGCCGAGCGGTCAAAGGGGGTATTGCCGCTGCCCTGCGCCAGGGTTACGGCCAGTATATTACCGTGCTCGGATAGGCGGATACGCAGCTTGCAGGTGAGACCCTGGTCGCTGCCTGGTGGCCGGGTCCAGTTGGCGGTGACGCTCTGGCTGACCGCCGCGGCAAAGGCGTTGATGGCACGGTTATGCTGCTCGGCCTCCAGGGCCTGTTGCAGTTCCGCCTCGCGTCGCTGGCGTTCGGCCTCTTGCGCCGCCTTGGCCTTGCGTTCGGCCTCCGCCTTGGCCTTGCGTTCGGCCTCCGCTTTAGCCTTGCGCTCCGCCTCTGCCTTGGCCTTGCGCTCGGCCTCCGCCTTGGCTTTGGCCTTTTTTGCCGCCTCGGCCGCCTCGCGCCGCTGGCGTTGTTCTTCGGCCTGGCGTTTCTTTTCTTCGGCTAAGCGTTGTTGCTCCAACTGCTGCAGGCGCTGCTGTTCGCGTTGTTTTTTCTGCTCCAGTTGACGCAGTTCCTGCTCGGCCCTTTGCCTGGCGGCCTGTTCCTCGGCCTGGCGTTTTTCCTGCTCCTGCCTGAGCCTGGCCGCCTCGGCGGCGATGCGCCCCTCGTCCACCACCTTGGCCTGTACCACCTCAACCTGGGGTCTATAGACCTCGGGCTGGACCAGCCAGTCCACCCCCAGCAGCAGGAAGATGATCAGCAGCAGGTGCATCAGCAGCGCCAGGGCGAAGGCGCGCGGGCTGCGTTTGAGCAGATCCAGCATCAGTTGGGCGACTCTGTGATCAGGCCCACGCTGGGGGCACCGGCCGCCTGCAGCAGGACCATGGCCTGCACCACGCTACCGTAGTCCACGGCGCGGTCACCGCGCACCAGAATCGGCGTCTTGGGTTGATTGCGCAACACCGCAGCCACCCGCAGCTGGACCTGTTCCGGGCTGATCGGGGTCTGCTTGCCCTGGCCGACGTCGATATAGAGCTGGCCTTGCTGATCCACAGTGACGATCAGCGGCTCCTGTTGATCCTGCTGCATGGGCTCGGCATCGGCCTGGGGCAGCTCCACGGAAACCCCCTGGGTAATCAGGGGCGCGGTGATCATGAAGATGACCAGCAGCACCAGCATGACATCGATATAGGGCACCACGTTGATCTGTGCCATGGGCTTGCGGCTGTTTTTTCTACGCGACATGGTGAGGCCTGATTTGGATTTTGGGTCCGCAAATGAACGCGAATAAACGCAAATGGGTTCTCAGCCGTCAGCTGCCAGCAGTCAGCGTCCAGCCCAGCTGCGTATAAAGGCTGTCTTGCCCCAGTTCCCGACGCTCAAACCACATGGGCCTGGCGCTGGAGTATGGTGGTGAACTCATCGACAAAGCCCTCGTAGTGGGTTTCCAGGCGCTCGACGTCGTTGGCGAAGCGGTTGTAGGCAACCACCGCCGGGATGGCGGCGAACAGGCCGATGGCGGTAGCGATCAGGGCCTCGGCTATGCCCGGTGCCACCAGCGCCAGGGTGGCCTGCTTGACGCTGCCCAGGGCCTGAAAGGAGTTCATTATGCCCCAAACGGTGCCGAACAGGCCGACATAGGGGCTGGTGGAGCCGACCGTGGCGAGGAACGACAGATGGGTGTCCAGCTTTTCCACCTCGCGGTTGAGGGTCACCAGCATGGCCCGGCGCGCCCCCTCCACCGCCGCCATCGGGGCTATGCCCTTGTGCTCCTTCTGTTTGGCGAACTCACGAAAGCCCTCGCGGAAGATAATCGCCAGGCCCCGGTCCGGGATCTCCTTGCGGCTCACCTCGCGGTACAGCTCAGACAGCTCGCGTCCGCCCCAGAAGCGGTCCTCGAACAGATCGGCATCGCGCCTGGCCTGACGCAGGGTCTTGCTGCGGTCAAAGATCATGGTCCAGGAGATCAGCGAGGCCAGCAGCAGGGCCAGCATCACCAGCTGTACCACGGGGCTTGCGCCCAGGATCAGATGCACAAAGGAGAGATCGGTTTGCATGTTTCAAGCCTAAATGAAAAACGCCTAATCCGGCGAGGCCGGAACCCAAAATCGGATCACAAAGAACGCAACGGGTTAAATAAAGTTGCAGATCCCTGGCTCGGATGCAGCCAAGCGAACCATCTCGGGAACTCCGATTGCTCAGCGGCCTGGCGTGGGAGATCGGCTCTGCCGGGCTACTCAAAATCCCCCCTTTTACACAGGGGGCTACTCAAATCCCCCCTTTTGCAAAGGGGGGGCAGGGGGGATTTCTTCAGCGTCCGCGTAACCACCAGCGACCGGAATCCCCCTCAATCCCCCTTTTACAAAGGGGGAGGATAACCTCAATCCCTAGCGAATCGCCTGAAGAATTGCCTGCGGAATGGCCACTGGCTTGAATTTGTTGACATCCAGTGAGGCTACCCGTACCTCGGCCCGGCACAGTACCTCGGCGTCCCGGCGTACCTCCTGGGCAAATACCAGGCTGGCGCGGCCCGTCTGAGCGAGACGGCTGCCGACCTGGAGCGCGTCATCAAACCGCGCCGGGCGGATAAATTGTATCTGCAACGAGCTGACGGCGAATACCAGCCCCAGCTCCTGGCGCAGCAGATGCTGCTCAAAACCCAGGGAGCGCAGCCATTCGGTGCGCGCTCTTTCCATAAAATTCAGGTAGTTGCTGTGATAGACCACGCCACCGGCATCGGTGTCCTCGTAATAGACCCGCAGCGGCCAGCAAAATTCCGCCAGATCAGTCATCGGGGCCTCCGAACAGGTCCAGGGCGGGGGGCTGAGGCCGCTCCGGCAGGGGCAGGCCAAAGTGGACATAGGCGGTCTTGGTGGCCACCCGGCCACGGGGCGTGCGCATGAGAAAGCCCTGCTGAATCAGATAGGGCTCGAGCACGTCCTCGATGGTGCCGCGCTCCTCGCCGATGGCGGCGGCGAGATTGTCCACCCCCACCGGGCCGCCGTCGAACTTGTGAATCACCGCCTCCAGCAGCTTGCGGTCCATGTAGTCGAAGCCGCTGCGATCCACATCGATCATGCCCAGGGCACGATCGGCCACATCGACGTCGATGAAGCCCTCTGCCTTGACCTGGGCGTAGTCGCGCACCCGCCGCAGCAGGCGGTTGGCGATACGCGGCGTGCCGCGTGAGCGGCGCGCGATCTCCATCGCCCCGTCCAGGTCGATGCGGATGTTCAGGATTCCCGAGGTACGGCTGACGATGTGCGCCAGATCGGCGTGGTTGTAATACTCCAGCCTCTGGACTATGCCGAAGCGGTCACGCAGGGGTGAGGTGAGCAGGCCGGCGCGGGTGGTGGCACCCACCAGGGTGAAGGGCGGCAGGTCCAGCTTGATGGAGCGCGCCGCCGGGCCTTCGCCGATCATGATGTCCAGCTGAAAGTCTTCCATCGCCGGATAGAGCACCTCTTCCACCACCGGGCTGAGGCGGTGGATCTCATCCACGAACAGCAGGTCGTGTTCCTCCAGATTGGTCAGCAGAGCGGCCAGATCGCCGGGCTTTTCCAGCACCGGGCCTGAGGTCTGGCGCAGATTGACGCCCATCTCGTTGGCGATGATGTGCGACAGGGTGGTCTTGCCCAGCCCCGGCGGGCCGAAGATGAGTACATGGTCCAGCGCCTCGGCGCGGCCCCGTGCGGCGCTGATGAACACCTCCAGCTGTTCGCGCACCACCGGTTGGCCGACGTAATCACTCAGGCGCTTGGGGCGAATGACCTGATCGATGGCGCTGTCATCGGCGATCAGCTCGCCGTCGATAAGGCGATCTTCCATTTAGCTGGCCGCTCCCTTGAGTGCGGCGCGGATCAGCTCCTCGCTGCTCATGCCCTCCTGCTCCACCCCCTTGACCATGCGCTGGGCATCCTGCGGCTTGTAGCCCAGGGCGGTGAGGGCGCTGATGGCGTCCGATACCGGCGTGTCTGGCCGCGCGCCCAGGTTGATGGGATCAAAGCTGACCGTGCCAGTATCGCCCAGCTTGCTCAGGCGGTCGCGCATCTCGATGATCAGGCGCTCGGCGGTCTTCTTGCCGATGCCCGGCACCCGCACCAGGGCGGCGCTGTCGCCGGATTGAATACAGTTGGTGAAATCGCCGCTACTCATGCTGGAGAGGATTGCCAGGGCCATCTTGGCACCGACGCCGCTGACCTTGAGCAGGGCGCGGAACAGCTGGCGGTCGGCATCACGGTAGAAGCCGTAGAGCAGGTGGGCGTCCTCGCGCACCGTCAGGTGGGTGAACAGGCTGACCTTTTCCCCCACCGCCGGCAGCTGATAGAAGGTGGACATGGGGGCCTCCAGCTCGTAGCCGACGCCGTTCACATCCAGCAGCAGGGCAGGGGGCTGCTTCTCCAGAATCGTGCCGTTCAAGCGTCCGATCATCGCCCGGCCACCGCCAGGGATTGGAGCTGGGCCTGGGTTTGCCCCTTGATTCGGCCATTGAGCCGCTCATTGAGCTGAAAACTGTGGGCATGGGCCAGGGCGATGGCCAGGGCATCGGCCTGATCCGCCGCCGGAGCCTGGCTCAGTTTAAGGATCAGTCGCACCATGTGTTGTACCTGCTCTTTATCTGCCGCACCCGTGCCCACCACCGCCTGCTTGACCATCCGCGCCGAGTATTCAAACACCGCCAACCCCCGGGTCACCGCCGCGCAAATCGCAGCGCCCCGCGCCTGCCCCAGCTTCAGCGCCGAGTCGGCGTTCTTGGCCAGAAACACCTGCTCTATGGCCAGCTCGCGGGGCCGGTGCCGCTCGACGATGGCGGCGACCTCCTGATACAGATCCCCCAGCCGCTGCGGTACTGCCACCTGGGTGTCAAGGCGGATGCAGCCGCTGTCGATATGGTTGGAGCGGCGCCCATCGCTATCGATCACGGCAAAGCCGGTGACTCGGGAGCCGGGGTCTATGCCGAGAATGCGGCGCATGGCATCAACCCAACCCGGCGAAGCGGGAAGCACAAAAGCGGATCGCAAAGAACGCAAAGGCAACGCAAAGAACGCAAAGGATAAGAAGGTGACAAAAGCCCGCTCAAGCTGACCGCTGGCCGCTGAAGGCTGGCGGCTGGTCTGCTCTTCAAGCCAAGGCCTCCATCACCTCTTCCGGGATGTCGGCGTTGGTATAGACCTCCTGCACATCGTCCAGGTCTTCCAGCCGCTCGATCATGCGCATGACCTTTTCTGCCGTCTCCACATCCAAGGCGGTCAGGGTGTCCGGGCGCATGGTCACCTCGGACAAGGCCGGTTCCAGGTCAGCGGCCTCCAGGGCCTCCTTCACCGCCATGAAGTCATCGGGATCGACCAGTACATCGAAGGAGCCGTCGTCGTTGTTGACCACGTCCTCGGCACCGGCCTCCAGGGCGATCTCCATCACCGCGTCCTCGTCCGTGCCTGGCTCGTAGCTGATCACCCCGGTCTTCTTGAACATGTAGGCCACCGAGCCATCGGTGCCCAGGTTGCCGCCGCTCTTGCTGAAAGCGTGGCGCACCTCGGAGGCGGTGCGGTTACGGTTGTCGCTCATGCAGTCCACCATCACCGCCACGCCGCCGGGGCCGTAGCCCTCGTAGCGGATTTCATCGTAGTTGTCCGCCTCATCGGCCCCGGAGCCACGTTTGATCGCTCGCTCCACGGTGTCCTTGGGCATGTTGGCGCCAAAGGCCTTGTCCACCGCCAGGCGCAGCCGGGGGTTGGCGGAGATGTCGCCACCGCCCTCCCGCGCCGCCACCGTGACCTCGCGGATCAGCTTGGTCCAGATCTTGCCGCGCTGTCTATCGACTGCGGCTTTCTTGTGTTTGATGTTTGCCCATTTACTGTGGCCGGCCATAGAACCCTCGCTGGATTACGCAAAATCGACCGGATTCTACCACCGCAACCCGGTTTCGACGAATTGCCGGGGCAATAAAGGACGCAGAGACCGCCTCATCTTCAGGGAAAGGGAATCAGATTCCCCCTTTACAAAGGGGTGTGGGGGATTTGCATAGCGGCAAGGGGCTTAACCTTCTGAAGTAGTTACGCGCAGAGATTGCCGAGCTGTAACGCCGCTCGGGTAAGCTGAAAAATCAACCCTCTGCGTGCTCGGCAAGCGCTGCATCCTGCTTTCGGATCAGAGTGAAAACTTCAGGCCCCCAGGATGTGGTAGCCGGAATCCACATAGAGCACGTCGCCGGTGATGCCCGAGGCCAGGTCGGAGCAGAGGAAGGCGGCGGCGTTGCCCACTTCTTCAATGGAGACGTTGCGGCGCAGCGGCGTCTTGCCTTCGGCCTCTTCCAGCATGCTCTTGAAGTTCTTGATCCCTGAGGCGGCCAGGGTGCGGATGGGGCCAGCGGAGACGGCGTTGACGCGGATGCCCTTGGGGCCGAGGCTGTCGGCCAGGTAGCGCACCGTTGCCTCCAGGCTGGCCTTGGCCACGCCCATGACGTTGTAGTTGGGTACCACGCGCACCGCACCCAGGTAGGTCATGGTCACCAGGGCGGCGTTGCGTCCCTCCATCAACGGCAGACCGGCCTTGGCCAGTGCGGCGAAGCTGTAGGCGCTGATGTCCTGGGCCTGGGCGAAGCCCTCACGGGTGAGGTTGTCGAGGAAGCTGCCTTCCAGGTGATCCCGCGGGGCGAAGGCCATGGAGTGGACTATGCCATCCAAGCCGCCCCAGCGCTTGTCCAGCTCGGCGAACAGCTCGCTGATCTGGGCGTCCTCTGCTACGTCCAGGGGCAGGACGATATCGGAGCCGCAGGCCGCGGCGGCCTTTTCCACGCGCTTTTGCAGCTTCTCGTTCTGGTAGGTAAAGGCCAGCTGAGCGCCCTCGCGGGCCATGGCCTCAGCGGTGCCGGAGGCGATGGAACGCTCGCTGGCCACGCCGGTGATAAGGATTTTTTTGTCTTGCAGAAAGCCCATGATTGCTCCGATGGTTGTTGGGTTAGGCCTGAGGTTTACTAGATTTAGAAAGCAGGACGCAGAGGACGCTGAGAAGCGCAGAGCACGCGGAGTTTTTTGGTTTTGTAGGATCCTTACCAGGCTTGGCGTGGGAATGCAGCCTTTGACGATCCTGCGTCAAGTGAAATTTTAGCCTCTGCGTGCTCTGCGCTCCTTTGCGCCCTCTGCGTCCTTTCTTTTGGCGATTGTAGCCGCCTTTGGTCTTTGGCGCATTGCCAGGCTCGTGCCAGAATAGCGCCCATGCGCCTGCTTGCCCCCTTTCTGTTGCTGTTGCCCCTGCTGCTCGCCGGCTGTGGCGAGCCTTGGAACAACCCCTATGCCGAGGGGGATGGCGGCGCCAATTACCTTTACAGCTCCTTCAGCGAGCGGCCCAAGCATCTGGACCCGGCGCGGTCTTACAGCTCCAACGAGTACCAGTTCATCGCCCAGATCTACGAGCCGCCCCTGCAGTATCACTTTCTCAAGCGGCCCTACCAGTTGGTGCCCCTGACCGCCGAGGCCGTGCCCGAGCCGGTGTTTCTCGATGCCCAGGGCCAGCCCCTGCCGGCGGATGCCGACATCAGTAAGGCCGTCTTCAGCGAGTACCTGATCCGCATCCAGCCCGGCATCCGCTACCAGCCCCATCCGGCCCTGGCACAGGATGACCAGGGCAATTACCGCTATCACCAGCTGACCGAGGCCGATCTGCTCGGCATCAACCGCCTGCAGGATTTCCCCGAGACCGGCAGTCGTGAGCTGACGGCGGCAGATTATGTTTATCAGATCAAGCGCCTGGCCTTTGCCCGCAACCATTCGCCGATCGCCGGGCTGATGGGTGATTACATCGAGGGCTTCAGCGAGTTTGCCGAGCGCCTCAGCGCCCTGGAGAAGGAACGTGGCGATGGCTTCATCGACCTGCGTGAGCTTGAGCTGAGCGGGGTAAAGCAGCTGGATGACTACAGCTACCGCATCCGTATCAAGGGCGTTTATCCGCAGTTTGTCTATTGGCTGGCGATGCCGTTTTTTGCCCCCATGCCCTGGGAGGCGGAGCGCTTCTACCAGCAGCCGGGTATGGCCGAGCGCAACATCAGCCTGGACTGGTACCCGATCGGCACCGGGCCTTTCTTCCTCGCCGAGAACAACCCCAATCTGCGCATGGTGCTGCAGCGTAATCCCAATTTCCACGGCGAGACCTACCCCAGCGAGGGCGATCCCGCTGATGCCGAGGCCGGTCTGCTGGCGGATGCGGGCAAGCCGCTGCCGCTGATCGAGCGCGCTATTTACAGCCTGGAGAAGGAGGATATTCCCTATTGGAACAAGTTCCTGCAGGGCTATTACGATACCTCGGGGATCACCTCGGACAGCTTTGATCAGGCGGTGCAGTTCAGCGGCCAGGGCGATGCCGGCCTGACCGATGACATGCAGGCCAAGGGCATAGGCCTGGTGACGGCGGTGACCACCTCGGTGATGTATTTCGGCTTCAACATGCTCGACCCGGTGGTGGGCGGTGACAGCGAGCGGGCGCGGCTGCTGCGTCGGGCCATCTCCATCGCGGTGGATTATGAGGAGTACATCGCCATCTTCGCCAACGGCCGCGGTTTGACCGCCCAGGGGCCGCTGCCGCCGGGGATCTTTGGCCATCGTGATGGCGATATCAATGGCTACGTATTTGATGCCAAAGAGGGCCAGCCGCAACGCAAACCCCTGGCCGAGGCCGAGCGCCTGATGGCCCAGGCCGGCTACCCCGGTGGCATCGATCAGCAGAGCGGCAAGCCGCTGGTGCTCTACTTCGATGTCGCCGCCTCCGGCCCCGATGCCAAGGCGCGCCTGGGCTGGCTGCGCAAGCAGTTCGCCAAGCTCGGCATCCAGTTGGTGCTGCGCAGTACCGATTACAATCGCTTCCAGGAGAAAATGCGCAAGGGTACGGGGCAGATGTTCTGGTGGGGCTGGAATGCCGACTATCCGGACCCGGAAAACTTCTTCTTTCTGCTCTACGGTCCCCAGGGCAAGGTGGAACAGGGCGGCGAGAATGCATCGAACTACGCCAACCCTGAATTTGACCGATTGTTCGAGCAGATGAAGAACAGGGTAAACGGCCCCGAGCGCCAGCAGATCATCGACCAGATGCTGGAGATCCTGCGCCAGGACGCCCCCTGGATCTGGGGCTATTTCCCCAAGGCCTTTTCCCTGCATCATGGCTGGTATTACAACGTCAAACCCAACCTGATGGCCAACAACACCTTGAAATACAAGCGGGTGAATGCCGCCCAGCGCCAGCAGATGCGCCAGCAATGGAACGCGCCGGTGCTCTGGCCCCTAGGTGCGGCGCTGATTTTGCTGATCCTGCTGGTGCTGCCGGCGGTGCGCAGCCATCGCCAGCGCGAGCGCAGTCGCGCCCTGGAGCAGGGGAGGCCGCCGGCATGATCGCCTACATCCTGCGCCGGGCGCTGTACGCCATCCCTATCCTCATCGGGGTGAATCTGCTTACCTTCTGGCTGTTCTTTGTGGTCAATACACCGGAGGACATGGCGCGTATGCACCTGGGGATGAAGCGGGTTACCCCGGAAGCGGTGCAGAGCTGGAAGGCCGAGCGCGGTTACGACAAGCCCCTGCTGTTCAATGGCGAGGCCGCTGGCTTGGGGACACTGAGCGAGACGATCTTTTTCGAGAAGTCGCTGAAACTGTTCGTCTTCGATTTCGGCCGCTCTGACAGCGGTCGCGACATCGGCTACGACATCTCCCAGCGTATGTGGCCGAGCCTGGCCATCGCCCTGCCGGTGCTGATCATGGGGCTGCTGACCACCATCAGCATTGCCCTGTTCATCGTCCTGTTTCGCGGCAGCTATATCGATATTTCCGCGGTGGTGGTGGCGGTGGCGATGATGTCCATCTCCGGCCTGTTTTACATCATCGGCGGCCAGTGGCTGGTGGGCAAACTCTGGCATCTGGTGCCCATCTCCGGCTATGACACCGGCCTGGATGCGGTGAAATTCCTCGTTCTGCCGGTGATCATCGGCGTCATCAGTGGCCTGGGCGGGGGCATCCGCATGTACCGCACCCTGTTCATCGAGGAGATCAACAAGGACTATGTGCGCACCGCCCGCGCCAAGGGTCTGTCGGAAAACGCCGTGCTCTTCGGCCACGTCCTGCGCAACGCCATGATCCCGATCCTGACCATGGTGGTGGCTGCCATCCCCCTGCTGTTCATCGGCAGCCTGGTCACCGAGGCCTTCTTCGGCATCCCCGGCCTGGGCAGCTACACCATAGACGCCATCCAGACCCAGGACTTCGCCATAGTCCGCGCCATGGTCTTCCTCGGCTCCGCACTCTACATCCTCGGCCTGCTGCTGACGGACATCTCCTACACCCTGGTCGATCCGCGGGTGCGGCTGTCATGAGTGGTGTTGAATTCAGGACGCAGAGCACGCGGAGAAGCGCAGAGCACGCAGAGATGAATGAGGCCGTAAAGCCCCTCTCCCCCTCGGGGAGAGGGGTTGGGGAGAGGGGAGCAGCCATCTCAGGATGCTTCACTTCAAGAAGCGATGCGCTCGCTAGCCTTTTACCCTCTGCATCCTCTGCGTCCTCTGCGCTGCTTTGCGCCCTCTGCGTCCCTCATTACACCAGAGTCTCGCCATGCTGATCCTCTGGACCGATGCGCTGATCTTCCTCCTGGTCGGCCTGGGCCTGGCTTATGCCCTGCTGGCGCGGGGCCAAGAGCACATGCGTGCTCCCTGGCGCAAGGTGGTGCGTAGCCGGGTGGGGCTGGGTGCCCTGGTGGTGCTGAGTTTTTACATCGGTATCGGCCTGCTGGATTCCATCCACTACCGTGCCACCGATGCCAAGGGTGTGGAGAGCGGCGAGGTGCACAGTGTGTTTGACTGGCTGGCCGAGCCCCTGCGCACGCGCCAGGAGAAGACCTATTCCGCGCCCCTGGCGATCCATCTCTATGCCAAGGAGACCATCGAGGAAAATGGGGTGAGTCGGCGTGATTACCCGCGCCTGGAGCACGCCGGCGCCCATCTGCCGGACCTGGCAGCAGCGCGAGCCGAGCAGTGGCGGCTGGCCTTCATCGGTCTGGGCTGGGGGCTGTTGATCTGGCTGGTGCTGCTGGGGTTGCTGGTCGTACGCTTGGCATTCAAGCAGTCGCTGTCACTCGGCCAGAGTCTGGCGCAACTGGCCCGTGGGCAGTGCGAGATCCCCTGGCGCACCGGCCTGGGCGTGCTGCTGCTGATGCTGCTGTTGAGCGGCCTGAGTTGGCAGCTGGGGCAGCATTACCACCTGCTGGGCACCGACAAGGTGGGCGAGGACGTCTTCTATCAGGCGCTGAAAAGCATCCGCACTGGCCTGGTGATCGGCACCCTGACCACCCTGGTGATGCTGCCTGCGGCGCTGTTGCTCGGTCTGATGGCGGGCTATTTCCGCGGCTGGATCGATGATGTCATCCAGTACCTCTACACCACCCTGAACTCCATCCCCGGCGTACTGCTGATTGCCGCCGCCGTGCTCATGCTGAATCTGTACATGGACAACCACGCCGACCAGTTCAACAGCCTGGTGGAGCGGGCGGACATGCGCCTGCTGTTTCTCTGCCTGATCCTCGGCATTACCAGCTGGACCGGCCTGTGCCGTCTGCTGCGCGGTGAGGCGCTGAAGCTGCGCGAGCTGGACTATGTGCAGGCGGCCCAGGCGATGGGGGTGAACCCCTTTGTCATCCTCTGGCGCCACCTGCTGCCCAATGTCTCGCACATCGTCCTGATCACCCTGGTGCTCGACTTCAGCGGCCTGGTGCTGGCGGAGGCGGTGCTGTCCTACGTCAACATCGGCGTTGATCCCACCACCTACAGTTGGGGCAACATGATCAACAGCGCCCGCCTGGAAATGGCCCGCGACCCCCTGGTCTGGTGGTCCCTGCTGGCCTCGCTGCTGTTCATGTTCAGCCTGGTACTGGCGGCCAACCTCTTCGCCGACGTGGTGCGCGACGCCTTCGATCCGCGCCTGCGCAACGAGTCCAGATGAGTTTGTTGAAGTGATAACAGGACGCAGAGAACGCAGAGAAGCGCAAAGATCGCAGAGTGGCTATTGGCGCCAAGGTTTTCGATCAAGTGTGCCGACTCTGGACCGCATGACAGCTTTTGTTGGGATATTAGTTCAGCCCCACAGACTGAATTTCTCTGCGTCCTTTGCGCTTCTTTGCGTACTCTGCGTCCCTTTTGGGCCTGTTGAATGAGTTGGTATGAAGAGTAGTCAGCCATTGCTTGAAGTCGCGGGTCTGCAGCTGGCCATTGGCGCTGGCAGCAACGCCATTCGCCCGGTGGATGGGGTGGATTTTCGCCTGGATGCCGGTGAGACCCTGGCCTTGCTCGGTGAGTCCGGCTGCGGCAAGAGTATGACCGCCCTGGGGCTGATGCGCCTGCTGCCTCCCGGTGGACGGATTCTGGCGGGCTCGGTGCGCCTGGCGGGGGTCGATCTGCCCCTGCTTACCGAGCAGCAGATGCGCGCCGAGCGCGGCGGCCGTTTGGGCATGATCTTCCAGGAGCCTATGACCTCGCTCAATCCGGTGATGAGCATCGGCGAGCAGATCGCCGAGGCGGTGCGGCTGCATGATGCCGACCAGGCCGGTGAATCAGATAGCCGGGTAATCGAGCTGCTGCAGTCTGTCGGCATCCCCGACCCGGCCCGCCGCGCTGCGGAGTATCCCCATCAGCTCTCCGGCGGCATGAAGCAGCGGGTGATGATCGCCATTGCCCTGGCCGGACGACCCAAGCTGCTGATTGCCGATGAGCCCACCACGGCGCTGGATGTGACCATCCAGCTGCAGGTGCTCAGTCTGCTCAAGGACCTGCAGCGGCAGACCGGCATGGCGGTGCTGCTGATCACCCACGATCTGGGAGTGGTGGCGGAGATGGCCGACCGGGTGGCGGTGATGTACGCCGGTCAGATCGTCGAGCAGGCGCGGGTGGCGGATTTCTTCGCCCATCCGGCCCATCCCTATAGCCAGAAGCTGTTTCAATCCCTGCCGGGCCGGCTCAAACGCGGTCAGGAGCTGGCGGTGATCCGCGGTCAGGTGCCCTCGCTGCGCCAGAGCTTCAGCGGCTGCCGTTTTGCCGAGCGCTGCGATCAGGTACAGCCCCTCTGCCGCGAGCAAGCGCCGGGCTGGCAGGAGCTGGCGGAGCAACAGGTGCGTTGCCATCTGGCGGGCCAGTTGAACGAACAGACCGCAGCGGCCAGCCCTGCAAATACGGCAACTCAGCCCGCCGATGCCGCCAGCAGCGGCGAACCTCTGCTGCAGGTGCAGGGCCTGAAAGTGCACTTTCCCATTCGCAAGGGGCTGCTGCGCCGGGCGGTGGCCCAGGTGCGCGCTGTGGATGGCGTCGATCTGCAACTGGCCACTGGCCGCACCCTGGCCCTGGTGGGCGAGTCCGGCTGCGGCAAGACCACGGTGGGCAAGGCAATACTCCAGCTGATCCGGCCTACGGCGGGGCAGATCAGCTTTCGCGGTCAGCGCCTGGATGGCCTGTCGGCGCGGGGGATCAAGCCCTATCGCGCCGATATGCAGATTATCTTTCAGGACCCCTATGCCTCGATGAACCCGCGCATGCGCGTGCTCGATATCCTCGCCGAGGGCCTGCGCGCCCAGGGTCGGGCGGGGGCGCCGGCAGCGCTGCGCCAGCGGCTGGCCGAGCTGTTGCAACAGGTGGGCCTGAGCGCCGAGGCCCTTGAGCGCTACCCGCATGAGTTCTCCGGCGGTCAGCGTCAGCGCATCGCCATCGCCCGCGCCCTGGCCCTGGAGCCGCGGCTGCTGATCTGCGACGAGCCCACCAGCGCCCTGGATGTCTCGGTGCAGGCGCAGATCCTCAATCTGCTCAAGCAGCTGCAGCAGCGCCTGGGGCTGGGCTACCTATTCATCAGCCACAACATTGCCGTGGTTGCCTACCTGGCCCATGACCTGGCGGTGATGTACTTGGGGCGGATTGTCGAGCAGGGACCGGTGCAGCAATTGCTGCAGCAACCGCGTCACCCTTACACCCGCGCCCTGCTGGAGGCGGCGCCGGTGCTGGAGGTGGGCAAGCGCCATCAGGCCCAGCTGCAGGGCGACATGCCTTCACCGGCAGCGCCGCCGCCGGGCTGTCATTTTCACCCGCGCTGCCCCAAGGCGGACGAGCGCTGCCGCCAGAGCTACCCGCCAGAGCAGCAGGAAGGCGAGCGCCGCTTCAGCTGTTTTTATCCGGAATGAGTCCAGCAGACAGCCAGGCCATGCCAGGCAGTCCTGCCCCACAAGACCCAATTGGCCACAGAGCGCACAGAGGAAAATCCTGGCAACCATTTGCTTGCCCCCTTGAAGGGGGTAAGGCGTTGCGAGTGAGCATTCAATAGCTTCCGGGTAAGCATGGTTGAGAGGTAACTCATTGAAAAAACATGCTATCTGGGCTCGGGTCTCGTCCTGTCTCCTGTTTCCATGGAGTCGTCTGTGGCCCTGGGGTTAAACTGCCTCTTTTAGGTTTACAGCCCATGGACTTTAACGACCTGCTCATTCTGATGGCGAAAGAAAAGGCCTCGGACCTGTTCATTACCGCCGAGCGCCCCTATGCCATCAAGGTCAACGGCCTGGTGCGTACCGTCGGCACTGAACCCCTCAGCGCCCCGCAGACGCGCAGCCTGATCTACAGCGTGATGAACGACAAACAGCAGCGCGAGTTCGATAAGACCCGCGAATGCCAATTCGCCATCGACGCCAAGGGCATAGGCCGCTTTCGCGCCAGCGCCTATGTACAGCGTACCGCAGCCGCCCTGGTGGTGCGGCGCATCGAGACCCACATCCCCAACTTTGAGGAACTGGGCCTGCCGCCGGTGATGCGTGAGCTGGCCATGACCCAGCGCGGCATGGTCATCCTGGCCGGGGCCACGGGCACCGGCAAGTCCACCTCCCTGGCCGCCATGATCGGCTACCGCAATCAGCACAGCAGCGGCCACATCATCACCCTGGAAGACCCCATCGAGTTTGTGCACAGACACGCCGGCTGCATCATCAGCCAGCGCGAGATCGGCATAGACACCGAATCCCTGGAGGTGGCGCTGAAGAACACCCTGCGCCAGGCACCGGACGTCATCCTCATCGGGGAAATCCGCACCCGGCAGGCGATGGAATACGCCATTGTCTATGCCGAAACCGGGCATTTGGTACTGGCCACCCTGCACGCCAACAACGCCAATCAGGCGCTGGATCGCATCATCAACTTCTTCCCCGAGGAGTATCACAACCAGCTGTTCATGGAGCTGTCGCTCAATCTCAAGGGCATAGTTGCCCAACAGCTGGTGCCGCGTAAGGACGGCAAGGGCCGCCGCGCCGCCGCCGAGGTGCTGCTCAACAGCCCGCTGGCCTCGGACCTGATCCGCAAGGGCGAGATCCACCGGCTCAAGGATCTGATGAAGCGTTCCCGCGAGCAGGGCATGGTCAGCTTTGACCAGGCCCTCTACGGTCTCTATGCGAAGGGGGAGATCGGCTACGAGGACGCCCTGAGATTCGCCGACTCGGCCAACGAGGTGCGCCTGATGATCAAGCTGGGCAACGTCGGCGGGTCCAGGCTCAAGGACGACGATGATATGGACCGGGTGGGCCTGGTGGCGCGGGAGGAGGATGCCTGGGAGCCGGAGTCATAGGTAACCCAAGCAGCAAGCCTTGCACCAAATCTTTCATTTACTGGGATGGTGCCGCCCGCTAAAGTGGACCCCATAGTTGTTCCTGATTACCCATGTATCTTAGCCGTTATCTTGGCTTGGCTGGCCGTGCACGTCCTGGGGTGGGAAGCCGACTTTGCCGTGGGGCATAGGGCGGGCCGCGCCCGCCGCCAAGCCACAGCCATGAAGCCTGCCCCTAGTGGTTGCACGGCGGCCATGGGCCACCCTATTCGATTGGCTGAGATTTGTGGGTAATCAGGTCGTTGTCAGGCCCAGATCGATCCTGCACCACGTCGAGGGGAAGCCCCATGAATAGAAGATGGCTGTTGGGCCTTGTCCTGCTGTTGCTGGCTTGCCCGCTTTGGGCGCAGCAGCCCAGGTCCATGGCCCTGATCGATCTGCAGCGGGAGGCGAGGCAGTTTGAGGTGTTTTTGCAGCCACTTGCCCCGGCCCCGGCGGAAGGATTGCATCTGTGGGCCTGGCTGGATCTGGCCGATGAACTGAGCGCGGGTGATCGGCACCAGTGTCTGGCGGCCTATGCCCTGCTGAGCAAGGCCCTGCGGTTGGGGTTGACGCAGGATTTTTCTGCCTGGCTGGGGCTGTCCCGGGCCGCCCTGTGTGGGGCAAGGTATGCCGAGGCCAGCCAGGCGCTGTGGCTGGCCTTGCAGCAGCCGTCCAGTGTCGATCAGCAGATCCAGGCGGGCGGCCTGATGGTCGATGCGCTGGGTAGGCGCAACGGTGGGCAGCAGGACTGGTTTGAGGTCATCCAGCACTATACCCAGAAGGTACTCGCGCTGGACCCGGACAACCCCATTGCCGATTTGCTGCACGGCAGGCAGGGGGGCGCTCTGCCTGGGGCATCGGGTCAGATAGCGCCCCTGGTGTTCACTGGCGTGAGCCCGCGCCAGGAAGGGCGCGGCCTGAGCCTGTGCCTGAACTTCAGACAATCCCTGTACGACAGCGAGATCCCCGAGGGGGTCGAGTCCTTTGTGCGGTTTGAGCCGGATATAGGTACTGAGATCAGGCGGCGTGGCAATCAGCTGTGCGCCAGTGGGGCCGATTTCGGCGTGGCCTATGGCCTGACCCTGAGGGCCGGTCTGCAGATCGGCAACTACCGGCTGCAGGAGACCCTGCAAGATCAAATCCCGGCGATCGATCGGGACCCCAGGCTGTGGTTCAACGCTTCCGCCTATGTCCTGCCCCTGGCCAATCAGGGCCTGGTGCCGCTGCACAGCCTCAATCTGGAGCAGGCCCAGGTGCGGCTGTATCGTATCCATGAGCGCAATATACTCTCGCCCTTCGTGCAGCAGCGCTTTCGCCGCCCGCTCCAGGCGGATGACCTGCGCCAGGTCGCCGATCAGGTCGGTGAGCTGGTCTGGCAGGAGCAATTGGCCCTGGCCAATGAGCGTAATCAGAGCCAGGAAACGGCCCTGCAATTGCCCCAGGAGTTGCTGCAACGGCCTGGCCTCTATGTACTGCATGCGGTGGATCAGCGCCTGCTGGAGGAGGATTACTGGGCCACCGAGGATGCCTATGCCAGCCAGTGGCTAGTGGTCAGCGACATCGGCCTGACCAGCTATCTGGGGCAGGATGGCCTGAGTGTCCAGGCGCGCAGCCTGGCCAGTGGCGAACCCCTGCCGGGCTTGCAGCTGAGCCTGAACAGCCAGAACAACCGCCGGCTTGCCTCCCTGACCACCGATGCCCAGGGCCTGGTCCGGTTTGACCCCGGCCTGCTGCGCGGCACGGGGGGCAGACAGGCCCGGCAGCTGGTGGCCTTCTCCCCGCAACTGGGGTTCAGCCTGTTGGACCTGGACAAGGCCCCGCTGGACCTGAGTGATCGCGGGGTGGCGGGGCGCGCCGCCCCGACTGGGCTGGATGCCTATGTGTTCACCGAGCAGGGCATCTACCGCCCCGGTGACCGGGTGCATGTCACGGCCCTGGTGCGTGATCGGCTGGGGCAAAAGGGCCAGGCCCTGCCCCTTGTCCTGCGCCTGTTCAATCCCCAGGGCGAGCCCCTCATGGAGCGGCTGGTGCAGCCCTCGCCCCAGGCTGCCTACCTCAGTAGCCTGGACCTGCCGACCAGCGCGCGCAGCGGCAAATGGCGTCTGGCCCTGTTTGCCGGTGCCGAGACGCAGGCGCTGGGGGAGAGTGGTTTCTGGGTCGAGTCCATAGTGCCGCCGCGCATCGAGGCCAGGCTGGAGGTGGCGCAGGGGCTGGAGCGGGATCAACCGGCCCAGGCCCGGCTTGAGGTCAGCTATCTGTACGGTGCCCCGGCGGCGGACCTGAGGGTGAAGGCCGAGGTGAACCTGGTGGCGGACGGGAACCCCTTTGCCGCCTACAGCGGGTTTCATTTTGGCGATCAGGCGGCCGAGGATCAGGCCGCTGCCAGCCTGGACCGGATGGAGCTGGCGCAGACCCGCACCGATGCCCAGGGCCGGGCGCTGATCCCGCTGCGACTGGAGCCCCATGGGGATTGGAAGCGGCCCCTGCGGGCGCGGCTCAAGGTCAGTGTCATCGACGTGGATGGCCGCGCCCTGGATCGCCATGCCAGCTTCTCCCTGCGTCACTTGCCCCTCTATCTGGGCATACGCCCGGCGTTTGCCGATCGCCGTGCCGAGGGGCATGGCTCCGCCCGATTTCAGCTGATCAGCCTGGACCGCCAGGGTCGGCCCCTGGCCAATCAGGCCCTGAGTTGGCGGCTGATAGCCGAGCAGGCCGACTACCAATGGTATCGCCGCGATGGCCGCTGGCAATACGACCGGGTGGTCTATGACACACCCCTGACCTCCGGCGAGATAGATACCGATGATAGCGGGATGGCGGAGTTGGCCGTGGCGGTGGAGCAGGGCGACTACCGCCTGCAACTGACCGATGCCGAGCAGCGGGTGGTCAGCAGCCTGCGCTTCAAGGCCGGGGA
Source organism: gamma proteobacterium SS-5 (assembly GCA_009497875.2). Taxonomy (NCBI): domain Bacteria; kingdom Pseudomonadati; phylum Pseudomonadota; class Gammaproteobacteria; order Chromatiales; family Sedimenticolaceae; genus Magnetovirga; species Magnetovirga frankeli. The sequence goes on along the minus strand of CP032508.2, from coordinate 2,743,112 downwards.
CCAGGTGCTGGGCGAGTCGGAGACCACGGACAGCGTCAGGCTGAGCCTGGACAAGTCGGAATACCGGGCCGGTGAGCAGGCCCGGCTCAGGGTGCAAGGGCCATTCCCCGGCAAGGCCAGCCTGGTTATCGCCAATGAGCGCATACTCAGCATGCGGGAATTTGATCTGGGCAGCGAGGAGCAGCAGCTGAACATAGCCGTGGAGCCGGATTGGGGTGCCGGGGCCTACGCCCTGGTGACCCTGTACCGCCCGGCCCAGGGCCAGCAGCAGGCGCGCCGCGCCCTGGGCCTGATCTGGCTGGACCTCAGCGATGCACCCCATCGACTGGCGCTGGAACTGGGCCAGTCCGGCCAGGTCAGGCCCCGGCAGCGGGTTGAGGTGCCGCTACGCATCCCCGGTCTGCAACCGGGCGAGGAGGTGGAATTGACCCTGGCCGCAGTGGATGAGGCGGTGCTGCAACTGACCGGATTCAGCCCGCCAGACCCCCTGGCCCATTACTTCGGCAAGCGTCAGCTGGGCCTGATCCTGCGTGATCTCTACGGCAACCTGATCCCGTTGCCCCATCCCCGCCCCGGCCAGCAGCGCCAGGGCGGTGGCGACGCTGGCGACACTGGGGCTGCGGGGCTGGAGGGGGCACCGGTCAGTGACATCCGTCTGGTCTCTCATTTCAGCGGTCTGGTGCGGCTTGGCCCCCAGGGCGAGGCGCTGATCCCCCTCGACCTGCCCGACTTCAACGGCAGGCTGCGCCTGATGGCGGTGGCCTGGAGCGACAAGCGGCTGGGTTCCGCCACAGGGGTCCTGCAGGTCAGCGACCCCCTGGTGGTAACGCCTGCCCTGCCACGCTTTCTCGGGCCGGGGGATAGGGCACGGATGACCCTGTCGCTGGACAACCTTGAGGCCCCGGCCGGTACCTATCAGATTGAACTGCAGGGCGATGGGGTGGTTGAGGTCGCTGGGGGCGGCCAGCGCAGCATCCGGCTGGATCGGCAGGGGCGCGTCCGGCTCGGCTTCGAGCTGCGCGCCCATCGCCTGGGCAGCGCCCAATTGCAATTGCGTCTGAGCGGCCCCCAGGGCTACAGCTACCAGCGTCAGCTGAGGCTTGAGGTGCGCGGTCACCACTTCCCCCTGACCCGGCGCAGCTACCAGCGCCTGCAGCCAGGCGAGCAGCTCAGGCTGGATCAGACCGACCTGGCCGGGCTTTACCCAGAGACGGCGCGTCTTACGCTGGGCCTCAGCGCCAGCCCGGCGGTGGACGTGCCGGGGCTGCTGGATCAGCTGGAGCGCTATCCCTACGGCTGTCTGGAGCAGCTCGTCAGCCGCGCCTTCCCCCTGCTCTACGCCAACCCACTGGCCGCGCGCTGGGGGGGGCGGCAGGACCAACTGCTGGAGCATCGGCTACAGGGGGCCATCTACGATATCCTGGAGAAACAGGACCTGTCCGGCGGTTTTGTGCTGTGGAACGCGGATGACAACCGGGCTACGGAAGGCTGGCTGAGCGCCTACGCCCTGGAATTTCTCTGGCGCGCCGCCGAGCAGGGTTACGCGGTACCGGCCAGCGCCCTAAAGCGGGGTCAACGCTGGCTGAGTAGCCAGGTCAGGCGTGGTTATTATGCCCATGACGCCGATGCCAGGGCCCTGGAGGTGGTCAGTCAGGCCTATGCCCACTATGTGCTGGCGCTCATGGGGCAGGGCCGAGCGGAGGACCTGCGCTATCTCATCGCCCAGCACAAATCCAGTATGCGCACCCCGCTGGCCCTGGGTCAGGCCGCCACCGCACTGGCCCTGATGGGGGATGCCGAGGCCGCCAGCGGACTGATGCAAGAGGCCATGGCCAGCAGCGAACGGGGCCTGCGCAGCGAGGACTACGGCAGCCTGCTGCGCGATCAGGCCGCGCTCATCTACCTGTTGCAGGAGTCCCGATTGGCCGGGCTGGACCCGGCCCAACTCTGGGCCCGGCTGTTGGATGGACAGCAGGCAAGCCCCTGGCTCTCCACTCAGGAGCAGGCCTGGCTGGTGCTGGCGGCAAGTACCCTGGACGGCGCTCAGGAGATGCGCGTGCAGCAGGATCAGGGCGAGGTACGCCGCCACAGCCAGCCGCTGCACCTACAGCCGGACCCGGCCCGCTTGCAGGCAGGCATGGGCCTGACCAACCGGGGTGAGCGGCCCATCTGGGTGGTGCAGCAGGTACATGGCACGCCGATCCAGGAGGTGCCCCTTGCCCAGCCCGCCTTCCGTCTGCAGCGTGCCTGGTTCCGGCCGAATGGCGAGCTGGCCGATCCCGCCCAGGTCAATCAGGGCGATAGCCTGGTGCTGCTGATCCAGGGCGAGGCCCGCCGCCGGGGCGAGCATCGGCTGCTGCTGGTGGACCTGCTGCCGGCCGGATTCGAGCTGGAACTGGGCTCCTTCAGCGAGGGCGCGACCCAGGGCGATTACGCCTGGCTGCCCAAGCTCAGCCCGCTGGAATTCCTGGACCGCAGGGACGACCGCATGGTCATGGCGCTGGACCTGAAGGGGCGCGACCAGGGCAAGTTCAGCCTCGCCTATCAGGTGCGAGCGGTCACCCCAGGCCGCTATCTCTGGCCAGGCTCGGTGCTGGAGGACATGTACCGGCCCGATCTCAGGGGGCAGACCCAGGCCCGCCCGGTAGAGGTGCTGGGGGCCGCTGCGGTCGGGCCCTGAGGGACGGGCGAGGCAGGACGCCGATAGAGGCCGCTTGGCTGCATACAGGCTACCCTTTTGAGCTCCGAGCCAGCGCTTGGGGCTCCCAGGATGAAAGGGGAAGGGGATGGGTGGCTGGCATTGATCTTCTTCTCTGTGCTTCCTGGTTAAATGCGTACTATCCGGTTGATTCCCCTGCTGTTGGCCCTGGCTGGGCTTGGCCTCCTGCTGGCCAGTGCCCCGCCCTTGCCGCTGGAGCCCCTGGCCTATTCCACCGAGGTGGTGGACCGCCAGGGGCGGCCGCTGCGCCGCTTTCTCAGCGATGACGGCTACTGGCGTCTGCCCGTCGAACTGGAGCGGCTGGACCCGGCCTTCATCAATAATCTGCTCAGTATCGAAGACAAGCGCTTCTACCGCCATCACGGGGTGGACCCCTTGGCCCTGCTGCGCGCCGGTTGGCAGTGGCTGAGCCAGGGCCGCATTGTCTCCGGCGGCTCGACCCTGAGTATGCAGACGGTGCGTCTGCTGCATCCCAGGCCGCGCAGCCTGGTCAACAAGCTGCGCCAGATCGGGCTGGCCTGGCGCCTGGAGCAGGGCCTGAGCAAGACGCAGATCCTGCGTCTGTACCTGGAGTTGACCCCCTACGGCGGCAATATTCAGGGGGTACAGGCCGCCAGTCTGATCTACTTCGGCAAGCCGCCCTGGCGGCTCACGCCCTCCGAGCAGGCCCTGCTCATCGCCCTGCCGCAGTCACCGGAGCGGCGGCGGCCAGACCGGCATCGGCAAGCGGCCCAGGCGGCGCGGGATCGGATCCTGCAACGCCTGCAACAGGCCGGACGACTGTCTCCCGCCCAGGCCGACACCGCCAGGCGGCAGCCGATCCCGACCGCCCGTCAGCCCAGCCCCACGCTGGCGGCCCATCTGAGTGAGCGGTTGCAGCGCCGCCATGCCCGGCAACAGCGCATCAAGACCAGCCTGGACGCCCCCCTGCAAGCCAATCTGGAGCGGCTTGCCCGGCGCGTGCAGGCCGGTCTGGAGGCGGGCGCTACTCTGGCCCTGGTGCTGGTGGAAAATGCCAGCGGCAAGGTGCTCGCCCAGATCGGCTCGGGCGACTATTGGAGCGTGGGGCAGTGGGATATGAGCCGTGCCCTGCGCTCGCCGGGTTCGACCCTCAAGCCCTTCATCTACGGTCTGGGCTTTGAGCGTGGCCTGATGCACCCAGAGACCCGGTTTATCGACCAACCCCTGCGCGCGGCCGATTATGCGCCGGAGAATTTCAATGCCGGCTACAGCGGCCTGGTCAGCCTGCGCAGCGCCCTGCAGGGCTCACTCAACACCGCAGCGGTGGCGGCCCTGCAGCGCATTGGTCCCGAGACCCTGCGCCAGCGCCTGGCCGGGCTGGGTATCTCCCTGCATCTGGCGCAGACCGCCCCGGCCGGGCTTGCCATCGCCCTGGGCGGGGTAGGCATGCGCCTGCAAGATTTGGTGGCGCTGTATGCGGCGCTGGCCAACCAGGGTCGCTACCGGCCCCTGAGCAGTCTGCTGAAGGAGCCCCCGCCCGCGCCATCCCGGCTGCTGTCCGAGACGGCGGCCTGGTATCTGGATGACATCCTGCGCCAGACCCCGCCGCCCAAGGGCTATCGCCGCCAGCGGCCGATCCGCTTCAAGACCGGCACCTCCTACGGCTACAGGGATGCCTGGGCCCTGGGCTACAGCCCCCGGTTCACCCTGGGGGTCTGGTTGGGGCGTCCGGATAATGGTTACGGCAAGGGCCTTAGCGGCATGGGGGATGCCGCCCCCCTGCTGTTTGAGGTGTTCGACCGCCTGCCAACGGACTCATCCCATGGGGCAGCGACCGCAGCGGACCGCCCGGCCCCGCCAGGGGTGCTCAGGCTGAGTCACGCTCATTTACCCCCGTCCCTGCAATGGCTCGGCCCCCGGCCAGAGCCGGGCACAGGGGCCCCGCGTATCCATTCACCGCCCGATGGCGCAAGCCTCAGGCAAGGCCCAAGCCCAGGCAGTACGGCAAGGCCCCTGCTGATCCAGGTACAGGGCGGGAGCGCCCCCTGTCATTGGCTGATCAACGGCCTGCCCCTGCAAATCAGGGGCAACGATAAGCCCGGCCAATGCCAGCCGCTGCACTGGCTACCCGATCAGCGGGGGCAGGTCCGCATCCAGGTCATAGACGCCAAGGGCCGGGGCGATCAGATAGGGATCTGGCTATCGGCGGAGGGGGAGGAATAGGCGGCAAGGGCCAAAAAACCGGATTGCAAATGCCTAACGCAGATGAAGCGGACAGCAGCATCCCGGAATAGGAAACATCTTCTGGCCGTTTCGGGACTCGGGACTCGGGACTCGCGAGTTGCCACGAATGTTTCACAGTAACGCAGATGAAGCGGTAAAGTGGACACCACATCCACGGAATCCCGCTAAGTCGGCCATGCGAATGGCATCAGACACGGCTTTGGTGGAGAATGCCTCCCATTGATTCCATCACGAGGCAGATTCAATGACGGCAGAAGAGGCACTGAGCCGCTTGCAGCAGGGCAATGAGCGTTTTGTCTCTGGCCTGCGCAGCATAGAGACCATGCTCAGCCACACCAAGCGGGCGGAGTTTATCCAGGGACAGAAGCCCTTTGCCATTGTGCTGGGTTGCTCTGATTCACGGGTGCCGGCGGAGATCGTGTTCGATCAGGGCCTGGGCGACCTGTTCGTGATTCGGGTGGCCGGCAATATCGTTGCCCCCTCGCAGATAGGCAGCGTGGAGTTTGCCGCCTCCAAGTTCAATACCCGTCTGGTGGTGGTGATGGGGCACACGGATTGCGGCGCGGTGTGCGCCACCCTGGAGGAGATGCAACGGCCCCAGGAGCAGCAATCGCTGAACATCAAGGCCATTGTCGATCGCATCCGGCCCGCACTGGAGCCGTTTCGGCATACCGAACTCTGGTCCAGGCCCGATGAGTTGACCCGGCAGGCCTCCAGGGCCAATGTTCGCGCCTCGGTCAATCAGCTGCGCCATAGCTCGGAACTGCTGGAGCGGCTGATCGAGCAGGAAGGCCTGGCGGTGGTGGGCGCGGAATATGACCTGGACAGCGGCAAGGTGGAGTTTTTCGATGACTAGAGGGCAGAAGACAGAGAATGGGGTTTTGCGTCCCTGCGCGGTGCCGAGATCAACCGGCGCAAAGCGCCCTAAACCCGCTGTCCCCTGTCTTTTGTCTTCTGTCGTCTGAAGCATGACCTGGTCTGAGACAGTCGCGCAGGCGGTGGCCTTGCGCCACTGGTGGCATCGGCATCCCGAGCTGAGCTGGCAGGAGGAGAAGACCGCCGGGCGTATTCGCCAGACCCTGAGCCAGTGGCAGATCCCTTGGCGTGCCTGTGCCGGGCAGGGCACTGTGGCGCGGCTGGCGGCGGATGCCCAGGGCGAACACCTTGCCCTGCGCGCCGATATGGATGCCCTGCCGATCCAAGAGACCGCCGGGCTGGAGTACCGTTCCGCAGAGCCAGGAAGGATGCATGCCTGTGGTCACGATGGCCACATGGCCGCCCTGATCGGCGCGGCGATCTGGCTCAAACGGCACGAGGGGCAGCTGCCTGGGCCGGTGAGCCTGTTGTTTCAACCGGCCGAGGAGGGCGGTCACGGTGCCCGGGAGATGATCCGTGACGCGGCCCTTGAGGGGGTGGATTGCATCTTCGGTTGGCACAATTGGCCGGCCCTGGGCTTGGGTCAGGCACTCTGCCCGGATGGGCCGGTGATGTCCGGCAACGGCAGCTTTCATATCGATGTCCTGGGCCGGGGCGGCCATGCCTCCCAGCCCGAGGCAACCCGAGACCCCCTGCTGGCCGCTGCCGCCATTACCTTGAATCTGCAACAGATTGTCAGTCGTCGCCTGCCGCCGCAGGCGGCCGCCGTGGTCAGCGTGGCCTCTCTGGTAGCGCAGGGCGCGGTCACCGTGATCCCCGATCGCGCCCGCCTGGAGGGCAGCATCCGCCTGGGCGCGCCGCAGTGGCGTGGGCCGATCAACGAACTCATCGTGCAGATCGCCCAGGATACCGCTGCCGCCTACGGGGTGCGGGCCGAGGTGGAGACACGCTCTCGCTATGAGGCCACCATCAACCATCCAAACGCGGCGCAGCGTTATCGCCAGGCCCTGCAGGAGGAATTCGGACCCAACTGCCAGGACAGCGACCTGCTGCTGCCGCTGATGGCCTCGGAGGATTTCAGCTACTATCTGAATGAGATTCCCGGTGCCTTTGCCCTGATCGGCATGGCCGAGCCCGCAGCCGGGGCCGAAGGCGGGGGAACCTGCTATCAGACCCCCTGTCACAGCCCGGACTACCGCTTCAATGACCGTATCATCGAACCTGTGATGCGCCTGTTCTGTCGGCTGGTTGGGCTGGGGACAGGGGACGGAGGACAGAGGACAGAGGGTTGAGGGCGCTTTGCGCCGATTGATCTAATGCCGCGCAGCGACATAAAACCCTGACTTCTGTCCCTTTGAGTATTTACCACAACCGAGGAGGAATGCATGGATTGGTTTGCCACCCATGAATCAGAAATCCGCGCCTACAGCCGCGTCTATCCGGCCGTGTTCGTCAAGGGCGACAACGCCCGTCAGACCGATGAGCAGGGCAAGGAATACATCGACTTCTACGCCGGGGCCGGGGTGCTCAACTTCGGCCACAACAATCCCAGGCTGATCCAGCCGGTGATCCAATACCTGCAATCCGGCGGTGTCTTGCATAGCCTGGACATGATGACCCCGGCCAAGCGCGAGTTCATCAAGGCCTTTGTCGAGACCATACTCAAACCGCGCCAGATGGACTACAAGCTACAGTTCATGGGGCCAACCGGCACCAATGCGGTGGAGGCGGCGCTGAAACTGGCGCGCAAGGTCACCGGCCGCAGCGAGGTGGTGGCCTTTACCCAGGGTTTTCATGGCATGACCCTGGGGGCCCTGGCCTGCACCGCCAACAGCTATTTCCGTGATGCCGCCGGCACCCCCTTGCCGCATGTCACCCGCTGGCCCTTCGAGACCCATGCCGGTGGCGGGCTGGACAGCCTGAACGGCCTGCGTGCACTGTATGAAAACAGCTCCGGCGGTATGCAGCGGCCGGCCGCCTTCATCCTGGAGACCCTGCAGGCCGAGGGCGGCGTCAACCTGGCCAGCCCGGCCTGGCTACAGGCCCTGCAGCAACTGGCGCGGGACCTGGGCGCGCTGATCATCGTCGATGATATCCAGTCCGGCTGTGGCCGCACCGGCAGCTATTTCAGCTTTGAGGGCAGCGGACTGGAGCCGGACATCATCACCCTGGCCAAGGGCATAGGTGGCATAGGCACGCCGATGGCGATGAACCTGGTCAAGCCCGAGCACGATGCCCATTGGCAGCCGGGCGAGCACACCGGCACCTTCCGAGGGCAGAATATCTCCTTCATCGCCGGGCGCGAGGCCCTGCGTTATTTCGAGGACGACGACCTGCTGGCCGAGACCCGCCGCAAGGGGGCGATCATGGCCGAACACCTGGCCGGTATCGCCCAGCGCTATGCCGCGCAGGGCTTTTGCGCCCGCGGCAAGGGCATGATGCAGGCGCTGGATACCGGTGATGGCAGCCTGACCAAGGCCATTGCCCGCGACTGCTTCGAGCACGGCATGTTGTTCGGCCCCTGTGGCATCGGCGGTGCCGTGATCAAGCTTCTGCCGCCACTGACCATAGCCGATGCCGAGCTGCATCGGGGGCTGGATATCCTCGGCCAGGCAATCGATCGTCAGATGGGGGGCTAGGCCATGCGTGAACGCGATGATATGACCTTTCCCTTCAGCGAATACCAGCGGCGCATCAGTGAGCTGCGCGAGCGCATGAGGGAGCGCCTGTTGGATGCGGTGATCATCTCGGATGCCGAGAACATCATGTATCTGACCGACTACCAGACCACCGGTTATTCCTTCTTTCAGGCCCTGGTCGTGCCCCTGGAGGGCGAGCCCTGGATGGTGACGCGCACGCTGGAGGAGTCCAACGTCCATGCCCGCACCTGGGTGGAGCTGACCCGGCCCTATCCCGATACCGGCGATGCCATACAGATGCTGGTGACCTCCCTGGTGGAGTTTGGCCTGGCCGGTCAAATCATCGGCTATGAGCGCAATTCCTACTACTTCACCGCCTATCATCAGGACTATTTCCATACATCCTTCACCAAGAGCCGGATCATGGACTGCTTCGGCATTGTCGAAGAGGGCCGCGTGATCAAGTCCGCCGTGGAGTTGGAGGTCATGCACAAGGCCGCCCTGGCCACCAAGGCGGGGATGCAGGCGGGGATAGCGGCGGTGCGGCCAGGGGTGACGGAGAACGAGATCGGCGGTGCCATCAGCCAGGCCATGTTTGCCGCCGGTGGCGAGACCCCGGCGGTGATGCCCTACGTCACCTCCGGGCCGCGCAGCATGATCGGCCATGCCACCTGGGAGGGGCGGGTGGTGCAGCCCGGCGAGCATGTGTTTCTGGAGGTGGGCGGCTGTTTCCGCCGCTACCACACGGCGATGATGCGCACCGTGGTCTGCGGTGAGCTGAGTGAGAGCATGTTCAAGGCCCAGGAGTTGATGAAGAAGGCCCTGGCCACGGCCCACCGCGAGTTCCGCCCCGGCCTGACCGTATCCGATGCCGACAAAATGATGCGTAACATCATCAGCAAGAACGATGTCGGGGCGCGCCTGATCACCCGCTCCGGCTATTCCATCGGCATCGCCTTTCCGCCGGCCTGGGACGAGGGCTATATCATGAGCCTGTTCCAGGGCAGCTCGGCCATCCTGCGCCCCGGTATGACCTTCCACGTCATCCCCTGGATGTGGGGCATAGACGGCGATAAGTCCTGCGGTATCTCGGATACCTTCTATATCACCGAAGACGGCTGCGGCTCCTTCTTCGAGGACGTACCCCAGGACTTCACCCTGGTGTCGGCCAGCGCCGAAGAGGGCAAGGCAGCGAAGGCGAAAAAGCCCAAGGGCGACAAGCCTGAATCCAGCAAGAAGAAGAAAGAGGAGGACTGAGCCATGTTCATCGCTACCAACCCCACCACCGGCGAGGAGATCCACCGCTACCCCCTGGACGATGCCGAAACCCTGGAGGCCCGTCTGCAGGAGGCGGCGGCGGGTTTTATCCGCTGGCGCAAGACATCCTTTGAAGAGCGTGCCGCCCTGCTCAAGCGGGTGGCGCAGCTGATGCGTGATGATCAGGAACGCCTGGCCCGGCTGATGACCCTGGAGATGGGCAAGCCCATCGTCGAGGCCCGAGGCGAGGTGCAGAAGGCGGCCTGGTGCGCCGAGCACTATGCCGAACAGGGGGCCGGGTATCTGGCCCCGCTGGAGCTGGCATCGGATGCCAAACACAGCTATGTGCAGTATCTTCCGCTGGGCACGGTGCTGGGCATACTGCCCTGGAATGCCCCCTTCTGGCTGGCCTTCCGCTTCTGCGCCCCGGCCATCATGGCCGGCAACAGCTGCCTGATGAAGCATGACCCCCATGTACCGGCCTGCGCCGAGGCCATTGCCGAGCTGTTCACCCAGGCCGGAGCCCCCTGGCTGCTGCAAAACCTGCGCCTGGACAAGGAGCAGACCGCTACCGTGATCCAGGATGATCGGGTGCGCGCCGTCTCCCTCACCGGCTCCAGTGGGGCGGGCAGCCAGGTGGCCGCGCTGGCGGCGCGGCAGATCAAGCCATCGGTACTGGAGCTGGGTGGTTCCGACCCCAGCCTGGTGCTGGCCGATGCCGATCTGGACAAGGCCGCCGAGGTGCTGGCCCTGTCGCGCATCATCAATGCAGGTCAATCCTGCATCGCCGCCAAGCGCATCATCGTTGAAGAATCCGTCTATCAGCCCTTTGTCGAACGGCTACAGGCACGCCTGGCCGACTTGAAGATGGGTGACCCGGCCGAGGAATCGACCCAGGTCGGCCCTATTGCCCGGGACGATCTGCGTCAGGCCTTGCATCGTCAGGTCAGTAACAGCATTCAACAGGGTGCCCGCTGCCTGCTTGGCGGCGAACTGCCCACAGGCCCCGGTTATTTCTATCCGGTCACCCTGCTGACCCAGGTCACCCCGGCAATGCAGGTCAGTTGCGAGGAAACCTTCGGCCCCATCGCCGTGGTGATGTCGGCCAGCTCGGCGGCCCAGGCCCTGGCCATGGCCAACGACACCCCCTACGGCCTGGCCGCCTCCATCTGGAGCGCCGATGTGGCCAGCGCCGAGGCCATGGCGCGGGACATAGAGGCAGGCCAGGTCAGCATCAACGGCATCGTCAAGACCGACCCCCGCCTGCCCAGCGGCGGCATCAAGGGTTCCGGCTACGGCCGTGAACTCGGCCCCCAGGGCATCCTTGAGTTCGTCAACGTGCAGCAGGTCTGGATCGGCCCAGCCCAGGCGGGTTGAGCGAGGTCGAAGTGGCCAGCGGCCAGCAGTCAGCAGTCAGAATACAAGCCAATCGGGAACCCAAGATGCGCAAACGAATCCTTGAACGCACCACGCCAGAGCCCAGGCCGACGGACAACACCAACTGGCTGGACCTGGAGCGCCTGGCCCAGGTGGAGGTCAGCTCGGAAGATGCCGACCATCCCATCGAACAGGCCCTGCTAGGGGGCACAGGCACCGGCTGGCGGGCCGCCGACCCTGGGCCGCAAAGCCTTCGCCTGATCTTCGACCGGCCCCAGCGTATCGGCCTGATCTATCTGCGCTTTGCCGAACAGGGGCACAGGCGTACCCAGGAGTACCAACTGCGCTGGTCGGCAGACCGGGGCAGCTCCTATCAGGAGATCCTGCGCCAGCAATGGAACTTCGACCCGGAAGCTGCCAGCGAAGAGATCGAACGGCACCAGGTCGATCTGCCGGAAGTCAGCGTGCTGGAGCTGAACATCAATCCCGATATCGGCGGCGCACCACGCATCGCCAGCCTGGCCGAGTGGCGCATGGCCTGATCGGCCAGGCCCCATACCACATTCCCTAAACCCATAGCTGACAGCAGATGACAAACCCCTTTCAAGAGCAATTTCTCAAGGCAGGTCTGATCGATGACAAACGCATCAAGCAGGCCAAGAAAGAGAAATATCAGGCACAAAAGCAGGGCAAGCAAAATAGGCCCGATGAACACAAACTCGCCGCCCAACGGGCCAAGGCGGAGCAGGTCGAACGGGATCGGGAGCTGAACCGAAAACGCCAGCAGCAGAGCCAGCAGAAGGCCCTCAACGCCCAGGTCAAGCAGCTGATAGAGCAGTGCCGGTTAAGCCGTGAGGGGGGTGATCTGGCCTACAACTTTACCGACCAGGCCAAGGTCAAGCGCATCTATGTCAACGCGCAACAGCAGGGCCAGCTCAGCCGGGGACGGCTGGCCATAGTCAAGCTGGGCGGACAGTATGAACTGATCCCGGCGGAGGCGGCGCAGCGGGTACGCCAATGGCGTCCCGAGAGCCTGATCCTGCTACTCGACCCCGAGGCCGAGGCCGAACAAACAGCCCAGGAAGACGACCCCTACGCCGAATTCAAGGTGCCGGATGACCTGACCTGGTGAGGCTCAGTTATACAGCAGTTCCGACCAGCGGCCTTCATCCTGCATCTTCTGCTTCAAGCGTTCCCAGTCTTCCTTGGAGCCGGCGCGTTCGGCCAGGGTCTTTTGCAGGGCCTTGTTGGCCTTGTGGGTGCCGGCCAGAAAGACATGGGTGTTGGGCTGGCTTAGCAAGTCCCAGGCCTCTTCCAGGTTATCTTTCAGGGTGTGTTCCAGGGCCTGGGTCTCATCCGCTACATAGTTCTGGGTCACGGCCTGGAAGGCCTTGAAGCTGTCTTCCACATAGTAGTTGGCCAGGTCCTGGTCCACCTGATTCAGGTAGCGCAGGTCGAGGCCGTTACGGTCGCCATAGAACAGGCGCACCTGGCCATCCCAGCCATTTTGATCGGCATAGATTCTCTGTACAAAAGCGCGGAAAGGGGCTATGCCGGTGCCGGTGCCCAGCATGAGCAGGTTGCTGCTGCGGTCCTTGGGCATCTTGAAGACGTTCTTGTACGGCCCGGTGAGGGTGATCTTGTCGCCTGGCTTGGCATCACACAGGTAGTTGGAGGCCACGCCGGGGTATTGTTCGCCGGATACCTCATCGATATAGAAGCAGCGGCGCACTATGATCTGGATATCGACGTCCTCATCGGTGGCCTGGTCGCGGGCATTGGCAATGGAGTAGTAGCGGTGATGCTGGTAGTTGCCGAACTCCGAGTTGGCATCGATCAGCACGCCTATGGTCTGGCCTTCCTGGTAGCGAAAGGCCGAGTCACTGATGCGCAGGTCGATAACACGAACCTCGTCGGTGTCTTCAGGTGAGATACGTTTACTGCCCAGCAGGCTTGCTTCACAGGCGATGTTCCAGGCGTCTTTGGATGCGTCTAGATTCATGGGTTCTCCAGGTATGGATCAAGGGGTAATCTTTGCGGGCATCCGTGCCGGGAGATTGAAGGGTTGTGCCAGTAGGGCCTTGCGCAACAGGCTATCAGTTCTTGCTCAGGGCCTCGGCCTGCTGTTGGGCGGCCAGTTCGGCTACGCCCTTGGCGTGGCCTTTATCGAGGGCGTCTTGGACCTCGGGGGGCATGTAGTTTTCGTCGTGCTTGGCCAGCACCTCCTGGGCGACAAAGACCCCGTCAGACCCCAGCTTGCCCTGGGCAATGACGCCCTGGCCTTCCTTGAACAGGTCCGGGAGTATGCCGGTGTAGGCCACCTGGATCTTCTCGGCACCATCGGAGACGGTGAAGTTCACCTTCAGATCACCCGCGGCGCGCTGTACGCTGCCGTTCTCCACCAGGCCGCCGAGGCGGAATATGCGATCGGCCGGGGCCTGGCCCTCGGCCACCTCGGTGGGGGAGAAGAAGTAGGACAGGTTGCCCTGCATGGCGTTGAGCACCAGGCCGGTGACCGCAGCCAGGCCGACCAGGCCGAGTAGCAGAAACCCGAGACGTTTGTGCCGAGCTTTCATGAAGTTTCCTCTTTATTCAGACGGGAAATACGCGCCAGCCGCCGCAGTATCTGCCGACGGCGACTGCGCAATACAAGGGGCTCGGCGACCATCAGCAGGGCCGTGGCGCCAAAGGAACCCCAGACGTAGAGGGCATAACCCCCCATGTCGAGCCATTCGACCAGCTTAGCCATGGAAAGTTTTCACCTCGTTCAATTCCTGTACCCAGGTGCTGTTGCGCTCCCGTTCCAGGATGATGCTGCGCACCCGGCTCATGGCGGTGGCGATGGCATAGGCCCAGAAGCCCAGGGTCATGATCAGCATGGCGTAGAGCATGGTGGCCTCCATCGAGGTGCCGCTGCCGCCCATCTTGATGGTGGCGCCCTGGTGCAGGGTGTTCCACCAGCGTACCGAGAAATAGATGATGGGCACATTGACAATGCCCACCAGCACCAGAATGGCCCCGGCGCGGTCGGAGCGGCGCGGGTCGTCGATGGCCGATTGCAGGGCCATGAAGCCGACGTAGAGGAAGAACAGGATCAGCGAGGAGGTCAGGCGCGCATCCCAGACCCACCAGGCGCCCCACATGGGCTTGCCCCAGAAGGCGCCGGTCCATAGCGAGAGGAAGGCGAACAGGGCACCGGTGGGTGCCAGGGCGGTGGCCATCATGGACGACAGGCGGGTGTTGAACACCAGGCCGATACCGGACCAGAAGGCCATGACCACATAGATGAACATGGACATCCAGGCGGCGGGCACATGCACGAAGATGATGCGATAGCCCTCGCCCTGCTTGTAGTCGGTGGGGGCGACGAAGAAGCTCATATAGAGGCCGACCGCGATCAGCGCCACAGCGATCCAGCTGAACAGGGGCACCATCTTGCCCGCCAGGGGGTAAAAGGTGGCGGGGGAGGAGAACTTGAACCAATTGATGAAGCGCGTTTGCATGGGGTGGGTGTCTCAAACAATCAGTCGGCAAGACTACCAAAGAAGCCGCTGGCTGTCAGCCGCAGGCTTCTGCAAAAGAAACAAAGCGAATGTCCTCTTTTACGCTGGCCGCCAAAAATGTGCAAATTAACCGGCCGGCGGTCGAAGCGGGGTTGGCGGTTCTTTTGGCTCAAGGCCATTCGGCGCGGTTGTTGGGAGCATTACCTGACTGTTCCAACCTCTGGTTTTGCCAAAAAGAAATTGATTCTATCCTGTTTTGTATTGCTAATAACTGATGTGGAAACTACCTCAGCCCTTGGCGACCGGTTATTGCCCCTAACCAAAGGGGGTTTAATGGGTAGAGAATTGACCTCCCCCTTTGCAAAGGGGGAATTAGATGCTCTGTCCTTCAGAGATGAGAGTGGGGGAGTAGTTACGGCCAAGAAATGACATTTATCATGTTCTGTTTCACTCGGACCCAGCGCTGTGCGCTGTGTCCGTTGGGCCGGACATTCTGAGTAGCACAGCGCCGGTTTGGTGAACAAGGGCTAAGCAGCCAGTAAATGTCTTAAGTTGACGACATTGGGGCTATTCCACCACCGGATAGCAGGCATCTCCCCAGAGTTGTCCGGGGTTATCCATCATCACCGAGATCATGGCCGGCACCAGTTGCTGCAAGAGATTGGCGCCATCGCGTACCTGGTTGCGGTTGACCTGGCTATTCCAGGTGGCACCGCCGTGGATCAGTTGGTTGCGCAGGGTATAGAGCCGCGTCATGACGATCATCAGCACCTTCGCCGTATCACTGTTGCCCAGGGCGCGCAGGGCAGCGGCCTTGCTGGTGGCAAAGGCGGCTTGCCAGTCACCCATTGACTTGCCGTTGTGGTGGTCCCAAAAGGGCTGGAACACATAGTGATTATCGATCAGAGCCCGCACCGAGCTGGGAAAGGCCTGCCAGAGACAGTTGTGCAGCAGCTTGTGTTGATCCCGTTGAATCAGCAGTTCAATGAAGTGATCAAACCGGCCTTTCTCGCTGAGCATGCCCGGTTCATGCAATTCATTGGCATAGGCCGCGTTGAAGGCAATCCAGAGAAAGATAAAGCGCGCATCCTTGTCCTCACTTTCTTGTTCGGCACGATACAACCAACTCAAGGCCCGGTGGGTGCGCAGCGCTAGGGCAGGGGGATAAGCCTCGCGCTCCTCACGGTGGCGCTGTTTCAGGGTGGCGTGGTCCAGTGTCATCTGTGGTTCCTCAAGTTAATCCTTACGCTCATTGGACAGCCTAACCAACGCTATGGTCAAGCCTGTTGGGTGCCTTCTTGACATGGAGTATGCTCTGGTAGAGGCCAGCCTTGCACATCATCTCCCTTTGATCACCAGAATAAAACGCACGCATGAACAATCGGCACAAAGGCAATATCTTTCAATGGCCCCCCGATGCCAGCCAAGCGGAGCAGTTTGAGATGCTCTTGAGCAGGCCCCATTGCCGGATTGAGCGCATTCTCTCGCAGGGGCAGTGCTCTGCCGAGGGGTTTTGGTACGATCAGGCGGAGGATGAGTGGGTGCTGTTACTCAAGGGACAAGCACGGCTGGAGTTCGCCGAGCCCTTTGCAGATGGCGAGTCTCTGCTGGAGTTGGCTGAAGGCGATTACCTGTTGATCCCCGCCCACTGCCGGCATCGAGTGGCCTGGACCGATCCGGGACAGCCGACGTATTGGCTGGCATTCTTTGTCTGATGATGCGCAAATGATGGCGGTATAACAACCGATCCATAAACCAATTTAATAGGCTTGCACGGGGGTAGTAATGGCTAATATGCTGTTTTTACTAATTCTTCTTGTTGTCACCCAAGCGCAGGCAACTGACACCTTACATTGCTACAGCATCAAGGACGCTGATGCGAAAAACAATTGCCTGGCGCGCAAAAGGGGCGAGAGCCTGCCCTGTTACGCCATCAAAGACCCTGATCAAAAGAACAGCTGCTTAGCCGCCGTGAGAAAGGAAGACCTCAATTGCTACGCCATCAAGGATCAAGATGCCAAACGCCTCTGTCTGGGGAGCCTCAAGCAAGACAGCATGCCCTGTTATGCCATTCGCAATCCGGACCAAAAGCAGCTCTGCCTCGCACGAGTCAGGGGTGATCGATTGCCTTGCTACGCCATCAAAGATGCCGACCTCAAGGCACAATGCCTTTCGGACAGGGCCAAGTAGCGCGAAGTTGGCGCGCCTGTATTGTCATTCGGGTGGTCTCTCAACCAGTCGAGTGGCATCAGGTTTTTTTAGCGCCCTTGGAGAAACGACACCACCTGTCCACCCACCTCGGCACAATGGCCGCTCCACTCACAGAGGAGCAGCCCCATGCCATCCATCAAAGCCATCATCCTGATCAGCGCACTGCTGCCACTGAGCGCCTGTCAGACAAGCCCTAGCCGGGATCAATGGCAGCCGCTGAAAAAGGCCGCTCATTTCGAACAGGCCCACGCGGAATGTGAACTGCGCGCTATGGGCGTGCAGCAAGGCTATTACGCCAGCGGTACCTCTGGCCCAGATGCCGGTGGAAAGCCTTGTATTTGAGCATCAGGCCGACTACTACCAGGCCATTGAGCAAAGCACCCAGCAGACCGATTCTGCCCCCTTCATCGCCTTCATGTTGCAGATGATTTGGGACACCTTGAGTAACCATGCCCCCCAAGTTACCCCTCAAGCCACCCCCCAAGTTGCTCAGCTATTGGCGCTGTTGCAGACCAAAATGACCGACATGGACCGCGAAAGCCTGCAAGCCGCGCTGGGTCTGACCGATCGCAAATCCTTCCGCGAGCGTTATCTGAAACCGGCCCTGGCCGATGGTCTGATCGAAATGAGCCTGCCCGACAAGCCCAATAGCCCGTTGCAGAAATATCGCCTGACTGAGCGGGGGCGTGAGTGGGTGCTCTTGTCAGGCTAGTAGCCTTGGCAGGTCGCGCAGCAAGCTGCCCTCCCACCACGCTGCCACAGGCCTGCCTAGCCGATTGGCTGAGCTTTATGGGTAATCAGGTGTCCTTTTGCTCGATCACCCTATTTCTGATCCTATGCGCTCATCGGCATCCCGCAGGTCTCCCCGCAGGTCTCATGGATACGCGCCGGCGAAAGCTCCAGGCCGTTGGGCCAGGCCAGGGTGCCGGCATCAATGAACAGGTGCCCAAAATAGGCTTCGTCCCGCAAGTCATCCAGCAACGGTCCCTGCCGCTTGAGCAACGCTTGGCCATCGAAATGACCTTGAGCGCCGTCGGAAAAGGTCAGCTCCACTTGGAAATCGCCCAGGTAACGGGCCTGGATCAGCTTGATCATCGGCTCAAGGCTCAGTCACGGGGTAACATCCGGCGCATCCTCCCCTTGAACCAGCGGCTTGCCCTCCTGCCAGGTCACCGCGTAATGGCCCAGGCGCCGTTTTTTCTCCAGCGCCTTGCTGACCGCTTGGCGCAGAGCCTCCAACTGCCGCTGGGCTTCTGGGGAGGGGGTGGTTTTGTGCTTGGTGTTCATTTTCCATCGGCCTCCTCGATAAGCCGCTGATAATGGCTGCCATGCACGATTTCGCGCTTGCTGCCGCATTGTTCAAAGATAAGGATAGGACTAGCGCCATCGTTCATGAAACAGATGCAGCTATCTACCTGGTGACTGAAATCATAGAGCAAGTGGCACAAGCTGCGGGGAAACCGCCGTTCGATAGCCGCCTCAGGGATGTTGTGGCCACCGTGGGCGACCCGTTCGGCGACGCGCAGCTTGGACATCTCGACGCTGGGCAGGGCCAGGTAGATCAGCTCGACCCGCCAGCCATCGGCGCGCAACCGTTCGACCAGTCGCAGGTAGGTACGCCCGGACAGGGTGGTTTCAAAAGCGAAATTCTCACGGGCCGCGATGCGTTCCTCGATTTCGCGCAGAAAAAGGCGGCTGGCCGCCAGCAACTCCCGTTCCGGCGCGAGCGGCGAGAGCCCGGCTGCAATCAGGTCGGCGTTGATGAAATGGGTACAGCCCGCTACTTGGGGCAGGTACTCCAAGGCAAAGGTGGTTTTGCCCGCGCCGTTGGGGCCGGCGATAATCCAGCAGGTGGGTTGTAGTTCACCAGACGCTTGCCCGCTCATGGCTATTTCTCATTGAAGTGCTCAACCTGTCCGCCGCCAGGAAATCGGGTTCAGACCCCAGTTATTCACCCTTGCCGGATGCCTTCATCCACCAACGCCTGCTTCCAGTCCTTTTCCATCACCATCCTGAAACGCATGGGTTCGTCCTGGCCTTCAAGCGCGAGTTGGCCAATGGAGGCCGTCACATCGGCGTAGCGGGTAAACAGCTCGAACAGATTTCGCTTGTATTCGGTATCGTCATTACCTTTGAGGTGGTCGCCCTTGGTCAACCGGGGTACGTCCCCTATTTACGCTCTTACCAGACTGGTGTCATCCAGCCTTGCAAGATCAGTGATGAGCACAAATGACTAGGACTCTCATCATACTTCACTCTTTCGGTGCGGCCTCTTCGGGGGCTGTTTTCCGTTCTTGAGAATCGGGGCAATTGTCACGATCGATGGCTGCGCACGTACTCTTTCAGAGCGTCATTCATCCGGGTTTGCCAGCCCTTGCCTGAGGCGCGAAAGAATTCCGTTACCTCTGGCGAGAGGCGGATGGTCACTCGCTCTTTCACAGAGTCAGCTTTTGGTCGGCCCAGGGTGCGCATCTCTGCCAGTGGGCGCAATTGCGCCAATTGTGCGTCGGATAATTCGTAGGTATCAGAGTCAGCCGCAATGCCTTGCTGAATGACGCGCTGCTCATTCTGATCAGGAATCTCGAATTTCCGGCCGTGCTTATCGGTTATGAACATAGTATCTCGCCTCTCGTGGCGTTGCCTTTCTCAGGCTGATTATGCGGTAGCTATCATCATCCTCGGTGAAGGTCACGCAATAGATGGTCGTGCCAATCGGGGCCAGGCAAGTCAGCCGCAATTCTCCGTAATCCTCACGATCATCTTCGCGACAGACCATCAAATCCCATTCCAACGATACCGCCAGCTGCAACGAAATCCCGTGAGCAGCCAGGTTCAGGCGGTTTTTGTTGGGATCGAAGCGAATTTCCATCAGCCCATTGTATGCACAATAATAGCCCAATCAACCGGTATCTGCTGGGGCTCACCCAGTTTAACGGAACCAAAGTTCATCCCGTGACAAACCCGCCAATTGGGCCAAGTCTGTCAGTACAACATCCAAGGGCGAGCCTTGAACCAGGTGGTAGCTGGGGCAGTCAGGGTAAGCATTGCTGCCGTAAGAGCGTTTAGTCATCCCATCGAGCCACAGTTCCAGTTCCCACTGCGCACCAGGGTCTTGGCCGCTTCCGCATCTAAATCCTCTGACGAAGGATAGCCATACAGAATGCGCATACCGGTGCGCTGGCCACAGTTAGGGCAGTAGTATTTGCGCGGGGCTTGGCTCATTAAGCGAATAACCTTTTGCTCTTTGTTACACCGGCGGCAAACCCAGTTCCTGCAGGTACTGGTTGTGCGTTCTGGCCGCTGCGGCGATGCGTTGCTCAATCTCGCCCAACTGCTTGTGCACCTCGGCCAGGTCGATCTCATCCTCGGCCTCGGCGGTGCTGACGTAGCGGGAGATGTTGAGGTTGTAGTCGTTCTGCTCGATCTCCGCCATGGGGACTCGGCGGGCGTAACGGTCCTCCTCCCTGCGGAATTGGTAGCTGTCAACGATCTTGTCGATGTGCTCCGGCAGCAGGACGTTCTGGCGCTTGCCCTTGTCAAAATGCTCGGCGGCGTTGATGAACAGCACGTCGTCGGGTTTCTTGCACTTTTTCAGCACCAGGATGCAGACCGGGATGCCGGTGGAGAAGAACAGATTGGCGGGCAGGCCGATGACGGTGTCGATATGGCCATCCTTGAGCAATTTGGTGCGGATACGCTGCTCCACGCCACCCCGGAACAGGACACCGTGGGGCAGGATGATGGCCATGGTGCCCTCGTCACTGAGGAAATGAAAACCGTGTAGCAGAAAGGCCGTGTCTGCCATTTTTTTTGGTGCCAGACCGTGGCTCTTGAAGCGGAAATCCTCGCCCAGAGCATCATTGGGCTCCCAGCGGTAGCTGAACGGGGGATTGGCCACCACCGCATCACACTTGAGCTTTTTGGACGGGTTCATCTCGCTGAGCATATCCCAGTCGTTGGTCAGGGTGTCGCCGTGGAAGATCTCAAACTCGTTGTCCTTCATGCCATGCAGCAGCATATTCATGCGGGCCAGGTTGTAGGTGGTGATGTTCTTCTCTTGGCCGTAGATCATGCCGATGCCGTGCGGACCCATCTGCTTGCGCACATTGAGCAGTAGCGAACCTGAACCGCAAGCGAAGTCGAGCACGCTGCTGAGCTTCTTCTTTTTGCCAGTAGCGGGCTCCTGGCTGTCGAGGGTGACGATGCGCGAAAGGATGGTGGACAGGGTCTGCGGGGTGTAGAACTCCCCGGCCTTCTTGCCCGATCCGGCGGCGAACTGGCCAATCAGGTACTCGTAGGCATCGCCGAGGATGTCGCTATCGGTGGAGAACTGGGCGATGCCTTCGGCGATCTTGCTGATGACCGTGCAGAGCTTTTTGTTGCGCTCGGCTGGGGTGCGGCCCAGCTTGTCGGAGTTGAGGTTGATTTCAGAAAACAGGCCCTGAAAGGTGCTGGCGAAGGACTCGTTCTCGATGTGGCTGAAACCCCGCTGCAGAGTCTGCAGCAGGTCCGGGCTTTGGGTGCGGGCCAGCTCATAGATGCTGCGCCAGAGGTAATCGGGCTCGATGGCATAGTGGACCTTGCGCCGCATCTGCCGCTCAAACTCCAGCGCATCCACCGGATTGTCCTCGTACCAGACCGCCAGGGGTGGGCGGCGGTCGTCTGCGGCCAGCTGGGGGTAATCGGCCCCCAGCTGGCGGCGTGCGGCCTGCTCGTAGTTGTCAGAGAGGTAGCGCAGAAACAGAAACGACAGCATGTAGTCGCGGAAGTCGTCAGCGTTCATCGCCCCGCGCAAATCGTCGGCAATGGCCCAGAGGGTCTTGCCCAGTTGATTGAGTTGTTCTTGGGTAATGGATCAGGGCTTCATGTTAACGGTAATTGTTTCAAGTCCCAGGCGAGTAAAATCGCTGGTGTTATGGGTCACGACGATCAGATCATTGACCAGCGCGGTGGCGGCAATAATGGCGTCGGGTGTTTTGGTCTTGAACTGCTGCCGCAATCGAATGGTTTGTTCCACAATCTCTTCGGAAAGGTCGAACAGGCGGGCATGGCTCAAAAAAACCCTGCCCTTGTTGTGAAGGATATTGGTATCAAGTAGTTAGCAGAGCCTCTCCCTCAAATGCAAACCGATCAATTTGGTAGTAGTTTTTTGCGCAGGTATAGAACCGATACGCTCCGCCTTCAACCATAGCATTGGCATCAAGTTTTCCGGTCTTTACGCTTTCAACGACTTCATTAAGTAATTTTCTCTCCCACTCCCCCGCCTCCCGAAACTCGGGAAAGCGCAGGCGGGGGGTGGTTTCGCCCTCGCGGGGGAAGAGTTGCTGCATGAGCCCTTTTTTGTGGGTCTTGAGGGCGTTGACCTTGTCCGCCTGGGCGGTGATCAGCGCATCGAGGGAGGAAAGGCAGTCGGCGATTTTTTGTTGTTCTTGGTGAGCGCTTGGCAATTTGATTAGTATGCCAGAGAACTCCGTTTTATTTATGATTGCCAATGTTGACGATGCTGGAATTGACTTAATCCACGGAGTCAGATTTTCTAGCGAATAATATATAAATTCGCCATTCATACCAGAATGAACAATAACCGAGTTTATTTGTTGATTCGTCGCGCTTTCGCATGTAGTTATAGCAATTTTTCCTATTGAAGCGATGCAAGTGTAAACGACGCTTCCCTTGGGCACCGTCTTAACATCTTTTGTCTTTAATACTTTTCTGGCCGTTGCCAGTTGGTATTTCTGATCTTCTGATATGTCTGTCGGAGTAATAAATGGAACTCCAGAACCCCATAACTCCGCATTTTTTGTGCTTGGAGTTTTACCTGTAACTATCCGGCCAAGCTCGCCTAGAGACTTCTCCGCCCACTCCCCCGCCTCCCGAAACTCAGGAAACCGCAGCTTCGGCACCAGCCCTTTCTTCTCGTCTTTCATCGCCTTACTCATACGCCGCCAACCCCGCCATCTTCCTGCCCCCACTCGTAGGAGCGCCCCATGGGCGCGAAGGTTGTACCTCGAATCTCGATCCATCGCGGGCATGGCCCGCTCCTACTTGCCTCTCGAAACTCCGGAAACCGCAACCTCGGCATCAGCCCCTTTACTTCGCCCTTCATCGCCTTACTCATACGCCGCCAACCCCGCTATCTCCCCGCCCCCACTCGTAGGAGCGCCCCATGGGCGCGAAGGTTGTACCTCGAATCTCGATCCATCGCGGGTATGGCCCGCTCCTACTCGCCTCCCGAAACTCGGGAAAGCGCAGCCTGGGCACCAATGCCTGCTTCTCGTCGTTCATTTCGTCACTCATACGCCGCCAACCCCGAAATATCGCACGAGCCTGATACAGCCTCGTCGGTAGGAGCGCCCCATGGGCGCGAAGGCTATGCCTCGAATCGCGGCCAATCGCGGGCATGGCCCGCTCCTACGGTAACCATATCGCGTTCCAAAACGGATAGTCGCCTACATGCTGCACCAATCCAGCCCGCAATGGATTGGCGATGATGTATCTTGCGGTTGCCAATAGATCCTCCTCCTGCCGCAATGCATGATCATGATATGCCTTATCCCACAGGGGGCCTTCTCGGCCTAGGGCTTTGTTGGCCCGGCGCGCACTGGCGGATTTCAAGCGATTCATGATGCCTTGCAGGTTGTTGTTTTCGCCCAGTTCCAGCAGACCATGAAAATGGTCTGGCATCAGAACCCAGGCTAAAAGTCTCGCGTCAGCTAGCACCGCCCTATCTTCAAACGATTGGGCAGCGGCTCGTGCCGCATTAAAGTGAGCGAACGCAGGTTGACGCCTCAGGGTTGTCGTGGTGACCAAATAGATTTGATTGGGGATGGAAACACGACCTCTGCGCAACGCCGCATGCCCCGGTTTTCCTTTTTGCGTAGGAGCGCCCCATGGGCGCGAGGGCGACGATAATAAATCACGGGCGATATCGCTGGCTTTTTCGCGGGCGTGGCCCGCTCCTACGGGGTTATTCATACGCCGCCAACCCTGAAATCTCCCGTCCACCGGCTTGCTTGATCAGCAGCGGCACCAAGTCTTGCATCAGCGCCAGCTCGGCCTGGCTGCGGGCTTTCCAGCCGAGTTCGAGCGGGGCGAACAGATCGCTCAACTGTTCGCCGTCGAAGATCATGCGGTCGAGGATGGCATCGACAAAGCCCTGCAGGGCCTCGCTTTTCAAGCGGTGGCGTGTGGGCAGTTGCGCCAGTTCATCCTGGGTCTTCTGGGCCTTGAAGACCTGGTAATTGCCGCGGATGTCTTCAATGCCGCCATGCCCCTTGCCGGCCTCCAGGGTGTTGATGTAGGCAATGATCTCGTCGCGCTCGTCCATCAGGTTACTGCTGGAGGCGAGCAGGTTGATGATCTGCTCCCGGCTCAGGGTCTCCTTGCCGGGCTGCTCGTGGCTATAGCGGGCGATGAGGCCCATGATGTAGTCGTAGTCGATCAGCGCCGAGGAGAAGAGAACGAACTCGAATTCCAGTTGCTCGATGACCGGGTTGTCGGGGTCTTTGGTCTTGCCCTGCTCGTTCTTGAGGCGCTGGGCCGTCTCCAGGTACATGCCCTTGAAGCCGCGCAGGCTGTCTTCGGGCAGGCGTTGTTCAATCTGCTGTTGCTGCGCGTCGGTCAGGTCGGTGTATTGGTCGAGATATTTCTTGAGGCGCTGAATTTCCTTGAATCGGTTGATGAACTCGACCCTGGCGGCGGTGCCCTTGAGGTTGTTGACGGCAGCGGGGGTGCAGGGCTGGCCCTGGGCCTGCATGAAGTCTTCCAGTTGCTTGACGGCGGCATCGAGCTTTTCGATGACCTGGGGCGCGGGATCGACCAGCCAGATTTCGCGGGAGCGTTTCGCGTCTTCGCCAGAGAAGAGGGCGATGGCTTGGTCCACGCTTTTCTCTTGGGCGCGAAAGTCGAGGATGTTGCCGTAGGGCTTGGTGTCGTTGAGCACGCGGTTGGTGCGCGAAAAGGCTTGAATCAGGCCGTGGTGCTTGAGGTTCTTGTCCACATAGAGGCTGTTGAGGTACTGGGAGTCGAAGCCGGTGAGCAGCATGTCAACGACGATGCAGAGGTCGATCTTGTTTTTGCGCGGGTAGTCTTTGTTGGGGTATTTCTGGTCCTTGATGCGCTGCTGGATGTCCTGATAGTACAGATCGAACTCGCTGAGCTTGTGGTTGGTGCCGAACTGGGCGTTGTAGTCGCTGATGATTTCCTGCAGGGCCGCTTTCTTTTGCTCCGGCTCCTGCTGGTTGTCGGCCTTCTCCTGGGGCAGGTCTTCCTGGAGCTGCTTGACGTCCCTGTTGCCCTCCGCCGGTGGTGAGAAAACGCAGGCGATATGCAGCGGCAGGTTGTCAGCCTGGCGCTCTGCCTGCACCTGCTTGAACAGGCGGTAGTAGGCAATGGCGTCGTTGATCGAGGCGGTGGCCAGCAGGGCGTTGAAACGGCGATGGTTGGTGGCGGCGTCGTGCTTGGCGAGGATGGCATCGACCACGGCCTGCTGTGATTGTTTTTGCCGCTGAAAGCGCGGAATGTCGCTGAAAACCTGGTCGGTAATTTTTCCGCGGATTTCCGCGTCTTCCGCGGCTGCCTTTTTACCTTCGGGCTTGAAGGTTTGATTGCGGTTGCTGACGATGAACAGCTGCATGAAGCAGAGCAAGCTGTTGCCATAGCCGTTGCCGGGGTCATTACGGTAGTCGATGATCTGCTCCATCGCCTTGCGTGGCGATAGGCCAAGGGTCTTTAGCTCGATCTGCACCAGCGGCAGGCCGTTGAGCAACAAGATGACGTCATAACGGTGGTGGCTGTTTTCGGTGTTGATGTGCAGCTGGTTGATGACCTCAAATGCGTTCTTGCACCAATCCTTGAGGTTGACCAGCTGGAAGTGCAGCGGGGTGCCGTCTTCGCGCTCCATGTAGCCGTATTCGCGTAGGGCCTTGGCGGCCTGAAACACGTCGGCATGGATGATGCCGTCACGCAGGCGGGCGAACTCGGCATCGGTGAGAGTTACGCGGTTGAGGGCCTCGAACTTCTGGCGGAAGTTGGCTTCCAGTGCGGTCTTGTCCCGGATGTCTGGGCGGTAGCTGTATTTGATCTCTTCGAGCTTCTCAATCAGCCGTTTCTCGATCTCGGCTTCATTCAGCGACATCCGGCCATCTCCTTCCTTCATTATTTACGCGGCCTTGCGAATATAACCGCCAGTTATGCCTTAATTATGCCCCAGCGTGACCGGGGCGCAAACGGTTTCTTGCTCAGCGGTGGCGATGGTCCCAGGGGGTTTGGCGGAGGCCGGCCAGAGCCGTTCGGTAAAGCCGGCCTCACCCTTGCCGTGCAGGGTCAGCCAAGCCGAGACAATGGCTGAGCCAGATGGGTAATCAGGTTGCGGTTTGATTTCTCCCGTTATGGGAGCTAGGAGGCTGTCGGATTTAGGATGCTCCTACTGCGCCGGTGGGAAGAACGGCCCAAAATTGTTTTAAACATTGGCCCCGATTTTTCGTTGCGTAGGGAAACTCAGCGCCTCAAAATCGTGAAAATTTGTTCTCGTTCTCCCACCTTGCTCGCTACGGGCACCTAAACCCGACAGGCTCCTAGGACTCGACAAGGCCCCGGGTTCCGTTACATTCCAGCCTTGCCCTCCGAGCGCTGGCTCGGGGTTCCCAGGCGATTCCAAGGCGTGCTCAGGTTCATAGGTAGCTGCCGGCACCGCGAAAACGCTTCTGCCAATAGCTTTTGCGCAGGCTTTCCAGGCGTACCGGGCTGCCGGCCCGTGGGGCATGGATGAAATCACCGCCGCCTAGGTAGATGCCGACGTGGTTGGTGGCGCGGTCGATGCGGAAGAAGATCAGATCCCCCGGCAGCAGGTCGTTCAGGGGTTTGTGCTGGGCCTGGGAGTATTGCTCGGCAGCGGTGCGTGGGGCCTGTACGCCGACATTGCCCAGGCTGTATTGCACCAGCCCGCTGCAATCGAAGCCCTGTTCCGGCCTGCTGCCGCCGAGCCGGTAGGGGACGCCGATCAGGGATAGGGCCTGGCCGATCAGTTCCATGCGCCGACCGTCCATGAGGGAGTGATCCTGCCGGGTTTCGGCCTGGTTGAGCTGCGCTTCTAACGGCTGCCCCTGCTGGCTGAGCCGCTCCGGGGTGGACAGGCAGCCGCCCAGGGATAGGATGCAGCCGAGCAGCAGGATTTTTTGGCCCTGACGGGATACGAACTTCATGTTAAGTGTTATTATTCATCTATAACTAGCTGAATAGCATATATCTTGGTTTGGGATTGTCAAGTTGGAGTGGGCATGAATTACGTCTTTGGCTTCCTCATTTTTAGCGCCTTTATGGTCACCGCCTGGCAACAGCTGGGCTGGCAGCCGAGTGCTGCCGACGCTATCGCGCCCATGCAGGCCCTGACCACGGGGCTGATCGACTCGGCCAAGTCGGCGGTGGAGCTGGTGCTGGGGCTGATCGGGGTGATGAGCTTTTTTCTGGGGCTGATGAAGGTGGTGGAGCGCGGTGGCCTGCTGTTGATCCTGGCACGGCTGATCCGGCCGCTGATGCTGCGCCTGTTCCCCGAGGTGCCGCCGGATCACCCGGCCATGGGGGCCATGATCATGAACTTCTCCGCCAATGCCCTGGGCCTGGGCAATGCCGCCACGCCCTTTGGCATCAAGGCCATGCAGGCGCTGGATCGGCTCAACCCCAACCCTGGGGTGGCGAGCAATTCCATGGCCCTGTTCCTGGCCATCAACACCTCCAGCATCACCCTGTTGCCCACCGGCGTGGTGGCCCTGCGCGCCACCCTGGGCTCGGCGGACCCGGCGGCGATCATGCCCACCACCCTGTTCGCCACTATCTGCTCCACCACGGCGGCGATTCTGGCGGCGCGTTGGTATCAGCGCTTCAGCCCGGTTAGGCCCTTGCCCCCCGAGCAGCAGCCCCAGCGCGAGGACGAGCCCGCCGAAGACGGTTCAGGGGCCGAGGTCGGCAGCTATTCGGTCTGGGCATCCTGGTTGTTTTTGCTCGGCATCCTGGCCCTGATTCCGATCACCATTCTCTATGGCCGCGCCATGTCGCCCTGGGTGGTGCCGGTGCTGACGGTGCTTTTTCTCGGTTTTGGCTTAGTCCGGCGGGTGCCCATCTACGAGGCCTTTGTCGAGGGCGCCAAGGAGGGCTTCGCCCTGGCGGTGAAGATCATCCCCTATCTGGTGGCCATACTCACCGCCATCGGCATGTTTCGCGTCAGCGGTGCCATGGAGTGGCTGGTGGGCCTGCTCGGACCCCTCACGGCCTGGTTCGGCCTGCCCGCCGAGGCCCTGCCCATGGCCCTGTTGCGGCCTCTGTCTGGTTCCGGTGCCTATGGGGTGCTGGTGGGTATCATGCAGGATCCGGCCACCGGCCCGGATACCTACGTTGGCCTGCTGGTCAGCACCCTGCAGGGCTCTACCGAGACCACCTTTTATGTGCTGGCGGTCTATTTTGGCGCGGTACAGGTCAAGCGGGTGCGCCATGCCCTGGCAACGGCCCTGACAGCGGATATGGTGGGCATAGCGGCGGCGGTGTTTATTTGCAGTTGGTTGTTTTTGTGACAGAGGACAGAAGACAGAGGACGGAGGACGGAGGCTGGAGAGGGAGGCGAAGCCTCCCGAGTCCCGAGTCCCGAGTCCCGAGTCCCGAGTCCCGAGTCCCGAGTCCCGAGTCCCGAGTCCCGAGTCCCGAGTCCCGAGTCCCGAGTCCCGAGTCCCGAGTCCCGAGTCCCGAGTCCCGAGTCCCGAGTCCCGAGTCCCGAGTCCCCCGCGATTCCTGCTATAATTCGCAACCCCTTTCTCCCCTGGAGCCGCCATGTCCCGCTCAGACAAAGACAAGCCGCTGGGCAGCTCGGGCCTGAACGGCCCGACCCAGGATTTTGCCGAGTTCTGCGAGCTGGAGCGGCAGCGGCGGCAGCGTGCCGGTGAGAATTTCGATGCTGAACGCTTTGACCGGGTGGTCGAACTGGTGCTGAACAAGCTGCGCACCCTGGAGGCCGATTAGATGATCATCACCTCGCTGCAGGCGGAGAATTTCCTCAAATACCAGCGGCTGGAGCTGAGTGACATCCCCCGTCAGGGCGTCATCGCCATCAGCGGCCCCAATGAGTCAGGCAAGAGCAGCATCGGCGAGACCCTCTGTTTCGCCCTCTTCGGGCGCAGCTTCTCCCTCACCGGTAGCGGCCTGACCAAGCTCATCCGCTGGGGCTCGGCGCACTGTTCGGTGACCTGCGACTTCGAGGTGGAGGGCAGCGGCTACCGCCTGCTGCGCTATCTGGACACCGACGGCGTACACAACGCCCAGCTGATGCGCAGCGGCAGTGACGAGCCCCACGCCAACGGCGTCGATAAAGTGGCCGATGCCCTGTTCGACATGCTGGGTTTTGAATACGAGGAGTTCATCGACTCCTTCTACCTGGCCCAGCGCGAGATCACCAAGCCCCACCCGCACAGCTACGCGGTCAAATCCATGGCTGGCATCGCCGTGGTGGAATATGTGCAGGACGACCTGGCGCAGGAGCGCAAGCGCCTGCAGCAGACCCTGGACCGGCACAACCATACCCTGGCCGGAGTGGATGAAGAGCTGGACGAACTGGCCTTCGACAAGGCCCATCTGCCCCAGCTGGAGGCGGCCCTGGTCGAGGTGAACAGCAGCGAGGAGGAGGGCGAGGGCCTGCTGACCCGGCTGAAAAAGACCAGCCTGGCCTACCAAGAGGCCGTGCCTCTGATGCAGCGGGCCGAGCGGGTACGCGCCAGCGGGGTCTTTCTGCAACTGCTGATGCTCGCCCTGGCCCTGCTCAGTGCCGCTTTCTGGTCCCTGCTCGGGCCGCAAACCGCGCCCCTGGGGCTTGATCTGTTACGCCTGCTGTTTCTCGACTGGCGGCCGCTGGCCCCCCAGTTTGGTTATGCTGCCCTGGCCTGTAGCGGGCTGTTTGTGCTGCTGCTGTTGCGCCACTGGGCGGCCGGTATCCGCATCGGCCTGCTGCGGCGGCGCAGTCAGCGCCTGGCTCGGGTGCTGGATGAGCTGTCCACCTACGCCCGCAGCAGGGTGCTCAATGAGTTGCTGGAGCAGGAACCAGAAGCGGGCGAGGAGGAGGACGACTACCCCAGGGTGGAGTTCGACGAGGCGTCCCTGGTGAGCCTGCGCAGCAAGGTGGCCGAGGACAGCGCCACGGTGGAGCAGATCATGGAGCGCCTGGCGGACTTTGTCGATTGGCTGCGCTATGTGCTCAACCTGCAACGGCGCGAGATGAACCTGCTCAAGCTGGAGATCGGTGATGAATGCAGCCGCCAGCGGCAATTCGATGCCCTGCAGGCCAAGCGCCAGCCCCTGCTGGAGCAGATCGCCGAGGTCGAGGATGCCGTCGCTCTGCGCGCCGAGGCCATGGCCCTGCTGCAACTGGCCGGTCAGCACATGAGCCAGCGCTTCAACAGCGACCTGCGTGACCTGGCCGGCCACACCCTGCCGTTGTTCACCGAGGGCCGCTACCAGCACCTGCAGATCGACGAGGAACTCAATGTGCGCGTCTTCTCCAGCGACAAGCGCGACTACATGGAGCTGGAGGAGATCTCCAGTGGCACCCAGCGCCAGATCATGCTGGCGGTGCGCCTGGCCCTGGCCCAGCAGGTGGCCAATACCACGGTGCTGGACCGCCAGTTTGCCTTCCTCGATGAGCCCTTTGCCTTCTTCGACGCCGAGCGCACGCGCAATTCGCTCAAGGTACTGGGCAACCTCAGCGACGAGATCAGCCAGATCTGGGTGGTGGCCCAGGAATTCCCCGAAGACCTGCACTACGACCGGCGCATCTACTGCGACCGCGGCTCTGATCTGTTGATCGACAGCAAGCCCCAGCAGTGCGCCCCAGCCTGATCAGATATCCCGCAGCAATTCGTTGATGCCGACCTTGGAGCGGGTCTTCTCATCCACTTGTTTGACGATGACGGCGCAGTAGAGGCTGTATTTACCATCGGCCGAGGGCAGATTGCCGGAGACGACCACCGAGCCCGCCGGGATACGACCGTAGAGGATCTCGTCGGTCTCGCGGTTGTAGATACGGGTGGACTGGCCGATATAGACGCCCATGGAGATCACCGAGCCCTGTTCGACGATGACGCCCTCGACCACCTCGGAGCGGGCACCGATAAAGCAGTTGTCCTCGATGATGGTGGGGGCCGCCTGCAGGGGTTCGAGCACGCCGCCGATGCCGACGCCGCCGGACAGATGCACGTTCTTGCCGATCTGGGCGCAGGAGCCGACGGTGGCCCAGGTATCCACCATGGTGCCGGAATCCACATAGGCACCGATATTCACATAACTGGGCATGAGCACGCAGCTGGGGGCGATGTAGGAGCCCTTGCGTGCGGCCGCTGGCGGCACCACGCGCACGCCGCCGTCGCGGAATTCGCGGGAGTTGGTGTCGGCGTACTTGGAGGGCACCTTGTCGTAGTAGTTGGTGAAGCCGCCCTTGATGAATTCGTTGTCGTTGATGCGGAAGGACAGCAGCACCGCTTTCTTCACCCAGTCGTTCACCAGCCAATCGCCATCGCGCTTCTCGGCAACGCGAATCTCGCCCTTGTCGAGCAGTTCTATGGCCTCGTCCACGGCATCGCGGAGGGAGGTATCGACGTTACGCGGGGTGATGTCGGCGCGGTGCTCAAAGGCATCGACAATGAGTTGCTGGATATCGCTCATGGATTTCTCCTCAGGTGGTGTGGAATGGGGTTAATGAATTGGACGCCGAGAACGCGAAGAAGCGCAGAGAGCGCAGAGTTGAAAAACAATGGGGCTGGCTGAAAAAGCAGACTTTGCGTTCTCTGCGCTTCTCAGCGATCTCTGCGTCCTGAGGCTCATTTGCGGGCGGTACTAAATCCCCTGGACAAAACGCTTGATCCGCTGGGCGGCGTCCAGGCATTCGTCCAGGGGCGCTACCAGGGCCATGCGTATTCTGTTGGTGCCGGGGTTGTGGCCATCGACGGTGCGCGACAGAAAACTGCCGGGCAGTACGCTGACGTGCTCCTGGCGGTAGAGTTCGCGGGCGAATTCGGTATCGCTGATGGGGGTCTTGGCCCAGAGATAAAACCCGGCCTGGGGCCGCTGTGCCTTGAGGCAGCCATCCAGGATCTTCAGCACGGCATCGAACTTCTGCCGATACAGGCGGCGGTTTTCCTGCACATGGGCCTCGTCACGCCAGGCGGCCACGCTGGCAAACTGGGTCTGCAGGGGCATGGCGCAGCCGTGGTAGGTGCGGTAGGCAAAGAATTTCTCGATGATCTCGGCATCGCCGGCAACAAAGCCCGAGCGCAGCCCCGGCGCGTTGGAGCGCTTGGACAGGCTGTGAAACACCAGACAGCGTTTGAATGCGGTGTTGCCCAGGGTGGCGGCGGCCTGTAGCAGGCCCAGGGGCGGCTGCACCTCGTCAAAGTGGATCTCTGAGTAGCACTCATCGGCGGCGATGATGAAGTCATGCCGCTGGGCCAGCTCCAGCAGGTGCTCCAGGCGTGGCATGTCGATCACCGCGCCGGTGGGGTTGCTTGGGCTGCACAGATAGAGCAGTTGGCAGCGGTCCCATTCCTCGGTGCGTACTTTGTCGAAGGCGGGCAGGTAGCCGTGACGCTTGTCGCTGGAGATATAGCGCGGTTCAGCCCCGGCCAGCAGGGCAGCGCCCTCGTAGATCTGATAGAAGGGGTTGGGCATCATCACCAGCGGCGCAGTGCTGCGGTCCACCACCGCCTGGGCGATGGCGAACAGGGCCTCGCGGGTGCCGTTGACCGGCAGGATATGGCGCTCGGGGTCAAGCAGGCCCGGGGCGAGCTTGTAGCGCCGTTGCAGCCAATCGGCAATGGTCCGGCGCAGCAGCGGCATGCCCCGGGTGGAGGGATAGACCGACAGGTTGTGCAGATGGCTGAGCAGGGCCTCGCTGATAAAATGCGGGGTCGGGTGCTTGGGCTCGCCAATGGTCAGGGCGATGGCGTCCCGTTCGGCATTGGGGCTGACCCCCTGGAGCAGCTCGGCCAGCTTCTGGAAGGGGTAGGGCTGTAGTCGTTCAAGATCCGGATTCATCGGCCTGGGCTCGTTTTTCGCCATGCAAGCGCGTCAGTATAGGATAAGCCCCGGCAAACACCAAAACGCCGGGATAGAGTTGGAATCAGAATCGGGAGGAGCTATGCCGATCAAGGCACTGCATCACGTCAGCCTGCTGGTGGCCGATACCCAGCGCGCCCTGGCCTTTTACCGCGATCTGCTGGGGCTGGAGCCAGACCCCCAGCGGCCGGACCTGGGCTACCCAGGTGCCTGGCTGAACCTGGCCGATGGCCGTCAGATCCACCTGCTGCAACTACCGAACCCCGACCCCGTCGAGGGTCGGCCCGAGCACGGTGGCCGCGACCGCCATCTGGCCCTGGCGGTGACGGATTTCGCTGATTTGAGGCAGCGCCTGGAGCAGGCCGGGGTGGCCATCAGCCTGAGCCGTTCCGGCCGCTTGGCCCTGTTCTGCCGCGACCCGGATGGCAATGCCCTGGAGTTCGTCGGTCTGGATTGAGTGTTACTGTGAGGCATCTGTGGCAATTTATGAGTCCCGAAGCGGCCAAGAGAGGTTTCATGTTCCGGGGTATTGCTGTCCATTCCATGAGCCTTACTGTGAAACAACATGGCAGCCTGTCAATCTGGGAGCTCCGAGCCCTGGAAATTCCGATCTGATGCTCGGAGGGGCAAAGATTAGGCGTGGCCCTGCCCAGAAGCAACCCCGGATGCTCCGCACTCCATCCGGGCTACTTCTTCCTCATTCTTCTCTGCGTCCTTTGCGCTTCTTTGCGTCCTCTGCGTCCCATTGATTAGAAGATGTTTCATGTTTCGGGGTATTGCTGTCCGTTCCATGAGCCTTAGGTGGCGATTGAGCGCGGGAGGCCGGATAATCGAGCCATGCCGTCTGCCATTGCTTTTTTGCTGGGGGTGTTGCTGCTGCAGTTCCTGCCCGAGCTGCCCGCGCCCCTGTGGCTGTGGCTGCTGTTGGCGCTGGCGGCCCTGCTCTGGCGTTGGCTGGCGCTGCCTGGCCTGTTCCTGCTCGGGTTTGCCTATGCCGGGCTCTATGCCAGCTGGGGTCTGGCGCAGCAGCTGCCCAAGACGCATGAGTCGGTGGACCTGCTGGCGCAAGGCCAGGTGCTGTCCCTGCCAACCCGGTTTGAGCGGCGCACCCGCTTTGAGTTTCAGCTGCACTCCCTGCAGCGGGACGGCAAATCTATCCCCTTCCAGGCCAAGGTGCGCCTGTCCTGGTACGGCAAGCAACGGCCCGAGCTGCGCGCCGGGGAACTCTGGCAGCTGAGCCTGCGCCTGAAGCGGCCGCATGGCTTTGCCAACCCCGGCGGCTTTGATTATCAGGCCTGGCTGTGGCAGCAGGGGATTCGGGCCACCGGCTATGTGCGCACCTCGCCCTTGAATCAGCGTCTGCAGGCTGGGGATGGCCTGCGCCCCTGGCTTGGGCTCCGCCAGGGGCTGGCCGATCGGCTGCGCGCGGCGGCACCGGCCGAGGCCCAGGGCCTGCTGGCGGCGCTTACCCTGGGTGATCGTTCCGCTTTCGATCAGCGCCAGTGGCAGCTGTTCCGCCAGACCGGCACCAATCATCTGGTGGCCATCTCCGGGCTGCATGTGGGTATGGTGGCCGGCCTCTTGCTGCTGCTCACCACCTGGCTGTGGCGGCGCTCCGCCTGGCTCTGTCAGTGGCTTGCCGCGCCGCGGGCGGCGGCCTTGGTGGCCCTGTTGGGGGCTGCCCTGTATGCCGCCATGGCGGGCTTTTCCGTGCCCACCCAGCGTGCCCTGATCATGTTGCTGGCGTTGCTCCTGCCGCTGTTGCTGGGACGCCAGCTGCGCCCCTGGCGGGGCCTGGGGCTGGCCCTGGTTCTGGTCCTCTTGCTCGATCCTCGGGCGGTTCTCGCGCCCGGCTTTATCCTCTCCTTCGCCGCCGTGGCCGCCATCCTCTGGGCCCTGGCCCTGCACCGGGGGACCTGGCTATGGACCCTGCTGCGAATGCAGTTTGCCGTGCTGTTGGCCATCTCGCCCCTGCTGATCCTGCTGTTCCAGCAGGCCTCCCTGCTGGCCTTTCCGGTCAATCTGCTGGCGGTGCCCTGGTTTAGCCTGGTGCTGGTGCCCCTGGCCTTTGTCGCGCTGTTGCTGCTGTTGCTGGCACCGGCCCTGGGCGGCTGGCTGCTGGGGCTCATCGCCCCCCTTTACAGCCTCAGCCTGGAGGCCCTGCATTGGGCGGCCGAGCGGGGGCCTGAGCTGGTGGAGCTGGCCGAGCGGCCGGGCTGGGTGATCGCCATGGCCTGCCTGGGCGGTCTTTGGCTGCTCAGCCCGCTGCGTCTGCCGGCCTCTTATCTGGGCCTGCTGCTGATCTGGCCCCTGTTCACCTGGCGCGTGCCGCAGCCGGCCCCTGGACAGTTCGAGGTGAGTATGCTGGACGTGGGGCAGGGCCTGGCGGTGCTGGTGCAGACGGCCAATCATGCCCTGTTGTACGACACAGGCGCGGCCTTCAGCGCCAGCTTCAATGCCGGCAGCGCGGTGGTGGTGCCCTTCCTGCGTTACCGTGGGGTAGGGCGCATCCAGCGCCTGCTGATCTCTCACCCGGCACGGGATCACGCCGGCGGGCTGGACCCTGTGCTCGACGCCGTGCCAGTGGATCACCTGCTGGCAGATGCGCAGCTGGCCCGCGATGGCCTGAGCCTGGAGCCCTGTCAGGCAGGCCGCAGCTGGCACTGGGATGGGGTGGGCTTTCATCTGCTGCACCCCCAACCGGGGCAGGACTGGGCCGCCAACGACAGCTCCTGCGTGCTGCTGGTGGAGGCCGGGACGAGCCGTCTGTTGCTTACGGGGGATCTGGAGCGGGGCGGCGAGTCGGCGCTGATGGAGCGGCTGGGGGATGGCTTTGTCGAACGTCTGTCCGGTGCCGTGGTGCAGGTGGGCCATCACGGCAGCCGTACCTCGTCCTCACCGACCTGGGTGGAGGCCCTGGCGGCACCGCTGGCACTGGTCTCCAGCGGCTACCGCAATCCCTTCGGCTTTCCCGCCAAGGAGGTGGTGGAGCGCTGGCGGCAGTCCGGCAGCCGGGTGTTGAACACCGCCGAGAGCGGTACCATTCGCCTCCTGTTCGACCCTGTACTGGGGGTGGGCGAGCCCCGTCTCTGGCGCCAGCAGCGCCGCCGTCATTGGCAAGACCGCTGAGCGGTGAGCGCAACGGCAGGACTAAAGCAATCTGGGTTCAAGTCCGATAGTATTAAGAAGTGGAGGACAGAAAATAGCAGCTAGGAGCCTGTCGGGTTTAGGTGCCCGTAGCGAGCAAGGTGGGAGAGCGAGAACAAATTTTCACGATTTTGAGGCGCATAGTTGCCCTACGCAACGAAAAATCGGGGAAATTTGGGCCGTTCTTCCCACCGGCGCAGTAGGAGCATCCTAAATCCGACAGGCTCCTAGTGGGCGGCAGATCCCAGGCTAGCGTTTCCCGTTAACATAGGGCCCCTTGATAACCAATTTTGAAGCGATGAACAGAATACGACTTACCGCCAAAGACGTTAAGGTGGGCGACAGCCTGCCCTATGCGGTATATGACGCCCTGGGCATGCTGATGCTGCGCGAGGGACAGGTGATCGGCAGTGAAAAGCAGCTGAAGAACCTGCTTGGCCAGGGTATGTATGTGCAGCGCCCGGAGCGAGATCGGGGGATTGCCATTGCCTCAGCCAGCGGCAAGGAGCGGCAGGACGCCTCCGAGGTGCAGGTGTATAGACGCATGGATGAATTCCGCTTTCGGATCAGGAGCCTGCTCAGGCGCGGTAGCGAGGCCAAGCAGGCGCAGCCGAGCATTGTCCAGTCGATCAGCAACATGGCCCTGGAGCTGCACGACATCTGCGTCAATTATCAGGATATCGCTATTCTTGCGGTACACCTGTTTTATCATGATGACTATCTGGCCGATCACCCCCTGCATGCCGCCATCATGAGCGACATACTGGCGACGAGATTGGATCTCGCCGAAGATATTCGCCTGTCCCTGGTGTGCGCCGCCCTGACCCACGACATCGGCCTGGTGCCGGTGATGGGCGAACTCAGCCAGAGCCATGAGCTGGATGAGTTTCATCAACGCCTGGTGGAGCAGCACCCGCAGACCGGCGTGCGCATGTTGCACGGCCTGGGGGTGATCGACCCGCTCTGGCTGGAGACGGTGGCGCAGCACCACGAGCGCATGGACGGCAGCGGTTATCCGCAAGGCCTGACAAGGGATGGCATAGGTCAGGGGGCGAGGATACTCATGGTGGCGGATGTGTACAGCGCCCTGGTACGCAACCGGCCCTATCGGAGCGAGGTGTTCAAGCGCAATGCCCTGGATACCATATTGCAGCTGAGCAATAGCTCGACCCTGGACCGCCCGGCGGCCAAGACCCTGATCAAGACCATTGGGCTCTACCCGCCGGGGACCCTGCTGAAGATGAAGGACGAGCGCATTGCCGTATCCCTGGCCCGAGGGGCCAGCGTCTATCAGCCGGAGTTGATGGCGATAGGTAACCGCGAGGGCAACCCGCTGCCCCAGGTGCAACCGGCCCAGGCCGATGACATCCTGCATGAGATATCCCCCAGCAAGTATCGGGGGCTGTATCCCCAGGTGGAACGACTGCTCGACCCGGCCCAGCGCAAGCGGCTGGTCTGAGGACAGAGGACGGAAGACAGAGGACAGAATTTTGCGTCGCTGCGCGACAGGTTAATTGTCGAGTCCCGGAGCAGCCAAAAGATGTTTCATGTTCCGGGATGTTGATGTTGCTGCCCGCTTCATCAGCGTTAAGGCTAACGCTTCATGTCGTACATCTGGGTGCCCTGGGCCAGGTTGGACAGCTCCTTGAGGGAGTCCTTCAGCTCCATGCTGGCGTGGCCGCGCCGGGTCTGGATGCGGCTGATCTGGATGGTGATCTCGTCCAGCCGGGTCATGGCCATCTCGTTGCTGGAGCGCAGTTGGTCGATATGGGCCTGGGTCTGGGCCACCATCTGCAGACGCTGTTGCAGGGCCTGCTGCACCGCCGTGCTGGGTTGTCGGGCCAGTTGCTGATGAATACTGGCTACCTCGACCCCGGCGATGCCGGCCCAGGCCTCGGTGATCTGGCGCAGATTATCAAGGCAGCCCAGATAGGCCTCCTCGACAATCTGGCGATAGCGGCCATAGGTCAGTTCCTGCTCCTCAAACTTGAGCGCCAGCATCTTCTCAAAGGCATCGAACTTGCGTTTGAGCTGATCCAGCTGGCGCAGGCTGTCGCTATCCTGGGTGGCCTGCAACAGCTGGCGTACCTCCGCCTCCATGGGGCCTTCCACCAGGGGCTCGCTGATCTCTTCGGGCGGTTGCACGGGTACGCCCTTGGCCCGGGCCACCAGTTCGTCGATCTTGTCGCGGATGGAACGGAAGATGAAAAAGCCCAGCCCGGCCATCAGCAAGGTGCCCACCACATCCCCCAGGCCTACCGGCTGTTCTCCCTCTGCAATCAGAGCCAGCACGACAAAGACAAACAGCGAGGCGGCCAGGGTCCAGCTGCCCACCCCGGTGTGCAGCCAGCGAAACAGCCGCCAGCGCCTTTGTTGGCGTAGAAAGGCATTGATCCGGTCATGGATACGCGGAATTGAGGTTAGGCCGGCAAGAAATACCAGACCGCCACTGAGCCATTCATTATCGGCAATGCCGCCTATGCCCACCACTAACCAGATAAGACCGAATACCCAGCCGAAGAATCTGCCCATGATGTCTGATCTGCCTTATGTAGCGGCCCGACCTGGAAAGGCCGGGGCCGGTTAGGGTACATTGCCTGCAGCGGACGGCCCAGGCCGGGAAACTATAGGAGACTTTCCCATTCAGGGCAAAATCTTAGCGGACACGCGCAGGGGCACACCATGGGCGCGACATCGATGGGCAGGGCTGCCAGTAATAAAGATTTCATTTTCTTTTGCGGCAAATGCATTCGAAAATGGTAATATTCCGGCCCCCGAGGGAGCCTGGCCCCAAATCCATGAGGAACACCTTGTCTGCTGAATCCACCACCGCGAATTCCGTCTCGGTCCTGCGCCAGGTCCTGGTGCTGATCCTGACCCTGATGCTGTTCTGGCTGATGCTCATGGGCTCGCTGGACGGGCAGGTGCTGCTGGTGGGGCTGATCGCCTCCAGCGTCATCGCCCTGCTGTTTCGCTCCGGCCTGACCTTTTTTACCGAGATGCGCCTCAATCCCATGGCGATCGTCGCCGGCTTCATGTACTACGGCTACTTCTTCAAGGAACTGGTCAAGGCCAATTTCCGCATGGCGGCCCTGGTGCTCTCGCCCGAGCTGCCGATCCGGCCCGGCATCGTCAAGGTGCGCACCAAGCTCAAGAGCCGCATGGGCCGCCTGATGCTGGCCAATTCCATCACCCTGACCCCGGGCACCCTCACCGTCGAGCTGGACGGCGAGTGGCTCTATGTGCATTGGGTGCTGATGGAGTCGGACGACATCGAGCAGGCCACGGCGCGTATCGTCGCCGGGTGGGAGCATTATCTTGAGGTCATCTATGGTTGAGTCCCTGGTTGAATCTCTTGTCTCGCTGGCGGCGCTGCTGGCCGGGGTGGCCTTTCTGTTCGCTTTGGTGCGCTTCATCAAGGGGCCGACGGCGGCCGACCGGGTGGTGGCCTTCGATGTGATGACCATTGTCTCCATCAGCTTCATCGTCTTCATTGCCCTGCTGGCCGAGCGGGTGATCTATCTGGACGTGGCCCTGGTCTATGCCTTGTTGTCCTTCCTTGGCGTGATCGTCTTCGCCCGTTATCTGGAGCGGGGGTTCTGATGGGGCAGGGGACGGATCTGCTGGGTGCCTTGCTGTTGCTGGCCGGTACCGCCTTTTTGCTACTCGGTGGGCTGGGTCTGTTGCGTATGCCCGACCTGTACAACCGCCTGCAGGCGGGCACCAAGGCCACCACCCTGGGCACCCTGCTGAGCCTGCTGGGGGTGTTTCTGCTGCGCCCGGAATGGGGCTGGAAGCTGCTGCTGATCGGCGTGTTCCTGATCTTCACCAACCCGCTGTCGTCCCAGGTGCTGGCCCGTGCCGCCCACCGCAGCGGTCAACCCAAGTCCGATCTGACCCAGGTGGATCGCCTGGCCGAGGACAAGGGCGAGTCATGAGCGAGAATATCCTCCTGCCCCTGAGCCTGTTGCTGGCCCTGGCCATGGTCGTCGCTGCGGTGATGGCGGTGCGAGGCAGGCGCAGCCTGCCCATTGCCATCCTGGCCGCCGGACTGGTGAGCCTGCTGACCTCGGTGCAGTTCCTGTTGCTGGCGGCGCCGGATGTGGCCATGACCGAAGCGGCCATCGGCAGCGGCCTGACCACCTTCCTGTTTTTCTTTGTCCTCGGCCGGGTGCGCGGAGGGGCGGATGATTAGGCGCGCCTTTGTCCTGCTGCTGCTGTTGGCCCTGGGGGCGATCTTCCTCGATCTGCTGCTGGGCTTCGTGCCGGCCACCGAGCTGAACGATACGGCCCGTTACTACGCCGAGCGCAGCGCCACCGATCTGGGTGCGGCCAATATCACCACCGCCATCATTGTCACCTACCGTGGCCTGGATACCCTGGGCGAGGTCACGGTGCTGTTTTTGACCGCCGCCATCGTCGGCCTGGTGCTGGCGCTGGGGCGGCGCAGCGGCGATGGCCCGCAGCGGCAGTTGCCGCCCACCGGCGAGCTGCTGACCACCGGCAAGAACTTGCTGGTGCCACTGATCCTGCTGCTTGGCGTCTATGTCTTCGTCAACGGCCACCTGACCCCCGGCGGCGGCTTCCAGGGTGGTGCCATCCTGGCCTCGGCGATTCTTCTGATCCTGCTTACCGATCCGCTGAAGCGCTTCAGCCATGGCCTGATCGCCGCCATCGAGTCCTTCTCCGGCCTGGTCTTTGTTGGCCTGGGCCTACTCGGCGTGGCCCTGGCGGGAGGCTTCCTGGATAACCGTTTGTTGCCCATTGGTACGGTCGGCGAGCTGTTCTCCGCCGGGGTGATCCCCATCATCTATTCCTTCATCGGCCTCAAGGTGGGCGCGGAGTTCAGCTCCATGCTGGTGAACCTGTCCGAGACGGAGGATTCCTGATGGCCCAGATCGCCATGACCACAGGCTTCATTCTGATCCTGGTGGGCCTCTACGGTGCCCTGACCAACCGCAACCTGTTGCGCATGATCGTCTCCTTCACCATCGCCCATAGCGGGGTGAACCTGGTGCTGGTGGCCAGCGGTTATCTTAACGGCCGCACCGCGCCCATCCTGGATCAGGCCGTACCCCTGGCCGAGGCCGCCGAGCGTATCATCGACCCCCTGCCGCAGGCGCTGGTGCTCACCGCCATTGTCATCGGCGTGGGCGTTACCGCCCTGATGCTGGCCTATGCCTACCGCATCTATGTGACCAAGGGCACCCTGGATATCGGCAAGTGTCGGGAGCTGAAATGGTAGATGGCATCGCCTTTATCGCCGTCAGTCTCGGCGCGGCCTTCCTGCTGGGGCTGCTGCGGGATTCCTGGCGCTTTGCCGCCTACGGCATCAGCCTGGCGACCCTGGCCTTCCTCACCTGGAATGCCTTCTGCTGGAGCAAGGGCTTTGCCCTCGATGGCCTGGTGCCGATCGAGATCTTCACCGCAGGCGCGCCACCGCCCTTTGCCGTCAACCTGCGCCTGGGCCTGGCCGAAGCGGCCCTGCTGTTGCTGGTGCACCTCACCGCGTTGCTGTCTGCCATCTATCTGCGCGATACCCTGATGCAGCAGGGACGGCGGGCGATGTCGGTGCTGCTGGTGCTGTGCATGGCCCTGAGCGGCGTTATCCTTACCCGCGACCTATTCAATCTGTTCGTCTTCATCGAGTTGACGGTGATCGCCAGCGGCGGCCTGATCCTGTTGTCCCACGACAGACGCGCCCTGGGCGCGGGCTTCAAGTACCTGATCGTGACCCAGGTGATGTCGATCCTGTTGCTGATCGGTATCTTCTTTGCCTACCAGGCCACCGGTACCATCAATATCGATGGCATGGCCGAGCAGTCCGCGCTGCTGTTCAAGGGCGGTTTCCTGGCCTTTTTCCTCATGTTCATGGCGGTGGTGCTGGAGCTCAAGCCCTTTCCCGCCAATGGCTGGGCGCTGGATATCTATGAATCGGCCCATCCGGCCTTCTCCGCCATCATTTCCGCCGCCGTGGGCGCAGCCTCCCTGGTGGCCTTGGACAAGCTGCTGCTGATCGCCGGTCCCAACTGGCTGATGCTCACCAGCATCATCGGCCTGATCACCTTCGTCGCCGCCAATCTGTTCAGCCTGGCCCAAGAGAATGATCGCCGCCTGCTCGGCTATTCCTCGGTGGGCCAGATCGGTCTGGTGATGCTGGTACTGGGGCAGAAGGATATCCTTGGCGACAACTATCTGTTTGTCGTTGGCGGTATTCTCCTCGCCCACGGGGTGGCCAAGGCCGGTCTGTTCTGGATTTCCGGCCTGGTGCAGGGGCGTGAGCTGAAAGACTGGGCGGCCCTGCGCCAGCGGCCGCTGCTGCTGTTTGCCTTTGCCAGCTTTATCGCCCTGCTCATGGGCCTGCCGCCTTTCCCCGGCTTTTATGCCAAGTGGGAGCTGGTACATGCCCTGGCGGCGGCGGATCGGCTCTGGCTGCTGGGCTTGATGCTGTTTGCCAGCCTGCTGGAGGCCGGTTACCTGTTCCGCTGGTTCGGCTACGTGATCAAGCGCGATCTGCCGCAACAGCCCCTGGCCTGCCCCTGGCACAAGCGCACGGTGGTGATGCTGGCCCTGGTGGCTGCTTGGGCCCTGGCCTATATCTGGGGTGAACTCTCACCCCACAGCAACCTGCTGCATCTGCTGCCATTGCTGTTTGCCCTGGCCTTCCTGGTGCTGGAGCCCCTGCCGGCCTGGCTGAAGAATCTGCTGGCCATTGGCGGCATGGTCGTCTGGTTCCTGCTCAGCTATCCGGGCTACGACCCGCTGCAGCTGATCTACGGCGGCATCATCCTGCTTGGCGGCGCGATTATCTTCCTCGCCAGCTTTTATGGCAGCGCCCAGCGGCGACTGGGTTTCTATCCCTCGGCCATGTTGATGTATGCCGGTCTGTCCCTGCTCATCGTCGCGGAGAACAGCTTTAATTTCTTCGCCGCCTGGGAACTGCTCACCGTCGGTTCCTATTTCCTCATCCTGCGCGGCAAGGAATCCGAGCCTCATGCCCTTTCCTATGTCGTTTTCTCCCTCGGCGGGGCCTTCCTGATCCTCACCGGCTTTGCCCTGGCCGGGCTGGGGGCAGGGCAGATCCCCTTGGTGCGCCTGGCCGATCTCAACGGCGAGCTGGCCGGCTGGGTGTTCCTGCTGCTGGCCATCGGCTTTCTTACCAAGACCGCCGCCGTCGGCCTGCACATCTGGCTGCCCGGTGCCCATGCCGAGGCGGAGACCGATGTGTCGCCGATGGTGTCCGGCATCCTGCTCAAGGCGGGTCTGTTCGGCCTGACCCTGTTGCTGATGACCATGGGCAAGCAGCAGCTCTACGGGGTCGAGCTGACTTATCTGATGCTCTGGATCGGCGCCATCTCGGCCCTGACGGGCAACCTGCTGGCGGTGTTCCAGGAGGATGCCAAGCGCCTGCTGGCCTATTCCTCCATCGGCCAGATGGGCTATGCCGTGTTCGGTCTGGCGATGATGAACCACCTGGGCTGGATGATGGCGCTGATGTTCGTCATCAACCACTATATCTATAAGTCCATGCTGTTCCTCTCGGTGGGCGGTGTCGCCAAGCGCACCGGCACCCGCCTGATGTACCAGATGGGCGGTCTGATCACCCTGATGCCGCTGAGCTTCATTGCCGTGCTGATCGGCATCATCGCCGTGTCCGGGGTGCCGCCCCTGTCCGGCTTCGGTGGCCGCTGGATCTTCTACAACGCCATCCTGGCCGATGACTATCGTCTGCCGCTGGTGATCATCTTCCTCGCTGGGCCTATCGCCTTCCTCTATCTGTTCCGCCTGATCCATACCATCTTCCTGGGTCAGCTGAAGGATGAGCATCGCAAGCTCAAGGAAGCGCCGTTCTGGATTGTGCTGCCGCAGATGATCTTCGTCGCCTTCCTGATGATCTTTGCCCTGGTGCCCGGCCTGGCCCTGCGCCATGTGGATGCCTACATCGGTCAGTTCTTCTCTGGCGGTCCCAGCCTGAACTGGGAGGGCCTGACCATCACCAGCCAGTTCGGTCAATGGGCGCCGATCCCGATCATGATCATCATCGGCGTGATCTTCATGACCCTGTTCCTCTGGCTGCTGTTCGTCAACCGCCGGGCGCAGAAGGTCAAGCAGTTCAACATCGTCTTTGCCGCCGAGCGCCCCTACCGGCCGGAGACCACCCACTTTGCCTGGAACTTCTTTGCGCCTTACCGCAAGGCCCTGGGCTTTCTCACCCAACCGCTGGTCACCCGCTTCTGGGAGACCCTGACCGATCTGCTGCACCAGCTG
Organism: gamma proteobacterium SS-5; assembly: GCA_009497875.2. Lineage (NCBI taxonomy): Bacteria > Pseudomonadati > Pseudomonadota > Gammaproteobacteria > Chromatiales > Sedimenticolaceae > Magnetovirga > Magnetovirga frankeli. The sequence continues at coordinate 2,698,827 of CP032508.2, read as the reverse complement.
GCCGATCTGCTGCGCCGCTTCTATACGGGTAACGGTCAGACCTATGCGGTACACCTGCTGTTGTTCGTGGTGGCGGTCTATCTGCTGCAGAAGGGGATGATGTGATGGACTTCGATTGGATGAAGATCCCGTATTCCCTGTTGACTCTGTTCATCGTGGTCAACTACGGCATGATCCTCAACGCCTTCATTCAGAAGATCGGCGCGCGGGTAGGGCGTCGGCATGGCATCCCGATCTGGCAGAACTATGCCGATCTGATCAAGAACTACAGCATGCGCAGCTCCATCACCCATGGCGTGATGTTCTACCTCGGCCCGGTGTTCCGCCTGTCCGGTGGGGTGGGGCTGCTGTTGTTCGTGCCGACCATCTACGGCAGCTACATGTTCTCCAACATGAGCTTTGCCGGAGACCTGATCCTGGCGCTCTACTTCGTCTTCTTCGGCACCCTGGGCATGGCCCTGGGCGCGGCTGAGAGCGGCCATCCGCACGCGGCCATAGGCATCACCCGCGGCCTGTCCCAGGTCACCGCCGCCGAGCTGCCCTTTGCCCTGGCGGTATTCGCCGTGGCGCTGCAGTATCAGACCCTGTCGGTAACCGACATAGTCGCTGCCCAGCAGGGCAGCTTCCTCAACTGGACCCTGTTCACCAACCCCTTGGCGGTGACGGCGGCCATGCTGTCGTTTTTGGGTTCGATGATGCGGCCGCCCTTTGATGTGGTGCTGGCGCCGCAGGAAATCCCGATCGGCCCGCCCACCGAGTACCACAGTTCCTACCTGGCGCTGATGCAGACCAACCGTGCCATCTTCCCCATCGCCAAGATCGTCATCTACATGAACCTGTTCTTCGGCGGCGCCGCCAGCTGGCCGGTGTTCTTCCTCAAGGTGTTCTGCATCTACATGATCTCGGTGCTGGTGGGCGTGGTGTTCCCGCGCTTCCGCGTCGAACAGTCGATCCGCTGGTTCCTCATCTGGGCGGTGCCGATCGGCATCCTCGCCGTGGTGTTGGTCTAGGTCATTAGGACGCAGAGTGCGCAGAGAAGACGCAAAGAACGCAGAGATAAGTGAGGCTGTTTTGCCTTCAAGCTTCAGTGGAATTGATTTTATGGGTTCAAGCGAAATTACAGATGGTGCGAGTGATGAACAAAAATTTTCCTTTGCGTCCTCTGCGCTTCTTAGCGTTCTCTGCGTCCCTTCTTACCCTGGTGTTGGTCTAGGTCATTAGGACGCAGAGTGCGCAGAGAAGACGCAAAGAACGCAGAGATAAGTGAGGCTGTTTTGCCTTCAAGCTCCAGTGGAATTGATTTTATGGGTTCAAGCGAAATTACAGATGGTGCGAGTGATGAACAAAATATTTCCTTTGCGTCCTCTGCGCTTCTTAGCGTTCTCTGCGTCCCTTTTTGATTGTTCGCCATGAAACCGGAACTGGAAAAACGCATTGTCAGAACCCCCGACGGCCAGGAGTTCGAGGTCGATCCGCTGCGGGATTACTACTGCGAGGCCGCACCGACCGTGATGCCAGCGGCCTACGGCAAGATCGTCGAGGACCTGTTCAACTGGGCCCGCTCGCAGTCGCTGTGGATTCTGGGCTTCGGCACTGGCTGTGGCGCCATCGAGATGCGCCCGCTGATGACACCACGCTTCGACGCCTACCGCTACGGCGTGCAATGGCGACCGACGCCGCGCCAGGCCAACCTGTTCATCATTTCGGGCTATCTGAGCACCAAGACACTGAAGCGGGCGATCCGCTCCTACGAGCAGATGCAGAACCCCAAGTACGTGGTAGGGCTGGGCAGTTGCACCATTAACGGCGGCATGTACTGGGATTCCTACAACACCATCAAGTGTCTGGATCAGTACCTGCCGGTGGACCTCTACATTACCGGCTGTATGCCCCGCCCCGAGGCGCTGCTGCAGGGCTTCGAGGATCTGAAGAAGCTGATCCGCGCCGGCCAGTGCGAGGGCGCCAACAAGTACGCCGAGAACTTCGACTGGTACAAGGCCAACCAGAAGCAGGTTATCCATGACTGGGATATGCCGGATTACAACTGGTAGGCCCTTCATAAGGCTAGAAGATAGTAGTTTAGGGGTTTAGTAGTTAGATGTAGCCCGGATGCAGCGTAGCGGAATCCGGGGTTGGCCTGGTGGGGTAGATTATGGCTGACCAAGTACTTGAGGAGCTTTGGGCTACCAAGGACAGTATCGCCAAGGAGCAGGGTTACAGTATCGATCGTTTGGCGGCGTTTTTCATGAAGAAACAGGTTAATAGACAGATTGCCGAGGTTGGAGAGAAGGTCGCTAAGCCCAAGCAACCGCCGGAAATCAAGCAAGTAGAGTTTTAGGTGCGACTCTGATCGCACTCATCCAGCTGGCCGCTGAAGGCTGTCGGCTGGGGGCAACATAAATACAGAGTTTTTGAGTCATCATGCGTGAGCTTTACCAACGTCTGCAGTCGCTGTTTGTGCTGGGTGAATTGACCGAGCAGCGCGCCAATCTGTTCTTCATCACGGTGGATAAGGATCGGCTGCGCCCGCTGCTCACCCATCTGCGTGACCGCGAGGGCTTCAGCCATCTGGTGCTGCTGACAGCGGTGGATTGGCTCGAGGACGGTCAGTTCCAGCTGACCTACCTGCTCTGCGACCGCCTGAGCCGGCGTGATCTGGGCCTGCGGGTGATGCTCGACCGCGCCAACCCGGTGATGGAGAGCATCCACGACCTCTGGCCGACCGCGGCTACCTACCAGCGTGAACTTCGGGAGATGTTTGGCATCGACTTCCCCGGTAGCCCGCGTCTGCATGAAGAATTTATCTTGGAGGGCTGGAACACCACACCACCCTACCGGCGCGATTTCGACACCCTGGAGTACGCCCGCAGCCAATACGCCGAGCGGGCCGGGCGCGAGACCCGCGACCCCGAGACCCACATGCGCGCTCAGCTTTATCCGGAGAAGCACTGATGGCCTATCAGCCGGATCGCAGCCAGTATCCCCAGCCGGGCCCTGACGGCAAACTCGACATCGACCTGACCTCGGGCAAGTACCTCAAACTCTGGCAGGGGCCCAACCACCCCGGCATCACCGGCAACATGTCGGTGGAGCTGACCGTCTGCGGCGATGAGGTGGTGGAAGGCAAGACCCACGTCGGCTACCTGCACCGTGGCTTCGAGAAGCTGATGGAGCGGCGTACCTTCATCCAGTGCTTCCCCATCGTCTGCCGCATTTGCGTGCCCGAGCCGGACTTCAATGAGTACTGCTATGCCGCCGCAGTGGAAGAGCTGGCCGGTATCGAGATACCCGAGCAGGCGCGCTGGATTCGTACCCTGATCCTGGAAATGGGCCGGATCAATTCCTACCTCATGTACCTGGGCGGCCAGGCCGGTGCGCTCGGTCAGGGCGTCATAGGCCAGTGGACCACCTATGTGCGCGACCTGATGCTGGACCGGTTTGAGGAGATGACCGGCGCACGCATCTATCACATGTTCATCCTCCCCGGCGGCGTGCGCGACACCCTGCCGGAGGGCTTTGACGGGCGCATGGAAGAGACCCTGCAAGAGATCGAAAGCACTCTAGCGGACGTGGACAAGGTCATGTTCCACAACGCCGTATTCAAGAAGCGCACCATTGGCGTGGGCTATGTCGATCCGGCCTTGCTGGATCAGTACGGCATCACCGGCCCGGTGGCCCGTGCCATGGGCTTTCCCCGCGATGTGCGCAAGGACGATCCCTACCTGGTCTATCCCGAGCTGGATTTCGAGCCGGTGGTGGGCAAGGACTCGGACATCTACACCCGCGCCGATGTGCGCCGCCGCGACCTGCTGATGTCGGTGGACCTGATTCGCCAGATCCTGGCCAAGATGCCGCGCATGGGTCCGGTGATGTCACCCCTGCCCAACGTGCTGCACTGGCAGATCCCACACGGTGAGACCTATGTGCGCGGTGAGTGCTCACGCGGCGAGTACGGCTATTATCTGGTTACCGATGGCTCCGGCTATCCGCGCCGGGTCAACGTGCGTGGGCCTTCCTACACCCACGCCATGGCCCTGCTGGAGCGCCTGATCGTCAACTGCAATATCTCGGACGTGGCGGCCCTGCTGGTCTCCCTGCACACCTATCCGCCGGAGATCGAACGATGAGCGTGCAAGACATACTGTCTCCCTTCTCGGCCTGGAAGAATATCTTCCGCGATCCGGTCAGCATCAAGGACCCGCTCAATCGCGCCGCCGCGCCGCGCTACCGTGGCTTTCATCAGAACGACATGGACAAGTGCATCGGCTGCGGCACCTGCGAAACCATCTGCCAGAATGGTGCCATCGACATGCTGCCGGCCGAGGGCATTGCCAGCCGCGAGGGTGATTCCGGCCTGCGCCCGCGCATCGACTATGGCCGCTGCTGCTGGTGCGCCCTTTGCGTCGATGTCTGCATGACCGGCTCACTGACCATGTCCAACGCCTACAAATGGGTGGAGGCCGACCCCGATGCCTTCCGCTTCATGCCTGGCGTGGACAAAAAACATTGGGACGACAGCGAGTTGGGCTATCACCGTCCCGAGGGCCATCAACTGGCCGCGCGCGAGCGGGTGCGGATGGGCGAGCTGGAACCGGAAGCGCGCGTCGATTCCTTTGTCGAGATCGTCCAGGGTTATGACGTCGAACAGGCCAAGCTGGAGGCCGACCGCTGTGTTGCCTGCGGGCTTTGTGTGGCCACCTGTCCCACCCATATGGCCGTACCCCAATACATCGCCGCCATTCGCGACGGCGATTACGAGCAGGCGCTGAAGCTGCTCTACGACAGCAATCCCCTGTCGCAGATCTGCGGCAAGGTCTGCACCCACCGCTGCGAGACCGCCTGCGCCGCCCGCCACGAGGGTGACCCCATCGCCATCCGCTGGCTCAAGCGCCATATCACCGAGCAGGTACCCTACGAGCGCTGGCGTGCCATCATCGGCGAACCGGCCCCGGCCACAGGGCGTAAGATTGCCGTTATCGGTGCCGGTCCCGCCGGCCTGACCTCGGCCTTCGACCTGGCGCGCCAGGGCCATGCGGTGACCATTTTCGAGGCCCTGGGCCACGCCGGCGGCATGACCCGCTACGGCATCCCCGAATACCGCCTGCCCTACGACACCCTGCAGCGCGACGTGGACATGATCCTGTCCATGGGGGTGGAGATCCGCTACCACACCCGCATCGGCCAGGATATCAGCATGGAGCAACTGCGCCAGGAGCATGATGCCGTGGTGCTGGCCATCGGCCTGCAGATGGGGCGTGGCACCCGCATTCCCGGCTCCGATCATCCCAAGGTCGAGAAGGCCGTTGACCTGCTGCGCCGCATCACCGAAGGCGAAAAGATACAGGCGCCGCGCTCAATGGTCGTGATCGGCGGCGGCAATGTCGCCATGGATATCGCTCGTTCCATGGCCCGCTTGCAGAAGCAGCAGTACGGTGAGATCAAGGTCACCCTCACCGCGCTGGAAGACCTTGCCCACTTCCTCGCCGACCCGGACGAGGTCAAGGAATCCCTGGAGGAGGGCATAGATATCCGCGATGCCCGAGGCCCGCAGGAATGCGTAGTCAATGAGCAAGGCGAGCTGCTGGGCTTGAAAACCTGGAAGGTACTCTCCATCTTCGACGAACAGGGCCGCTTTGCCCCCCAGTACGACCCCAGCGACGAGCAGTTGCATGAGGGCGAGATGGTGGTTGAGGCCATCGGCCAGATGGCTGACGTCAGCCTGCTCGGCGAACAACTGACCGAGGCGCTGGAGTGGAACCGGGGCCGCATCCAGGTGGATGAGGACTGCCGCACCAACCAGCCTTGGCTCTGGTGCGCCGGCGACTGCGTCAAGGGCCCGGACGTGGTGCATGCGGTGGCGGACGGTCACCGGGTGGCCAAGAGTATTCAGCAGATGTTCAGCCAGCAGGAGACGAGCCATGCCGGAAGGTAAGGGGTATCAGCGCCTCAAGGCGCAGACCACGGTGGAAGAAGTGCTCAACGTCGCCATCGACTTCGAGCGCACCGCCCGCGACTTCTACAGCGGCATGATCCCCAAGGTGAGCAAAAACATCCGCTACCTGGTGGAAGAGCTCGCCGCCGAGGAACAGGAGCACTTTCGCCTGTTCACCGAACTGCTGGAACGGGACGACATGATGCAGGTGCTGGAAACGGAAATCGAACGCCCGGTCAACGACCACAAATTCTCCGACTGCATCCACCTCCCCGAGATGGGCGAGAACCCCGACGATCAATCCATTCTGCAATACGCCATGATGCGCGAACACGCCGCCATGGAGCAATACGGCACCCTGGCCGAATCCACCCCTGAAGGGCCGATCAAGACCCTGTTCCAATTTCTCGCCAACGAAGAGACCAAGCACAAGGTCGAACTGGAAAAGCTCTACTACCAAATCATCCACTCCGGCGGGGTTTAACCACAGCTAGGCGGTTGGTCTGCTAACCGATGGGACGCAGAGGGCGCAAACGACTGCATGGATGCAGAAGGTAGAACGAAGCAGGATGCCAGAGTCGAGAAGCGCAAAAGACGCAGAGAAGAATAAGGCAGTAGAGCCCCTCTCACCCCGGGAGAGGGGTTGGGGTGAGGGCCGCTCCCGCCCCCTAGCCAAACCCGCTGGAACCTGCGCCTCCGGCGAAGGCACGGCAGCCATGTGTCGCCCTATGCGCTGTCCTAACATCCTCATCGGCCCAAATCGCTCATAACACTGACATCAAGCCGTGCACCCCTGGCGAAACTTGCTAGAATCTTGTCATGCTTGATTGAGGAGGAAATTTTAGATGGCCACTATGCAGGTGTCGCTTCCCGACGAAATGCGCGCCTGGGTTGATAATCAGGCTTTATGAGGCAAGAGTATAATTAAATCAAATGAGTACCGTTTATATTGAAACATCGATCATTAGCTATTTACGGCAGCAGTCAAGTAGCCAAATCATTGTCGCCGCACGACAATTACTAACCTCCCATTGGTGGATCCATGAGCGAAATCAATATGAGCTTGTTATTTCGCAATATGTCATTGATGAGGCGACAGCGGGAAATGAGAAACTCGCTGCAGAGCGGTTAGCATTACTTGAAAATATTCCGCTGCTACCACACTCGCCTGAAATAGTTGCACTTGCAGAAGAAATCATGGCTCTTGGTATTTTACCTATGAAAGCACAAGTTGATGCACTTCATATTGCCACAGTTGCCTATCATCAAATTGATTATCTATTAACTTGGAACTGTAAACATATTGCTAACGCAAAAATTTTACCAAAGATTCATAGCTTGTTTATAAAGCGAGGTATTCCGATACCAGTAATTTGTACACCGGAGGAGTTGTTAGGAGATGATAGTGAAAAAATCTGATTCAATCATTGAAGAGATACATCATATACGAGAAGATATTTCTGATAAATTTAGTGGCGATATTAGTGCTATTGCTGAAGATGCAGCCCGCCGACAGGAACAATCAAGTCATTTGATTTGGCAGCAAGCAAAGCCTATCCAGAGCGTTATTAGGGGACAGACCACGTTTTCTGTTTCCACTCGGATCAATACGAATAAGTAATACTAATAATGCAATTGTACTCTTATATCATAAATATCCTTGCTGTGCTTTATTCTGTTGGTGATGTGAAGAGTTGGCAATAAAAAAGGGGGGCTGGTGAAGGATACCGTTTACGTAGAAACGTCAATTATAAGCTATTTGACCGCCTGGCCGAGTAACGATTTGCGGGCCATGGCAAATCAAAATACGACAACCGAATGGTGGGAAAAACGAAAGCAGAACTATGATGTTTTTGTTTCTGAGCTTGTTGTGTTGGAAGCAAGCAAGGGTCATCCAGAGGCGTCTCAGCGTCGGTTGGATGCCATTGCTGAGATTCCGCTCCTCCAAATTTCTGAAAATGTCAAGGAATTGGCTCTGACCCTGATTGAGGGCCATGCCCTTCCAGAGAAGGCCGAAGCGGACGCCTATCACGTTGCCATAGCAGCAGTGAACGGGGTGGCGTATCTGCTTACATGGAACTGTACGCATATTGCAAATGCTCATACTCGACCAAAAATAGAAACCACCTGCCGATCGCTTGGCTATGAACCACCAGTCATATGTACGCCCCTTGAACTCATGGAGCCTTAACTATGTGGCAAGATCCTGTTGTTGCAGAAACGCGAGCACTCAGAGATGAGTACGCACGCCAATTTAACTACGACATTGATCGTATTTTCAATGATTTGATGAAAAAACAAGCATCACACCCCGAACGCGTGGTTGCCTTACCCCCACGAAAACCATTGGCCAGCACTATTGAGGCCCAACAAGTTGCTCCCGCCGACGCTCATACCTCTCACGGCTAATATTATTGGGAGTTTCGGTTAATTGTCGAATCCCGAAGCGGGCATAGGAAGATTCATGGGGTATCGGGGTTCTTTTTCAGCATCGCCCCCAGGGCGGCGAAGGGGTTGTGGGTCGAGGGCTTGGTCTCGTTCTGGGTCAGGCCATCGTAGCCACGCACCCGGTCCACATAGCGTTGGTGCTCGTTGTCATGACAGTACAGACAGAGATTCTCCCAATTACTGCCGTCTTGCGGGTTGTTGTCGTGGTTATGATCCTTGTGGTGGACGGTGAGCTCGCGCAGATTGACGCGGGTAAATTCCCGACCGCAGCGGGCGCAGATCCAGGGGTGAATACGCAGCGACTGCTCACGATAGCCTTGCTCCCGCTTCTCGGCCTGCTGCCGGGCATCGGCTACGATCCGGTCTAGTTTGTTGTTGTCTATGCCTTGGCCAGGCTGGTGTTTTTTGGTCATGTTGTTGTCTCTAATCTAATGGTCATGGGGCGGGCGGCATCACCTCTCGGGACTCGGCGACTCCTGTAGCCCGGATGCAGCGAAGCGATGTCCTGAGCTGTGTCCTGAGCCTGCCGAAGGGCCTGTCGAAGGGCGGAATCCGGGGAGGCGCTGCGTAGCATACAAACACCTGCCCAGCGGCCTGCATGATACTCAGGCGGGATTGATGCTATCAATCGGGTTCATTTTCCCCGCCAGATTCGGTCACTGCCGCCCGAGCCACCGCGTGGGAAGCCAGGGGCAGGGTCAGCAGCAGTGCCAAGATCAGCAGGGCCAGACGCAGCAGCCATCCGGCACCCCAGCCTTGACCCATGGCTACCAGGGCCAGGCCCAGGGCGAGCAGGACCACCCCCAGGGTGGCCGCCTTGGTGGCCGCGTGCTGGCGGGCCAGGGCATCGGGCAGGCGCAGCACGCCCAGGGCGGCGATGACCAGTACCAGTATGGCCAGCAGGCTCAGTAGATTGCCCAATAGGCCAAGTGCCAGGCTCATGGTGTCTCCGGATCGTGCGTTGTTTTGGCAGCGCGCTGGATCAAACGCGCCCAGGACAGGGTGGCGACGAAGCCGGCCAGGGCCAGGCCTATGGCAACATCCAAATAGAGGCTGCGTCCACTGACCCAGGCGGCCAGCAGGCAGAAGACGATGGCGATGGCGAACAGCAGGTCCATGCCCACCAGCCGGTCGCTGTGGCTGGGGCCGAGCAGCAGTCGATATACCCCGATCAGGGCGCAGGCCCCGGCCACTAGCACTAAGAGCATGGGCAGGCTCATGGCGCAGCGCCTCCAATCAGTCGTTGCAGCGGCTGAATCACCTCACGCTGGATTTCAGCCCTGGTCGCCTCGGCCTGCTCAATATCCAGCAGGTGCAAGCGTATTCGGCGTTGTTGCGGGTCAATTTCCAGCGCGGTGCTGCCGGGGGTGAGGGTAACTAGGGCGGCGAGCAGGCTGGCAGGCCCTGGTTCCAGGTCGCCGTAGTCCAGCCAGACAAAACCGGGTTGTACCCGTTTGGGCCGCAGCAGGATGATGGCAGCAGCCTGCAGCCCCGAGCGCAGGGCCCCGCGGATCAGATTGAACAGCAAGTGCGACAGGGCCATCGTTTGATTCATGGCTCGATTCATGGCCCGATTCGTCATGGCCTGATTCATGGCAATGGCCTCCAGAATTCGGTGCTGCCGTTGGCGAGGAATGCGATCAGGGGTTCCGGATAAATTCCACTGACCAGCAGGAGCAGGGTCAACCCACTGACGCTGATCCAGCCGCTCAGGGGGATCGCCTGAGGGTTCAGCCGGTCAGGTTCCGGGTGGGCCTTCCAAAACCCCTCCAGCCAGATCTTGCTCATGGAATAGAGGGTCAGCAGGCCCACCGCCAGGGCCATGCCGCCCCAGAGGTAACGGCCCTGGGCAAAGGCCTCGCGCAGGATCAGAAACTTGCCCCAGAAGCCGGTGGTGGGCGGTACCCCGACCAGGGCGAAGGCGTTGACGAAGAACAGCCCCGCCAGCAGCAGGCTGGCCGGGTAGAGACCGCCGATGCGGCGCAGGTCATGGTGACCGGCGGCCAGGATCATCAGGCCCACAATCAGGAACAGATTGGCCTTGACCAGGATGTTGTGCAGCAGAAAGAAGCCGGTGGCGACGGTGCCCGCCGGACTGGCCAGGGCGATGCCCAGCAACAGGTAGCCGATCTGACTGACGATGTGGAAGGCAAGGATGCGGCGCATGTCCCAGTGATAGGCGGCACCGAGCACGCCGCTGAGCATGGTGGCCAGGGCCAGCCAGCCCAGCCCCTCCAGCAAGATCGCCGGGGTCAGCACGAACAGTTCACCCAGCAGGCGCAGGATGACATAGGCCGCCAGCTTGGTGAGCAGGCCGCCGACCAGGGCCAGCTGGGGCGCGGGCAGGCAGTGATAGCTGGCCGGTAGCCAGGCGAACAGGGGAAATGCGGCCGCCTTGAGCAACAGGGCGGCTATCAGCAGGCTGGTGTAGAGGGATAGGGAGCTGGCCAGCGCCGGGTCGTGCGCGGCCTGACCCAGGGCGGTGAAGTTCAGCTGGCCGGTAGCGCCGTAGATCAGGCCGATGGCGGCCAGCATGAGCAGGGTGCCGATCAGGCTCAGGGCGAAATACTTGAGGCTGGCCTCGCTTGCCCGCTGTCCTCCATTCAGGGCGAGCAGGCCAAGCAGGCAGATCAGCATCAGCTCGAACCAGACATAGAGGTTGAACAGGTCACCGGCCAGACAGATGGCCAGGGCCGCCGCCAGCAGACCCTGTTCCAGCGGCAGCAGGGCGGCAGGTCCGCTGGGCTGGCCGCTGGCGTAGATGCGCACCGCCAGGGCCAGCAGGGCGGCCACCAGGACCAGTGACGCGCTCAGCGGGTCGGCCACCAGTTCGATGCCAAAGGGAGTCGGCCAGCCGCCCAGCACCAGGCGCAGACGCCCCTCGGCCATCACCGCCTGCAGCAGGCCAAGGGCCGCCAACAATAGCGCCAGGTTGCCGACCAGGCCGATGATCCGCTGCAGACGCGGGCGCGCCATGGCCAAGGCCGTGGCCAGGGCGGTAAGCAGGGGAATGAGCAAGGGCAGGGCGATTTGCATGGGTTTAGTCTGAAGTTGATTCAGTGTCCGCAACTGACCCTATAAACCGCAGATTACGCCGATTATCGTAGATTAAGTTTATGTTTTTCATTGGGTTGTAGTAATTTTGGCAATTGGCTTAGGGTGCAGCATCCTTGCCGTTGCTACCCCTCCTGGGAGCTCCGAGCGCTGGCTCGGAGGTGTTGGGTTGTAGCCCGGATGAAGCGTAGCGGAATCCGGGGAGGTCTTGCCCAGCGGCAACCCCGGATTCCGTTGCACTCCATCCGGGCTAAGGCGCGAGGCATAGGGCGGGCCGCGCCCGCCGTCAAGCCGCTTGCAATGGGGTTGCACCTTGCAAGGGCGCGGCGGCCACGGGCCGCCCTATGTCATTGGCTGAGATGTTATTGCCCATTTTGCGTTTATTCGCGTTCATTTGCGGACTCTTTGAGTTCCAGTAACTACTCATCATCGATCGGCGGCTTGACCGGATCCTGGGGCACCGGCTCAGAGGCGCGCAGGCGATCGGTCAGGGCATTGCCCTGGGCCACGCGGGCCCCCAGCACCAGGGCGAAGGCCAGCAGGGCAAAGCCGATGACGATGGCGGTCAGGGTCAGGGCCTGGGGCAGGGGATTAGTGAAACCGGCCGGCAGGGCCTCGGCGCCGCGCTCGATCACCGGTGCCAGCAGGCTGCCAGGGCGTCCGCTCATGAACAGCAGCAGATTGGTCAGGCTGCCCAGCATGGTCAGCCCCAGCAGCAGGCGAAACAGGTCCCGGGCCAGCATCAGATAAATGCTGGCACTGACGCCCAGACCGATGGTAATGATCAGCAGCAGGCTCATGCGGTTTCCTCCTCGGCCTCCAGCAGGGGGTAGATAAAGCCGGTCAGGGTGCCCCAGACCGCCAGAAACACCCCCACATCAAAGGGCAGCACGGTGCTCAGCGGCCCATACCAGAGATGGGTCAGGTAGGGCTGGCCGAACAGTGGCCCGGCCAGGCCGCTGACCAGTGCCAGCAGTACCCCGAGCATGGCCAGCGGCAGGGGTGCCAGGCCCTGTAATCGCTGTGCTGCGGCAACCCCCTGCAGGCTCGCCAGCCAACTGCTCGCCGCCACCGCCAGCAGGCCGCCGATAAAGCCGCCGCCGGGCGCGTTATGACCGCGCAGCAGCACCCACAGGGAGGCGGCAAACAGCACCCAGTAGAGCGGCCGTGCGGCAATAATGAGCAAGGGCGAGTTCGTTTTCATTGGACCTTCTGGGGGGCGGGCATGGGATCTTCGATGAGGCTGACCCCATCCAACCGAGAAAACCGCTTATCAAAGGTACGCACCGGTAATGCCCCTTGGCTACGCGAACACTCCAATATCACGCAATCAGCAAAGTCTGACTGGCTGTCGGCATAACGCTCAATAGCCCGTGCTACGATCTCTGCATTCTCCAATCTTACGCCGTCCAGTTGGCTCAGGCGCTGTAACTCCGAAACTATGCGTGTCCGGTCAAAACCCGCACTGCGAGACAAAACCCAGTGGGTTTCGAGCAACACCGTCATCGACAAAAAGATTCCGCCATGCTTCAAGGTATCCAGCCAAGTCTTTTCTGCCAAAGGAAACTGACGTGGATCGTCACAGAGAATCAGACGGACCACGACGTTGGTGTCAAGACTTTGCACTGTCCAGAGCCCCCTTTACTATGGCCTCTTCCATCTCCTCAAGGGTTATGGGTGGTCGATCCTTGGGCCATTTTGGGCGCGTGGCCAGATATTCTTCAAACGTCAGTTTCTTGCTTTGCACTGGGGCATTGGGCTGCCCCATGTCGAGCGCGATCAATTGCACGCGATGGCCCAGCAAGGGTGCGATCTCCGGGATATCCCGGGCAATGTGCTCATTGATCACTGTTTCAAATTGAATGGATTGCTGCATCAGATCCTCACTTATCCAGAACGTTGGGCATCCCATAGCCGATAGGCTCTACCGCTTTCTTGCCCGCAACAAGGGCAAGGCCGCCAGCAGGGCGAAGGCTACCACGGCGATCTCGCCCAGGGTATCCAGGGCGCGGAAGTCAACGATGATCACATTCACCACGTTATGCCCCTGGGCCGCTGGCAGGCTTTGCGCGGCGAACCAGTCGGCCAGCTGCCGGTTCTCGGCAAAGCCGTACATCTGCGCCAGTAATAGCATGACGCCAAGTCCGGTGGCCAGGGCCAGGGTCAGATCGGCCCAGCGCAGACGGCGATCGGCCGGGCCGCTGGTGCCAAAACGCGGCAGCACGGCGGCGGCCACCACCACCAGGATGGTCTCCACCATGAACTGGGTAAAGGCCAGATCCGGCGCCCCGGCGAACAGGAACAGCAGGGCCGCGCCATAGCCGAGCAGGCCGCTGGCCATGAGCAGGGCAAGGCGGTCGCGCAGCAACAGGCTGGCCAGGGCACCGCTCAGCATCAGCAGGGCCGCCACCAGCCAGGCCCAGGCCTGCTCCGGCCATTGGCTCAGATGGGACCAGGGCAGGGCCTGCTGCCCCTGTGTCTGCCAGGCAGCAAATAGGCCGATGCCGATGAAGCTGACCAGCACCAGACGCAGATAGCCGCGCAGATGGCCGTGCTGCAAACGCCGGGTGTGCCAGGCGGCAAGCCGGGCCAGGCCCTTGAGCAGGAAGTCATAGGTCGCCTCCGGGCCGTAGCGGTCGAGCCAATGCACCCGATGCAGGCGATCGTGCAGACGGTCCCAGGTCATGAACAGCAGCAGGCCTATGCCCAGGGTTAGGCCCAGGGCCGAGACCAGGGTCTCCAGGTCGTAGCTGGTATCCAGCTGCACCAGCCCCAGGCCGGGTGACACCACCTTTGCCGCCGGTGCCAGCAGCGGCGCGGCCAGCTCGGGCAGGAACTCAAACTCCAGACCCATCAGGGCAATGCCCAGGGGTGGCAACAGCATGGTCCAGGGTACTTCGTGGATTTGACCCGAATCCAGCTTGGGCCGACCCCAGAAGATACGAATCGCCGCCACCGCCGCCACCGCCACGGCAATGCCATTGACCAGCACCAGGGCATAGCTGATCAGCGCCAGCAGATCGGCCTCGGACTTGGCGATGCTGATCAGGTCCTTGCTGACAAAGCCAAAGGCCAGGGGCAGGCCGGCCATGGACAGCCCGGCGATCAGGGCCGCCGCCGCCGTCCAGGGCATGGCCTGGCGCAGGCCTCGGAGTTGGTCGATGAGACGGGTGCCGGTGGCGTGATCGATATTGCCGGCCACCATAAACAGCGGGGCCTTGTAGATGGCATGGGCGAACAGAAAGGCCACCGCCGCCAGCCCGGCACCTGGGCTGGGCAGCCCCACCAGCAGGGTCAGGGTGCCCAGCGCCGCCACCGTGGTGCGCGCCAGGATGCGCTTGAGATCCCGCTCGCGCAGGGCCAGCAGCGAGGCCCACAGGGCGGTGATGGTGCCGCTGCCCACCAGCACCAGCTCCCACAGCAGCAGGTCATTGAAGGCCGGGTCCAGGCGCAGCAGCAGGTAGATGCCCAGCTTGACCAGGGTGGCCGAGTGCAGATAGGCGCTCACCGGGGTCGGTGCCGACATGGCGTTGGGCAGCCAGAAATGAAAGGGAAACTGGGCCGATTTGGTGAAGGCGCCGAGCATCACCAGCAGCAGTGCCAGGGGCAGACGGGGGTCGTCTTGCAGGGCCGGTGCCGCGGCGATGATGGCGGACAGGCGCAGGCTGCCGGCCATCTGCCCCAGCAACAGCAGGCCACCGAGCAGGGCCAAGCCGCCGCCCATGGTGATCAGCAACGCCTGCCGCGCCGAGGCCCGCGCCTGGGCGTTCTGGTGATCAAAGCCCACCAGCAGGAAAGAGATGACGCTGGTCAGCTCCCAGAATAGGAACAGCAGCACCACATCATCGGCCATCACCGCGCCGATCATGGCCAGCATGAACAGCGGCAGCAGGAAATACACCCGGCCCCGACGCGGCTGCCCGGCCAGGTAGCCGCAGGCATAGAGAAACACCAGGCTGCCGATCCCGGTGATCAGGGCCAGCATCAGCGCCGTCAGGCCATCCACGCGAAACGCCAGCTCGACCCCCAGGGAGGGCACCCAGGGCAGGCTCCATTGCCAGGGTAGCGGATAGGTTCCCAACCGCCAGGCAAGCAGCACCAGCAGGCTCAGCGGCAGCAACACGACCCAAAGATCGCGCAGCCCAGAGCCATGATGGGTGTCGTCGTGCATCTTTTAGGCGTGCCTGTTTCGCAGCCAGCCAGCCAGGCCCCACGGCAGCCGGGCCAAATGGTTGCGCCAGTCTTGGGCGAGGTAGAAATCGATGTCGAGGCCTTGCACCCTTACCCCCGCATGGGTTGCCGAATGAAAAAAGGTAGGGCTTGCCCCATGCCCGGCAAGCCCGGTTTGGAATGCTGTTTGTTGAGCCCGAGCACGACTTGGCGGCCCTATAGGCTCACCAGAATCATTGATGCTCAATCGGGGCCTGCCACCTATGCCGCCAAGGTCTCGATAAGCTCGCCTCGCCTCTGCAGCAAGGTAATACCCTGATCCAATACCATCTGCTTCACCTCATCCTCTACGGCGAAGGTAGCGAGCGCCAGATGAATTCTGTAATCCCGGTACTCAGGAAAAAGCTTTTTGAAATTTAAAAGCTTACGCCCCAGCATACGTTCAATGTCCTTGGGATGCAGGTGGTACTTTACCTCAACGATATAGACATCCTGTCCATTGACGAGCAAGAGATCGTATTCCTCCTCAATGCCGTCCCTGCTACGGGTCAGGTTCTTTTCGATAAAATCAAATCTTATGTTGTTCAGAATCGGATTGTGTTTGAGGGAATTAAAGTAGAATTCCTCAGCAACTTTACCTTGATTGTTTCCCACTCCACCGTACATTTCCGCCAACTTGTTCAGCTTGGCATCGGTCTTCGCCAGTTGTATGTCTGTCTTCGCCAGCTGTGCATCGGTCTTCGCCAGCTGTGCATCGGTCTTAGCCAGCTGTGCATCGGTCTTAGCCAGCTGTGCATCGGTTTTAACCTGGGCCCGTATCAAGCTGGCTACAAGTTCTCGCAGTTCATTATCAGTCATCGTCCGTCCTCCCACTAGGAGTCTGTCAGGTTTAGGTGCCCGTAGCGAGCAAGGTGGGAGAGCGAGAACAAATTTTCACGATTTTGAGGCGCATAGTTGGCCTACGCAACGAAAAATCGGGGAAATTTGGGCCGTTCTTCCCACCGGCGCAGTAGGAGCATCCTAAATCCGACAGGCTCCTAGAGACTTTGCTAGCCCGCAGCGGATTTTAGCATGAGCCGTTCAAGCGGCCATCTTAAACAACCTTATGTCGCCTGGAGTTTAGGGGCTTGCGCGATTCCCTCCGGGCTTAGCTTAGAGCCAGGGCGGGTGCTATCATCGTCTCCAGACCCGGGTTTTGCCAAACCCTTGCATCGAGGGCATGGGCTGGACCCCTTTGGAGGTCGTTGCAATCCGGTTTAACCTTCCGGTTGGCCGCTCAGGCGATGGGTGTAACTCACTGAAACCAAAATCCAATGTATCCAACCCACAGAGATCTGCCCAAGCTGGGGCTGGCAGGCCTGCTGCTCTTGCTGCTGTTGCCGCCAGCGGCCCAGGCCAGTGCCTTTCGCGCCACCCTGGAGCGCCTGCTGCCCGATGATGGCCAGCCGATCGCCAAGCTGGCCGACGGCGAAACCCTCTACGGCAAGGTGTTCATCCTGCGCATGTATGCCGCCAACGGCTTCAAGCATCTATGGACCCCGGCGGCGATTCGCTCCCTGGATCAGGCCCTGCTTGGCCTGGCCGATGATGGCCTGGAGCCAAGCGATTACCGCTTTGCCGAGATCCTGCCCTTTTTGCAGTCCCCCAGCCGCAATCGCTACAGCCTGGAAGAGACGGCGCGTATCGATATACTGCTCACTGAGGCCTATCTGCGCGCACTTTATCACCTGTACTACGGCAAGGCCGACCCCCAGGGGGTGGATCCGGACAACAACTTCGGCCAGGCCCGTGATGGCAAAGACAGATCAGCCCTGTTGCTGGCCTGGGTACGCAAGGGGCGCATCGATCAGGCCTATGACTGGGCCAGGCCGGACAACCGCCGTTACCGGCAGCTGAAACAGGGGCTACAGCGTTATCGGGCGATTGCCGCTGACGGCGGTTGGCCGCAACTGGCAAAGGGCGACAGCCTGCGCCCCGGCGACCGGGATGGACGCATCCCGGCCATCCGCCGACGTCTGGCCATTAGCGGCGATCTGGCCTCGGGCCAGGGTGATGAGCGCTACGACCCGACCCTGCTGGATGGCGTCAAGGCCTTTCAGCAACGCCACGGGCTGGAGGTGGATGGCATCATAGGCCCAGCCACCCTGGCGGCAATGAATGCGCCGGTGGCCGAGCGCATCCAGCAGATCCGCGTTAATCTGGAGCGCCAGCGCTGGATCCTGCACGAGGACAAGGGCGAGTTCCTGGCGGTGGATATCGCCGGCTTCATGATCTACTGGTTCAGGGAAGGACAGGTCATCTGGCGCGAACAGGTGCAGGTGGGCAAGCGCTTCACCAATACCCCGGCCTTCAAGGACCAAGTGGAATACATCGACTTCAACCCCACCTGGACCATACCCCCAGGCATCCTCAGGCGCAGCATACTGCCGGAATTGAAAAAAGACCCAGGCTACCTGGACAAAAAGGGTTACCAACTGCTCAGCCAGAAGGGCGCTCGGCTTGATCCCCATGCCATAGACTGGAAGGGGATGAGCCACTTTCCCTATCTGGTGCGCCAGCCACCGGGGCCAGACAACGCCTTAGGTGTGGTCAAGTTCATGTTCCCCAACAAGCACCATGTATTTGTCCACGACACCAACCACCGGGAATATTTCGCCCGCCAGGTACGCACCACCAGCTCCGGCTGCATCCGCCTGCGCAACCCCCTGGACCTGGCCGAACGTCTGCTGGCAGGGCAGGGCTGGACCCGTGCCCGCATCCAACAGGTAATCGCCTCGGGCAAGACCACACGGGTCAATCTGAAGCAACCCATGCGCATCCTGATCGTTTACAGCACCGCCTTTGCCGATGCCAATCGGGTCCACTTCAAGCAGGACATCTACAACCGCGACCCCAGGGTACTGTCCGCCCTGCAAGGCCCCTTCCGCTTCCATCAGCGCGACCTCAAGTCCGGTGCCCTGGTCAAACCGGCGTCCATGGGGGACAGCGAGATAGGTAGCGATGCCTTAGAGATCGAGCAAGAGCCAGCCAGACCCTCAGCGGGCTTCGGATCACCCGGTTTTCTGGAATAGCGTAGACAGGGGTCAGGTCTAGAATAGAAGCCTTTAATCGGTTAGACTGGCATACATGACAAGACCTGTGAGAATCGAGTTCGAAGGCGCGCTTTACCATGTGACTTCCCGAGGTGACCGGCGGGAGGCCATTTATGAGGATGACTCTGACCGGAAAGCGTTTCTGAGTATTCTGGGAGAAGTAGCCGGTTGCTTCAACTGGATCTGCCATGCGTATTGCCTGATGAGCAATCACTATCATTTGGTAATCGAAACCCCTAACGCGAATCTGTCAAAAGGGATGCGCCAACTCAACGGGGTTTATACACAGGCATCGAACCGCCGTCATGGGCGTGTTGGGCATCTTTTTCAAGGGAGATACAAGGCGATACTGGCAGATGCGGACGCATATCTGCTTGAATTGACGCGCTATGTGGTTCTTAATCCAGTGCGAGCCGGTATAGTGGCAGAAGCTGGTGATTGGCGCTGGAGCAGTTACTTGGACATGATTGGCGCACGGAGTCCCCCCGAATGGTTAGCCACGAATGGATTGTTGGCACAGTTTGCAACACAAAGGGGCGAAGCGATTCGACGCTATGCCGAATTTGTGGCACAGGGGATTGAGAAAGAGACGATTTGGGGTGATCTCAATCAACAGATTTACCTTGGTGGCGAGGTATTTGTCGAACGGGTGCAGGCCCAACATGCAGAGTTATCTGAAACCGTCGGGGTTCCAAAGGCTCAGAAAAGCCGACCCGCGGTTTCGCTTGATCAGCTAGCGTCATTGCACGACAGCAGGAACGACGCCATTGTGGCGGCCTATGCGACAGGCGCATACAGTTACCAACAACTCGCGGATTTCTTTGGCCTTCATTTCACGACCGTTGGAAAGATTCTGCGTAGAGCGCGACAAGCGCAGAACTCTGGTGGTCTGAACCATATATTAATAGTTGCATAAGTTCATGCAGTTGATGTTATTCACTGGGCGCTTCTAATTCAGGCATCAGGAAGGAATTTAAACTGCCATTACTTTTGCAATAATTAATAGGTAGCAGGCTTTGAATCTAGACCTGACCCTTGTGCCTGACCCTTGTGCCCCTTTCGGTTTACCAGAATGCCGGGTCATGCAGGGCGTTAACACAGTGGGATGGCCCCTTCAGTTGGCTCAGGGGCTGGGTCGTCAGTGACTGTCCCAGCCAGCCTTGGGGCTGCCGGAGCGGCAGGGGTGGGCAGACGTCTGCGCTGCTGATGGGTCGAAAGCCAACCCGCTGATAGAAGTTGGGATCGCCATAGGTCAGGACTGCATCCATACCCTGCTGGCGCAGCAATTCCAGGCCCTGGTTGAGCATCTGCTGGCCTATGCCTGTGCGCTGTCGCTGATGGGTCACGGCAACGGGGGCGAGGAGGAAGACACTGCGCCCATCCTGGGCGAAACTCAGCCGCGAGAACAGGCAAGCGCCGAGCAACTCGCCCTGATCCTCGGCAAGGCAGGCAATCAGGTCCTCCGCTGGGGTATCTGCCAATAGCTTGCGCACCAGATTGCTGATCAGAGTACCTTCAGCCGACCCCTCGGAGGCAGCAAAAGTGGATCGGAAGAGTTCAATCAGCGCCGCTTCACGGCCCTGGGTGTGAGAAGTGAATTCCATCTTGGCTCCATACTTGGGCAGTTGCCAGGGTTGCTTGAAGTCACTATCTTGGCATTCTATAGCAGTTGCAGATGCCGCTCTACCCCTTGCATCCTACCAAAGCCGAACCCATGCCCACAGCAGAACCCATCTCCGATCCGCCTGTCTCTACCGAGCTGCGCCTGGCCCGGTCTCTTGCTGAGCGTGAGGCGATCTACCGTTTTCGCTACCAAATCTATGTGCAGGAGATGGGCAAGCATCTCAGCTATGCCGACTCGGAGCGGCAGATACTGTACGATGAGATGGATGCGGACGCCGATCATTTTATGGTGCTGGCGGCCGGTGAGGTGGTTGCCGCCGCCCGGCTCAATCAGCTGGGCAGGACGCCCCTCTCAGACTACTGGAGGCAGATCTATGGCTTGCAGCACTGGCAGGGGTTTCGGCCCGATTGTCTGTCCATCAGTTCCCGGTTGATGGTGGCCAGCGCCTGGCGCGGCTCGGCGGTGCTCGCTGGTCTGCTGCTGCGCCTGTTCGAACACGCCAGGGCGCGGGGCGTGCGCTTCAACTTCCTCAATTGCGCGCCATCCCTGCTGGGTTTTTATGAGCAACTGGGCTATCGGCGCTACACCCAGGGCTTTGTCGATGAGGACGTGGGCTACCGCATCCCCATGGTATTCATCACCGAGGATGCCAACTACATGCGCCGGGTGCGCTCGCCCTTCTGGCGGCTGGCGCGCAAGCTGCCGACCAGTGATGCCGATAGTCTTTGGTTTGAGGGCTGTTTTCCCAACCATGCCACGCATCTCAACAAGCGCCTGCTCGATAGCGAGGAGTTTTGGGACATATTGGAGCACAATCTGCATGCCGATCCGACCCAGGGCATCCCCCTGCTGGCCGGCCTGAGCGAGGCCCAGGCGCAGGCCTTTCTGGGTAGTTGCAGCCTGCTGTCCTGTCAGGCCGGGGAGCTGATCATTCGCCCCGGTGACGTGGGCGATGAGTTGTTTGTCGTATTGGAGGGGGTAGTGGAGATCTGGGGCGGCAGCGCGGCGCGCCCCATCTCCCTGGCCCTGCTCGGGCCGGGCGAGTTGTTTGGCGAGATCGCCTTTGTCAGTCGCAGCCCGCGCACCGCCAGGGTGCAGGCCAATACCGAGGTGAAGTTGCTGATCCTCACCCAGGCCCTGTTGAACAAGGCGATGAAGACCATGCCCGAGATCGTCGCCCGGGTCCTGCTCAATCTCTCGGTGGTGCTCTGTGACCGGCTCAGGGGCAGCACCCAGAACTGGGTCAACGCGGTGCAGGCGGTGGAGGGGCAGGGCCATGACCGACACTGATCAGAACCCGAGCGCTCAGAACCCGAACGCCGGCTCCTACGCCTTTGGTGGTTTCCGGCAGAACCAGCAGGAGCTGGACCGGCTCAAGGCCCAGGCCGATGCGGCACAGGCCCTGGAGCAGGCGATACTCCAGCAATGCGGCCTGCGGCCCGGTATGCGGGTGCTGGATCTGGCCTGTGGACCGGGTTTGATCAGCTGCCTGCTGGCGCGAATGGTGGCTGGGGGACAGGTGCTGGGGCTGGACCTCAGCCCGCAGTTGCTGGATGAGGCCAGGGCCCACGCGGCCCAAGCCGGGCTGGCCAACCTCAGCTTCCAGCAGGGCGATGCCTATGCCCTGGAGCTGGCCGATGGGGGGGTTGATTTTGTTTATGCCCGCTTTCTGTTTCAGCACCTCAAGCGGCCCGAGCAAGCCCTGAGCGAGATCATGCGGGTGCTCAGGCCCGGCGGCATCCTGGCCATTGCCGATGTGGATGATGCCTGGCTCAGCCTCTACCCAGAACCCGCCCGGTTTGCCGCCTTCGTTCGCCGCGCCGCCCAGGCGCAGGCCGGGCAGGGCGGTGACAGACACATCGGCCGCAAGCTTGCCGGCCTGCTGGCCGAGGCCGGTTTTGCCCAGGTCAATGCCTGGGTGCAGGGCCTGAGCAGCAGCCAGCTGGGCATGCAGGCCCTGCTGGATCTCACCACCGGTTTCAAGCTCCAGCAACTGGTCGCCGAGGACCCGATCCAGGCCGAGGCAGACCGGGCCGATATCTACCGGCTGTTGCAGCGGCCCAACGCCTGGGGCTGTGTCGGTGTCTTCCTGGCCTGCGGACTCAGGCCCGTACCAGACCCTGACTGAGATGCAGAGATAATCAGGCAGGCCTCGGCAGCTGCTTGGGTCGGCTGCTGCCCCGATCCGCGCAGTATTTCATCTCTTGATATTAACCTATTGAATTTATTGGTTAATCGCTCAGAGCATCAACTTGACATGCCCAGCCGATGTCACTAGACTTGCCCGCTGCTATTGGCCGGGGCTGGTACCTGACCTGAATCTTGGCCGCAGATCGGGGGCATAACCCTATATTCCTCAGTTAAGCCACAGAGACACAGAGATCACAGAGTTGTTTCAAAGAGTTACGTATTAGACCAGGCTCACCTAAAAGGTGATGAACGTTCGCTTTCCAACACATTGATTTTTCTCTGTGTGCTCTGTGGCCAAATGCTCTTTTTAGGATAACGCAAAGTGCTGGAACATTATCTACCCGTACTCGTGTTCATTGCGGTGGGCGGCCTCGTTGGGGCGGCCTTCGTCGCCTTGGGCTTTGTCCTGGCACCGCACCGGCCGGATGCGGAAAAGGGCTCGGCCTACGAGTGCGGCTTTGAGGCCTTTGAAGATGCGCGCATGAAGTTCGATGTGCGCTATTACCTGGTCGCCATTCTGTTCATCATCTTCGATCTGGAAATCGCCTTCCTCTTCCCCTGGGCCGTGGTGCTGGATGAAATCGGCATGGTCGGTTTCTATGCCATGCTGCTGTTTCTCGGCGTGCTGGTGATCGGCTTCATCTACGAATGGAAGAAAGGGGCGCTGGAATGGGACTGATGCGAGGGCTGCGCCATGGGCGTTGAGGGTATCCTGAAAGAAGGCGTGGTCACCACCACCGCCGATAAGCTGATCAACTGGGCGCGCACCGGTTCCATGTGGCCTATGACCTTTGGTCTGGCCTGCTGTGCTGTGGAGATGATGCACGCCGCCGCTGCCCGCTATGACATGGACCGTTTCGGCATCGTCTTTCGCCCCAGCCCGCGCCAGTCCGATGTGATGATCGTTGCCGGTACCCTGACCAACAAGATGGGCCCGGCCTTGCGCAAGGTCTATGACCAGATGGCCGAGCCGCGCTGGGTCATCTCCATGGGTTCCTGCGCCAACGGTGGCGGCTACTATCACTATTCTTACGCCGTGGTGCGCGGCTGCGACCGGGTAGTGCCGGTGGATATCTATGTGCCCGGCTGCCCACCGACTGCCGAGGCCCTGCTCTATGGCGTGCTGCAGCTGCAGGAAAAGATTCGGCGCACCAGCACCATCGCCCGCAAGGATGAAATCAGCCAGGGTGAGGTAGCCTGATGAGCATGCAGGATCGTCTGGATGACCTGGTGGAGGCCATCGAGGAGCAATTCGAAGAGGCGGAGATCGAATTCAGCCTGGAGCGCGGCCTCGGCGAGGTCAACCTGGAGGTGGACAAGGCCGACTGGAGCAAGGCCGCACTGCTGCTGCGCAACCACGCCGACCTGGCCTTTGAACAGCTGATCGATCTGTGCGCGGTGGACTATCTGACCTACGGCCAGGGCGAGTGGAACACTGCCGATGCGCCGAATACCGGCTTTGGTCGTGGTGTCAATGCCATTGTCACGCCGCCGGGGGTGGCCGAGGCGGATCAGGAACGCCGCTTTGCCGTGGTCTGTCATCTGCTGTCGCTGAAGCACAACATCCGCCTGCGCCTGAAGACCTTCTGCGCCGGCGATACCCTGATCATCGATTCCCTCACCCCGGTATGGAACTGCGCCGACTGGTTCGAGCGCGAGGCCTTTGATCTGTTCGGCATCCTGTTTGACGGCCATCCCGATCTGCGCCGCATCCTCACCGATTACGGCTTTGTCGGCCATCCCCTGCGCAAGGACTTCCCTCTCTCCGGCCATGTGGAAATGCGCTACGACGCCGACAAGGGCCGGGTGATCTACGAGCCGGTGCGCATCGAGCCGCGTACCCTGGTGCCGCGCACCCTGCGCAGCGATAGCCGTTACGCGCAGCGCTCCCAGGAGCATGAAGATGCCTGAGATTCGTAACTACACTCTCAACTTCGGTCCCCAGCACCCCTCGGCCCACGGCGTGCTGCGCCTGGTGCTGGAACTGGACGGCGAGCAGGTGGTGCGCGCCGATCCACACATCGGCCTGCTGCATCGCGGTACCGAAAAGCTCGCCGAGACCAAGCCGTTCAACCAGAGCATCGGCTACATGGACCGTCTCGATTATGTGTCGATGATGTGCAACGAGCACGGTTATGTGCTGGCCATCGAAAAGCTGCTGGGCATAGAGGCGCCGATCCGCGCTCAGTACATACGCACGATGTTCGATGAGATCACGCGGATTCTCAATCACCTGATGTGGCTCGGTACCCATGCCCTGGACGTGGGCGCCATGACCATGTTCCTCTACTGCTTCCGCGACCGTGAAGACCTGATGGATTGCTACGAGGCGGTGTCCGGCGCCCGGCTGCACGCTACCTATTACCGCCCCGGCGGGGTCTATCGCGATCTGCCCGATCAGATGCCGCGCTACGAGGAAAAGGCCAGCCGCTGGCACAGCGCCGAGGACATCAAACGGCGCAACGCCAACCGCGAAGGCTCGTTGCTGGATTTCATCGAGGACTTCTGTCAGCGCTTTGACGGCTATGTCGATGAATACGAAACCCTGCTCACCGACAACCGTATCTGGAAGCAGCGCACCGTGGATATTGGCGTGGTCACGCCGCAGCGGGCCAAACAGCTGGGTTTTACCGGCCCCATGCTGCGCGGCTCCGGCATCGCCTGGGACCTGCGCAAGAAACAGCCCTACGCCGCCTACAACGAGGTGGACTTCGACATCCCGGTGGGCAAGAACGGCGACACTTACGACCGCTATCTGGTGCGCGTGGAAGAGCTGCGCCAGTCCAACCGCATCATCAAGCAGTGCGTTGCTTGGCTGCGGGCCAATTCCGGTCCGGTGATGATCGACGACCACAAGGTGGTGCCGCCAAGCCGTACACAGATGAAAGAGGACATGGAAGCCCTGATCCACCACTTTAAACTCTTCACCGAGGGCTACTGCCCGCCGCCGGGCGAGGTCTATGCCGCGGTGGAGGCGCCCAAGGGCGAGTTTGGCGTCTATCTGGTGGCCGATGGCGCCAACAAACCCTATCGCATGAAGGTGCGCGCCCCTGGCTTCCCCCATCTGGCGGCCATGGACGAGATGGTGCGCGGCCACATGCTGTCCGATGTCACCACCGTGATCGGCACCATGGATGTAGTCTTCGGGGAGATTGACCGCTGATGAGCTTCAAGAGCGTACCCATGGTCCGCCTGGACCGGCTGACCGAGAAGTCGCAACTGCTGACGCCGGAGCTACGTAACTCCATTGATAAGTGGGTGGCCAAGTTCCCTGAAGGCTGGCAGCAGTCGGCGGTAATGTGGGCCCTGCGCGAGGTGCAGGAGTACAACGGTGGCCATCTCACCACCGAACTGATGGATCAGGTCGCCGCCTATCTGGACATGCCGCCCATCGCCGTCTATGAGGTGGCCAGCTTCTACTCCATGTATGAGCTCAAGCCCGTCGGCAAGCACAAGATCTGTATCTGCACCAATGTCTCCTGCATGATCTGCGGCTCGGATCAGGTGGTCAGCCACCTGAAGAAGCGCCTCGGCATAGGCCTGGGCGAGACCACCGAGGATGGCCGCTTTACCCTCAAGGAAGTGGAGTGTCTGGGGGCCTGCGGTGGTGCGCCCATGTTCCAGATCGGCACCCAGTATTACGAAAACCTCACCCCGGAAGGCATAGACGCCATCCTCGATGGACTGGAGTAGCCCATGGCCAACGAAGTCTGTCTGCGCAACAACGATCTCGACCAGCCCTGGACCCTGGCCACCTACCAGTCCCGCGGCGGTTACGAGCAGCTGAAAAAGATCCTCGCCGAGAAGACCGATCCGGTAAAAATCATTGACGAGGTCAAGGCCTCCGGCCTGCGCGGTCGGGGTGGTGCTGGCTTCCCCACCGGACTGAAGTGGAGCTTCATCAACCGCAGCCTGCCCGGTGAGCGCTACATCGTCTGCAACTCCGACGAGGGCGAGCCCGGTACCTTCAAGGACCGCGACATCCTGCGCTACAACCCGCATCAGCTGATTGAAGGCATGATCATCGCCGGTTACGCCATCGGTGCCTGCGCCGGCTACAACTACATCCGCGGCGAGTTCTGGGAGCCCTACGAGCGCTTCGAGGCGGCCCTGGAAGAGGCGAGGGCGGCCGGTCTGCTCGGCAAGAACATCCTTGGCTCCGGCTGGGACTACGATGTCCACAGCCATCTGGGTGCCGGCGCCTACATCTGCGGCGAAGAAACGGCGCTGCTGGAGTCCATCGAAGGCAAGAAGGGCCAGCCGCGCTACAAGCCGCCGTTCCCCGCCCTGTTCGGCCTCTATGGCAAGCCCACCATCATCAACAATACCGAGTCCCTGGCCTCGATCCCGGTGATCCTGGAGAAGGGCGGGCCGTGGTTCAAGGCAATAGGTGTCGAGAACAGCGGCGGCTCCAAGCTGTTTTCCATCTCCGGCAACATCAAGCGCCCCGGCGTCTATGAAATCCCCCTGGGCACGCCTTTCTCCGCGCTGCTGGAAATGGCCGGCGGCATGAAGGACGGCTACAAGCTCAAGGCGGTGATCCCCGGTGGTTCCTCAGCGCCGGTGATCCCCGGCGAGCAGATGCTGCAGACCAACATGGACTACGACAGTATCGCCAAGGCCGGCTCCATGCTCGGCTCCGGCGCTGTGGTCGTCATCGACGACCGCCAGTGCATGGTGAAAATTCTCGAGCGCCTGTCCTATTTCTATCACGAAGAATCCTGCGGCCAGTGTACGCCTTGCCGCGAGGGCACCGGCTGGTTGTATCGGGTGGTCAGCCGCATCGAGCAAGGCAAGGGCAGGGCGGAAGACCTGGCGTTGCTGGACGATGTCACCACCAAGATCGCCGGTCGCACCATCTGCGCCCTGGGCGATGCCGCTGCTATGCCGGTGCAGGGGATGCTCAAACATTATCGCGATGAGTTCCAGTACCACATCGACCACAAGAAGTGCCAGGTAGCTGTCTGAGCCTGATGAAAACCAGAGAACAAGCATGACCGACGAGACAGGGGTAAGCATTGAAGTCGATGGCCGCGAGCTGAAAGCGCGGCCGGGCGCCATGCTCATCGAGGTGACCGATGCCAACGGCATCAGCATCCCGCGCTTCTGCTACCACAAGAAACTTTCCATCGCAGCCAACTGCCGCATGTGTTTGGTGGAAGTGGAAAAGGCACCCAAGCCGCTGCCCGCCTGCGCCACCCCGGTGGCCGAGGGGATGAAGGTGCACACCAAATCGCCCCTGGCCCTGGCGGCGCAGAAGGGCACCATGGAATTTCTGCTGATCAACCACCCGCTGGACTGCCCCATCTGTGACCAGGGCGGCGAGTGCGAGCTGCAGGATCTGGCCATGGGTTATGGCTCCGATGTCTCCCGCTATGTCGAGGCCAAGCGCGTGGTCAAGGACCCGGACCTGGGGCCGCTGGTGGCCACCGATATGACCCGCTGCATCCACTGCACCCGCTGCGTGCGCTTCGGCGCAGAGATCGCCGGGGTGCGCGAGATGGGCGCCACCGGCCGTGGCGAGCACATGAAGATCGGCACCTACGTGCAGCACAGCGTCGATTCCGAGCTGTCCGGCAATATCATCGACGTCTGCCCGGTGGGTGCGCTCACCTCCAAGCCCTTCCGTTTTCGCGCCCGCGCCTGGGAGCTGCAGGAATTCCCCAGCATCGCCTGTCACGATGGCGTTGGCTCCAATCTGGCCATCCACGTCCGCCGCAATCAGGTGATGCGCGTGGTGCCGCGGGACAACGAAGCGGTCAACGAGTGCTGGATCTCCGACCGTGACCGCTTCAGCTACGAGGCGCTCAATGCCGACGAGCGTCTGCCCCAGCCCATGCTTAAGCAGAACGGCCAGTGGCGCCCCATCGACTGGCAGAGCGCGCTGAACAAGGCGGCTGAAATCCTCAAACAGGCCGGCGCTTCGCTGAATAGCCTGGTTTCGCCCAATGCCACGGTCGAAGAACTTTACCTGGCGCAGAAGCTGACCCGTGGCCTGGGCAGCAACCGCATCGACCATCGCCTGAGCCAGGCGGATTTCCGCAACGATGACAACTCGAGCCTGCGCTGGCTGGGCCTGCCCATTGCCGAGCTGGAACAGCAGCAGGCGCTGCTGGTGATCGGCGGCAATCCGCGCAAGGATCAGCCCCTGCTGGGCCATCGCCTGCGCAAGGCGGCCCTCAATGGCGCGGTTATCGGCTACATCAACCCTTGCCGCTTTGAGCTCAATTACGACGCCGAGCAGCTGGTGACCAGCCCGGCGGGCATGGTCAAGGCCCTGGCCGGGGTGGCCAAGGCCTTGGGTGTTGCCGGTGAGCTGGTCAAGGATGCCATTGAATCCCCAGCCACCAAGGCCTTGGCCGAGCAACTCAAATCTGCCGACCAGGCCGCCGTACTGCTGGGCAATCTGGCCAGCGGTCATCCCGATTTTGCTGTGCTTGAGAGCCTGGCCGCTGCCATCGCCGAGAAAGCAGGCGCCCGCCTGGGTCATCTGCCTGCTGCCGCCAACGCGGTTGGCGCTCAGCTGGCCGGCGCCCAGCCCAATCGCCTGCCCGGCGGCAAGCCCAATGCCGAACAGGGCGCCAACTGCGCCCAGATGCTGCAGGACAAGACCGGCGCCAGCCTGATTCTGGGCCTTGATCCGCTGCTGGATCTGGCCGATCCCAGCGCCGCCGCCGAGTTGTTTGGCGCAGGCCCAGTGATAGCCCTGAGCGCCTTTGTCAGCCCCAGCCTGCACCAGCTGGCGGATCTGCTGCTGCCCATCGGCTGGTTTGCTGAAAGCTCCGGCACCCTGGTCAATGCCCAGGGGGATTGGCAGAGCTACGCCGGCGCGGTCAGCCCCCAGGGCGAGGCGCGGCCGGCCTGGAAGGTGCTGCGGGTGCTGGGCAATCTGTGCAATCTCGACGGATTTGAGCTCAACAGCAGCGAGGAGGTGCTGGCGGAGCTGAAAGCGGCCTGTGCTGAAACCCAGTTGAGCAATAACCTCGTTCAGCCTTGCAGCAGCAGCCAGTTCAGCGACGGTCCCCTGACCCGCATTGGCTACTACCCCATCTACGCCAGTGACATGGCGGTACGTCTGGCACCCTCGCTGCAGCACTCGGCGGATGCCCGCCAGGGTCGCCTGCTGCGCCTGAATGCCAAGACAGCCGCCAACCTGGGCCTGAAACCGGGCGCCACTGCCGTGATCAATCAGTCCGGCCGGCATCTGGAGATGGTTCTGGCCCTGGACGAGGGCGTGCCGGATCAGTGCGCCCTGATCCCCGCGGGGGTGCCCGGCAGCGAGGCCCTGGGTCCATTGTTCGGTCCTGTGACCCTAGAAAAGCTGTGAGCGGAGAAGACCGGTGCTGACGATCTGGAACTACATCACCACGGAACTGCCCCTGCTGGGCATTCTGCTCAAGATCACGGTGATCATGCTGCCGCTGATGATCCTGGTGGCCTACTACACCTGGGCCGAGCGCAAGGTGATCGGCTACATGCAGGTGCGCATCGGCCCCAACCGGGTCGGCTTCTTCGGCAAGAACCTGTTCGGGCTGGGGCAGCCCATCGCCGATGCGGTGAAGCTGATGTTCAAGGAGATCATCATCCCCACCAAGGCCAGCCCGCTGCTGTTTCTGATTGCGCCAATGCTGACCCTGGGCCCGGCACTGGCGGCCTGGGCGGTGTTTCCCTTTGACGAGGGCCTGGTGCTGGCGGATGTCAACGCCGGTCTGCTCTATCTGCTGGCAATGACCTCCATCGGTGTCTATGGGGTGATCATCGCCGGCTGGGCCTCCAACTCCAAATATGCCCTGCTCGGTGCCATGCGCTCGGCGGCGCAGGTGGTCAGCTATGAAATCGCCATGGGCTTTGCCCTGGTGGGCGTGCTGGTGGCCGCCGGCAGCCTGAATCTGGGGCAGATCGTGCAAGCGCAGAGCGGCTCGGCGTTGCACTGGTTCTGGCTGCCGCTGCTGCCGCTGTTTGTCATCTACTTCATCTCCGGCGTGGCCGAGACCAACCGCGCCCCCTTCGACGTGGCCGAGGGTGAGTCGGAGATCGTCGCCGGTTTCCATGTGGATTACTCCGGCATGGCCTTCGCTGCCTTCTTCCTGGGCGAATACGCCAATATGATCCTGGTCTCCGCCCTGACCGCGCTGATGTTCATGGGCGGCTGGTTGTCACCCTTCCAGGGCACTTTCCTGGAACCGGTCTTCGCCTGGGTGCCGGGCTTCTTCTGGCTGGTGCTCAAGACCTTTGTCTTCATGTTCCTGTTCCTCTGGTTGCGTGCCACCTTCCCGCGCTACCGCTACGACCAGATCATGCGCCTGGGCTGGAAAGTGTTCATTCCGATCACCATCGTCTGGATTCTTCTGGTGGCGCTGGCGGTGGTCTATCAGCTGCCCTGGTGGTTTGACTGAGGCCTGCCATGTTGAAAGCACTCACCCACAGCATCAAAAGCCTGTTCCTGCTGGAACTGTTCAAGGGACTGGGCGTAACCGGGCGCTATTTCTTCCGCCCCAAGTTTACCGTGCAGTATCCGGAGGAGAAGGCGCCGGTATCGCCGCGCTTCCGTGGCCTGCATGCCCTGCGCCGCTATCCCAACGGCGAGGAGCGCTGCATCGCCTGCAAGCTGTGCGAGGCGGTCTGCCCGGCGCTGGCGATCACCATCGAAGCAGAACCGCGCGAGGACGGCTCGCGCCGCACCAGTAAGTACGAGATCGACCTGTTCAAGTGCATCTATTGCGGTTTCTGCGAGGAATCCTGCCCGGTGGACTCCATCGTCCTGAGCCGCATCTACGAGTACAGCATGGAACAGAACAGCGAGCGGGTCATCGACAAGCAGCGCCTGCTGGCCATAGGCGAGCAATACGAAGCCCAACTGGCCGCCGACCGCGCCGAGCAGGCCAAGTACCGTTAAGCTGAAACCAATGACTGAAAAAATCGGACGCAGAGATCGCAGAGAAGCGCAGAGATCGCTGAGTTTTGATGTGGGGCTTTCCAGGGGTGCTCCTGCTCAATTTGAGGGCTGGCTTGATCTGGTCAGGGATGGTTGCTTTAAGGTTTTTCTTTCTCGGCGTTCTTTGCGCTCCTTTGCGTCCTCTGCGTCCCTTTTTGGCTGCGGAACTGTTGATTTAGGCTAAGGCAAGACATTCATGTCCTACGAAAAGATGATTTTCTATGTGGTTGCGGCCCTGCTGGTGTTTTCTGCCAGCATGGTGATCCTGCGCCGCAATCCGGTGCATTCGGCGCTGTTTCTGGTGTTTGCCTTCTTCCAGTCCGCCATTCTCTGGATGCTGCTGGAGGCGGAGTTCCTCGCCATTACCCTGGTGCTGGTCTATGTGGGCGCGGTGATGGTGCTGTTTTTGTTCGTCATCATGATGCTGGACATCGACGTGGCCGCCATGCGTGCCGGGTTTATTCGTTATGTCTGGCTCGGCGGTGTCATTGCCGCAGTGATGCTGGTGGAAATGGTGCTGGTGGTGGGCCCGGCCCGTTTTGGCTTGGAGCACTACCCCAAGCCACAGCCGAGCGGGGCGGACTACGCCAATACCGAGGCCATAGGTCAGCAGCTATACACCAGCTACATGTACCCCTTCGAGATCGCAGCGGTGATCCTGCTGGTGGGCATAGTCGCCGCCATCGGCCTGACCCTGCGTCGGCGGCCGGAGAAGAAGACCCAGAACATCAGCAGACAGCTGCAGGTGAAGCGCGAAGAGCGTGTGCGCCTGGTCAGCATGGATGCGGAGGATTGATGCCGTGCTAGCCCTGTCCGACTACCTGATCCTCAGCGCCATCCTGTTTTCCCTGAGCATTGCCGGTATCTTTCTCAATCGCAAGAACCTGCTGATTCTGCTGATGTGCGTCGAGCTGATGCTGCTGGCGGTGAACATGAACTTCATCGCCTTCTCCCATTTTCTCGGCGATCTGTCCGGGCAGATCTTTGTCTTCTTCATCCTCACCGTGGCAGCGGCGGAGGCGGCCATAGGTCTGGCCATTCTGGTGGTGCTGTTCCGCAACAAGCGCAGCATCAATGTCGATGACATTGGCGCTCTCAAGGGTTAGGCCTAAGTAGATGAATAGATTGATGAAAAATTCAGGACGCAGAGTGCGCGGAGAAGCGCAGAGCACGCGGAGTTTGTTTAACCCGGATTCTGTTGGCTGCTGTACTTGGCAGGCCCGAGCAGGCGTTCGGAGTTCCCAGATGCCGTTCTCCAAAATACTCTGCGATCTCCGCGCTCCTTTGCGGTCTCTGCGTCCTTCGTCTAATCAAGGCTAGGGGAGGGCAGATGGAAGCGATTTACCTGACAATTGTGCTGGCGCCCCTGATCGGTGCCATCCTGGCTGGCCTGTTCGGCAAACAGATCGGCCGGGCCGGTGCCCATTGGGTGACCATTCTCGGCGTTGGCCTGTCCTGCCTGCTGTCGCTCTATACCCTCAAGCTGTTCATCTTCAACGACCAGCCGGTATTCAATCAGGCGGTTTATACCTGGATGATCAGCGATGGCCTGCGCTTTGAGGTGGGCTTTCTGGTGGACCGGCTGACGGTAATGATGATGTCGGTGGTGACCTTCGTCTCGCTGATGGTGCACATCTACACCATCGGCTACATGCAGCATGAGGAGGGCTATCAGCGCTTCTTCAGCTACATCGCCCTGTTCACCTTCTCCATGCTGATGCTGGTGATGTCCAACAACTTCATGCAGCTGTTCTTCGGCTGGGAGGCGGTGGGCCTGGTGTCTTACCTGCTGATCGGCTTCTATTACAAGCGCGAGACCGCCATCTTCGCCAATATGAAGGCATTTCTGGTCAATCGCGTCGGTGACTTCGGTTTCATCCTCGGCATTGCCGCCGTGGCCATGTATTTCAACAGCCTGGACTATGCCGAGGTGTTCGCCCAAGCTGGCGCCCATGCCGATACCCAGGTGCAGATCTGGGGCGATGCCAGCTGGTCGCTGATGACCCTGATCTGCATCCTGCTGTTCATCGGCGCCATGGGCAAGTCGGCCCAGGTGCCGCTGCACGTCTGGCTGCCAGATTCCATGGAAGGCCCGACGCCGATCTCGGCCCTGATCCATGCCGCCACCATGGTCACCGCGGGTATCTTCATGGTAGCGCGCATGTCGCCGCTGTATGAGATGTCGGAGACGGCGCTGAGCTTTGTGCTCATCATCGGCGCCACCACCGCCTTCTTCACTGGTCTGATCGGCATAGTGCAGAACGACATCAAGCGGGTGGTGGCCTATTCGACCCTGTCCCAGCTGGGTTACATGGTGGTCGCACTGGGGGTTTCCGCCTATGCCGCCGGCCTGTTCCATCTGATGACCCATGCCTTTTTCAAGGCGCTGCTGTTCCTCGCCGCCGGGTCGGTGATCATCGGCATGCACCACGATCAGGACATCCGCAACATGGGCGGCCTGAAGAAACACATGCCGATCACCTATTGGACCGCGCTGCTGGGCTCGCTGGCGCTGATCGGCTTTCCCGGTTTCTCCGGCTTCTTCTCCAAGGATGCCATCATCGCCGCCGTGGGCCATGCGCAGATCCCAGGCAGCGGCTACGCCCTGGTACTGGTGACCTTGGGTGTATTCATCACTGCCCTCTACAGCTTCCGCATGTTCTTCCTGGTGTTCCACGGTCAGGGCCCGCGCCATTTCGAGCCTCACCATGAGGCCCATGATGACCACGGCGATGCCGAGGCCCAGGAGCACCACCAGGTACATGACGAGCCCAAGCCG
Source organism: gamma proteobacterium SS-5 (assembly GCA_009497875.2). Lineage (NCBI taxonomy): Bacteria > Pseudomonadati > Pseudomonadota > Gammaproteobacteria > Chromatiales > Sedimenticolaceae > Magnetovirga > Magnetovirga frankeli. Next base: position 2,664,603 of record CP032508.2, on the reverse strand, counting down.
CACGAATCCCCCTGGGTGGTGACGCTGCCGCTGATCCTGCTGGCCATCCCCTCGGTGCTGATCGGTTGGTTGACGGTACAGCCCATGCTGTTCGGTGACTGGTTCGCCGGGATCATCACCGTGCTGCCGCAGCACGATACCCTGGCCAAGGTGGGCGAGGGTTATCACGGCCAGTTCGGCTTTGTCCTGCATGGTCTGGTCACCGCGCCCTTCTGGCTGGCGATGGCTGGCCTGGGTCTGGCCTGGTATCTCTATACGCGCAATCCGGCTATTGCTGCTGCCATCAAGGCACGCCTGGGCTGGCTACATGACCTGCTCGATCGCAAATACTGGGTGGACGAGGCCTATCAGCTGCTGTTCGCCAAGGGCAGCCGCGGTCTTGGCGGCCTGTTCTCCTCGGCCGGTGATCGCTGGTTTATCGACGGCCTGCTGGTCAACGGCTCGGCCCGGCTGGTGAACTCCTTTGCCCAGGTGGCGCGGCAGGTTCAGACCGGTTATCTGTATCACTATGCAATTGCGATGATCCTCGGCCTGCTGTTGCTGCTGGGCGTCTTCGTGTTCTCTGGAGCTTAAGGGTGGATTTGGCATGAGCGCAGACTGGCCCCTTCTCAGCCTGATCATCTGGCTGCCCATCGTCGGCGGCTTCCTGGTCCTGGCCAGTGGCGACAAGGCCCCTGGGGTAACCCGCTGGCTATCGCTGTGGATTGCCGTGCTGACCTTCCTGTTCAGCATCCCGCTGTGGACCGGCTTTGATGCCGGCACGGCGCAGATGCAGTTCGTCGAGCGCATGCCCTGGGTGGAGATGTTCCACATCCAGTATTACCTGGGGGTGGATGGTATTTCCATGCCGCTGATCCTGCTCACTACCTTCATCACTATCCTAGTGATCATCGCCGGTTGGGAGGTGATCCAGTACAAGCCGCACCAGTACATGGCCGCCTTCCTGATCATGGAGGGGGTGATGGTCGGCGTGTTCAGCGCCCTCGACGCCATGCTGTTTTATGTGTTCTGGGAGGCCATGCTGATCCCGATGTTCGTCATCATCGGCATCTGGGGCGGGCCGAACCGGGTCTATGCCACGATCAAGTTCTTCCTCTACACCTTCCTCGGCTCGGTGTTCATGCTGGTGGCGCTGATCTACATGTACAACCTGGCCGATAGCATGGAGATCCTCGCCTTCCACGATCTCAAGCTGGGGCTGACGGAGCAGGTGCTGATCTTCATCGCCTTCCTCCTCGCCTTTGCCGTCAAGGTGCCCATGTTCCCGGTGCATACCTGGCTGCCGGATGCCCACGTCGAGGCACCCACCGGCGGCTCGGTGATCCTGGCGGCGATCATGCTGAAGATCGGCGGCTACGGCTTTCTGCGCTTCTCCCTGCCGATTACGCCGGATGCCAGTTCTGAACTGGACTGGCTGATGATCAGCCTGTCGCTCATCGCCGTGGTCTATATCGGCTTTGTCGCCCTGGTGCAGCAGGACATGAAGAAGCTGGTGGCCTATTCCTCCATCGCTCACATGGGCTTTGTCACCCTGGGCTTTTTCATCATTTTCATGATCCTGGCCAACGCCGATGCTACTGGCGGTGCCGTGCTCGGTCTGGAAGGCGGCATGGTGCAGATGGTCTCTCACGGCTTCATCTCCGCGGCCATGTTCCTCTGCATCGGCGTGCTTTACGACCGCCTGCACAGCCGGCAGATCAACGATTACGGCGGCGTGGTCAACTCCATGCCGATCTTCGCCGCCTTCATGGTGTTCTTCTCCATGGCCAACGCCGGCCTGCCGGGCACCTCGGGCTTTGTCGGCGAGTTCATGGTGATCCTCGCCGCCTTCCGCGCCGATTTCTGGTTCGCCTTCCTCGCTGCCACCACTCTGATCGTCGGCGCTGCCTATACCCTGTGGATGGTCAAGCGGGTGATCTTCGGCGAGATCGCCAACGACAAGGTGGCCAAGCTGCAAGACCTCAACGGCCGCGAGGCCTTGGTACTCGGCACCCTGGCAATAGCAGTGCTGCTGCTCGGCCTCTGGCCCGCTCCCCTGGTGGAAGTCATGGACGCCAGCATCCGCCAGCTGCTGGAGCACGTGGCGGTGTCTAAGCTGTGAGTTTTGATGCAGGACGCAGAGGACGCAAACGACTGCATGGACGCAGGAGGTAGGGCGACGCAGGATGCCAAAGCCGAGAAGCGCGGAGATCGCAGAGTTGAAAAGAGCGGAATTGCTGGTTATTCCAGCACTTTCTCTGGAAAGGTGATGGCAAAAAACTCTGCGTGCTCTGCGCTTCTCCGCGTCCTCTGCGTCCTGAATTCGCGGTCATTTGTGGACTAGGTATTTCTTAATCCAATGGATCAATAGTCAATGAACTTTGATATGAACAACCTGCTGGTGAGTCTGCCGGAGATTTATCTCCTCGGCCTGGCCTCGCTGGTGCTGCTGATCGATGTCTTTCTGCGCCAAGATCAGCGCATGCTGACCTATGCCCTGACCCAGGTGGGGCTGGTGGGTGGCATCTTCCTCATCGCCCTGCTGCCTGGTGAGGGTCGGCAGATTGTGTTCGACGGCCACTATGTGCGCGACGCCATGGCCGATACCCTCAAGATCAGCATGCTGGTGCTGACCTTCGGTGCCTTTCTCTATGCCAAGCACGACCTGCAAAGCCGCAAGCTGTTCAAGGGCGAGTTCTACGTCCTCGGCCTGCTCGCCCTGCTGGGGATGATGGTGATGGTCTCCGCCTTCAGCTTCCTCACCATCTACCTGGGGCTGGAGCTGCTCGCCCTGAGCCTCTACGCCATGGTCGCCTTTGACCGCGACTCGCCCATGGGCTCTGAGGCGGCGATGAAATACTTCCTCCTCGGCGCGGTGGCCTCTGGCATGCTGCTCTATGGCATTTCCATGATCTACGGTGCCACCGGATCCATCCTGTTCAGTGGTGTCGCTGCCGGGCTCTTGGGTGCCGACAAGCTGGTGCTGGTGTTTGGCCTGGTGTTCCTGGTCATAGGCCTGGCCTTCAAGCTGGGGGCTGTGCCTTTCCACATGTGGGTGCCGGATGTCTATGAGGGCTCGCCCACCTCCGCCACCCTGTTCATCGGCAGCATTCCCAAGATCGCCGCCTTCGCCCTGGCCATGCGCCTGCTGGTGGACGGCCTTGGTGCCCTGCATCTGGATTGGCAGGGGATGCTGGCGATCCTCGCCGTGCTGTCCATGGCGGTGGGCAATGTCATCGCCATCGCCCAGAGCAACATCAAGCGCATGCTGGCCTACTCGACCATCTCCCATGTGGGCTTTCTCATGCTCGGTATTCTCGCCGGCACGCCGGACGGCTTCAGCGGCGCCATGTTCTATGCCATCACCTACGCGCTGATGGCCCTGGGCGGCTTCGGCGTGCTGGTGCTGCTGGGGCGCGAGGGCTTCAGCGCCGAGCGTCTGACCGACCTCAAGGGCCTGAACAAGCGCAGCCCCTGGTTCGCCGGCATGATGCTGCTGCTGATGTTCTCCATGGCCGGGGTGCCGCCCACCGTCGGCTTCTTCTCCAAGCTGTTCGTGCTCCAGGCGGTGATCGACATCGGTCTGGTCTGGCTGGCCCTGGTGGCAGTGTTCTTCTCTATCATCGGCGCCTTCTACTACCTGCGGGTGGTCAAGCTGATGTACTTCGACGAGCCGGACACCGACGCCCCGCTGACCGCCGGCTGGGATACCCAGGCCGCCCTCAGCCTCAACGGCCTGGCGGTGCTGGCCCTGGGCATCTTCCCGGCCAGCCTACTTAGCTTCTGCCAACTTGCCTTTGCCTAATAGCCGCCAGCGGTCAGCTGTCAGCTGCCAGCCAGTCATCTGATGGCTAAAGGCTGGCAGCTGGAGGCTGGAGGCTCCCGATGTTATGAACAAGCAAATAAGCGTCAGCCAAGCCCTTGTTGCCTTTCTCCAGCGTCTTGAGGTCGGCTGCATCTTCGGCATGCCCGGCGCCCATATCTTGCCGGTGTACGATGCCCTCAACGACTCCGGCATCCAGGTGGTGCTGGCCAAGCATGAGCAGGGTGCCGCCTTCATGGCCGGTGGCTATGCCCGAGCGGCTGGATCCCAATCGGGCCGCATCGGTGCCTGCATCGCCACCGCCGGGCCCGGTGCCACCAATCTGATCACCGGCATCGCTAACGCCTATGCCGAGCGCCTGCCGCTGTTGGTGATCACCGGCGAGACCCCCACCCACATCTTCGGCAAGGGTGGCCTGCAGGAAAGCTCGGGGGAGGGCGGCAGTATCGATCAGGTGGCCCTGTTCAAGGGCATCACCCGCTACGCCAAGACGGTGGAGCGTACCGAGTATCTGGCGCAGGTGTTCAATCAGGCGGCGCAGGTGCTGCGCTCTGCCCAGCCCGCGCCGGTGCTGCTCAGCCTGCCCTTCGACGTACAGAAGGAAGCGGTGGATGCGGACATCCTGGATCAGATCAGCACCAGACCACGGCGTCCGCGGTTGCATTTCCACCCCAGCCAGCTGCGCGAACTCCATGCTCTGCTGGGCAAGGCCGAGCGGCCGGTAATCCTCGCCGGCCACGGCTGTCTCGCGGCCGGGGCCGAGCAGCAGCTGCGCCAGCTCAGCCAGAGTCAGGGCATTCCGGTGGCCACCAGCCTCAAGGGCAAGGGCGTGGTGGCGGAGAATTCGCCCCTGGCCCTGGGCACCCTGGGGGTTACCTCCGGTGGCCTGGCCTATGAGTACATCAGCCGCAGCGCCGATCTGCTGCTGATCATTGGTGCCGGTTTTAACGAGCGCACCAGCTATGTCTGGGATCAAAAGCTCTTGGCGGGCAAGCGCATCATCCAGATCGACCAGAATCCCATGCAGCTGGAGAAGGTGTTCAGCGCCGACCTGGCGATCAACGCCGACATCGGCGAGCTCCTGCAGGCCCTGCTGGCTGATCTGGGCCGCCGTGCCCAGCCGGAGCCGCGTATCCGCCGTGCCAAGCAGGAGCTGGCCCAGCTGCGCCAGCATGTCGATGCGGGCTACAGCCTGTTCCAGTCCGGCTTCTCCCTGGTGGAGCAGCTGTTCAGCCGGCTGGCAGAGCGCTTTCCCGCCAACACCCGGCTGTTTGACGACAACATCATCTTTGCCCAGAACTTCTTCCCGGTATCGGCGGACAACCGCTACTACCCCAATTCCGGCATCTCCTCCCTGGGGCATGCGATCCCGGCCGCCATTGGCGCCCAGTTTGAGCGAAAGCAGCCGACCTTCGCCGTGATCGGTGACGGCGGCTTTCAGATGTGCTGCATGGAGTTGATGACGGCGGTGAATTACCGCATCCCGCTGAATGTCATCCTGTTCAACAACGCCACCATGGGCCTGATCCGCAAGAACCAGCGCCAGCACTACGGCGGCCGTTTCCTCAGCTGCGACTTCAGCAATCCGGATTTCGAGCTGCTTGCCCGTTCCTTCGGCATCCAGCACCGCCGCGTGGCCGAAGCGGCCGATCTTGATGGCCTGTTTGGCGAGCTGGACCTGGAACAGGGCATCAACCTGATCGAGGTGATGATCGACAAGAATGCCTATCCCAATTACTCGTCCAAGCGTTGAGCCTGACCCGGCAAAAAATACAGGGGTGCGGATTTAAACTGCCTTGGACAAGTTGCACGCCCTGTACTAACATGCGTGTTGCCTGTCTGCCAGCCCCAACCCCGAGGAATCTCCCATGACGACTGCAACAACCGAAAAACCCGAAGTTGACCTTCATGCCAAATCGGCCCGCGTGATTGCTTCGGCGGTCAAATGGTCTGCTGCGGCCGCAGTGGTACCTGTCCCCTATGTTGATCTGCTTGCCCTGGGCTCGGTCCAGGTCAAGATGGTGCGTGACCTGGCCCGCGTCTATGGCCTGGATGTCGGCGACGAAACCCTGCAAGGGGTGATCTCCGCCCTGCTGGGTACCCTGGTACCGGCCAGCATCAGCACCGGCCTGCTGGGCAGTTCGCTCAAGGTCATCCCCGGTGGGGGTTCGCTGATCGGCAGCCTGGGCATGGCCGCCTTTGGCTCGGCCTCTACCTTTGCCATCGGCAAGATCTTTGTGATGCACTTTGCCGGGGGCGGCACCCTCAGCAACTTCAGCGCCGAGGCCGTAGAGGATGATCTGAAGAAGGAATTTGCCGCTGCCAAGGCAAAATAACCATCGATGTCCATCCACCCCGCGATAATCCTGCTCTATGTCTTGCTGTGTGTCATCGTTGGCTTTTATGGCCGCAGACGGGCCTTGGGATTCGCGGGGAACTTTGTCCTCTCCCTGCTCTTGTCTCCGCTGATTATGGGGCTTGCATTAATGATGGGCAGCCCACAGCAGAAATAACGTAGATTGACGCGATGACGACAGTCAGCGATGCCGCAGCCGACCCGGTCCAGGGCCTGGACGAGTACCCCATGAAACCCATCCCCAGCGCGAACCAGAAACAAAGGCTGGAGCACCTTCGGCCTGTCGTGGGTGATCTGGCATGAAGGCCGTTTTGCTTCGTCTGTTCCGGAAGATCAGCCTCGGCCTGAGCTTTCTGGTTTTTATCGGGCTCTTTCTGCTGATCGTGCTTTGGGACTCCATGGTCTTTACCACCCCGGTTGGCCACACCAGTATTGTCTGGCATCGGCTGTTCTGGTCCGGTGATCGAATCTCTCAGGGGCCCTTGTCCGAGGGGTTGCATATCATATTTCCCTGGGATGTCTTTTACACCTATGACCTGCGCCTGCAATACCACAAGCAGACCTATCAGGTGGTATCCAAGGATGGTCTGCATTTTAATGTGGACATGACCTTTCGTTGGCGTGCCGTACCGGAAAATATCCTGATCCTGAATCAGACCATTGGCCCGGATTATCTGGAAAAATTGCTGGTGCCCGAGGTGGGTTCCGTGACCCGCGAAGTGGTCGCCCACTACACGGCCGAGGCCCTCTATACCAATGAAAGGGCCAAGGTGCAGCAGGCGATCTATGATGAGGTGACCGACGACTCCCTGGCCAACGGCATTTGCCATCGTGATTGCCTGGAGCACCAGGACGTGGTCGTTTTGACGGACATACTGATCAAACGGGTCGAACTACCGGAACATATCGTCAATGCCATCGAGCGCAAGCTGGAGCAGTCTCAGGTGGCCCAGGAATATCGCTTCCGGGTCGAGCGCGAAAAACTGGAGAGCGAACGCAAGCGCATCGAGGCCGAGGGCATACGCGCCTTCCAGGAGACCGTCACCCCGGCCATCTCGGAGAGCTATCTACGCTGGCGCGGGATCGAGGCGACGCTGAAATTATCCCAGTCGCCCAACAGCAAGGTGGTGGTCATCGGCAACAGCGCCACCGGCCTGCCTTTGATCCTGGATACCTCAGACCGCTTGCCGGTTAATCTGCCCACGACCAACTCGGACCAGGCCGAAGACGGCAATTCCTCCCTGGATGAGCACTTGCGCAACGACCAGACCAGCCTGGAAGAGGTCGATCACCTACAGCCAATGCCCAAACAGTCCCTTCCCCTTGCCGATTGAGCTAAATTGCAACCAGTCGCCCACATTCATCTCTAAGGAGAGAGAGTCAAATCCCCCCGTTACAAAGGGGACTGCCCAAATTCCCCCCTTTTACAAAGGGGGGCAGGGGGATTTCTTCAGCATCCGCGTAACTATCAACGCCGGAATCCCCCTTTTGCAAAGGGGGAGGCTGGACAGAGGACAGAGGACAGAGGACAGGACTCAAATCTCCCCCCCCCCTTTACTAAAGGGGGGCAGGGGGGATTTCTTCAGTATGAACGGGCCCGCTGGATCATCTCCCGGGCGTGGCTGAGGCTTTGTTCGGTGATCTCCAGGCCGCCGAGCATACGGGCGATTTCATCCACCCGTTGCGACTCATCCAATACTTGAATCTGCGTCTGGGTGGCCTGGGCATCGCTGTGTTTGCGTACCTGCAGATGATGATGGGCCTGGGCCGCGACCTGAGGCAGGTGGGTGACGCACAGGACCTGGCGCTGGCCGCCCAGGCGGCGCAGCAGGCGGCCGACGATCTCCGCCACGCCGCCGCCTATGCCCACGTCCACCTCGTCGAAGATCAGGGTCGGGGTGCGGCTGCAATCTGCCGTGGCCACCTGCAGGGACAGGCTGATGCGGGATAGCTCGCCGCCGGAGGCGCTCTTGGCCAGGGGCTGCAGGGGTTGGCCGTGGTTGGCGCTGACCAGAAAGACGACCCGATCCAGGCCGCTGGCGGAGGCCTTCTCCAGCGGCAGGGGCTCCAGGCTGACCTGAAAGCGGCCGCCGACCATGCCCAGCTGCTGCATGCTTTGGCTGACCTCTTGCGCCAGGCGCTCGCCAGCCCGTTGACGGGCCTGGCGCAGGGCCTCGGCCTGGGCGCTGTAGTCCTGCTGCAGGCGCTGGGTCTGAGCGAGCAGGCCATCCAGCGCCTCGTCGGCGTGCTCCAGCTGCGCAAGCTCTGCCCGCAGGCGTGCCTGATGGGTCGGGATCTCGCTTGGCTGCAGGCGGTGCTTGCGGGCGATGTCGTGGATGCTGGTCAGGCGCTGCTCCAGCTCGGCCAGGCGCTCCGGGTCCAGCTCCAGCTGGTCGAGATAGTGGCGCAGGCCGCTGATGGCCTCGTCCAGCTGGATCAGGGCGCTATCCACCGCTTGGTTGGGGTCCTGCAGGCGCGGGTCCAGCTGGCTGAGCTCCTGCAGTTCGCGCAGGGCCTGGCCCAGCCCGCCGCGCAGGTCGGCCTCGCCCTCGGCTAGCAGGTCCAAAAGCGCGCTGCAGCCCTGCAGCAGGCGACCGGCGTGGCTGAGCCGCTCGTGCTCCGCATCCAGCTGTTCCAGTTCGTTTTCCCCCAGGGCCAGCTGGTCCAGCTCCTGTACCTGAAAGCGCAGCAGGTCGAGGCGGTCGTTGCGTTCGCTGGAGGCCTGGCGCAGCTGCTCGAAGCGCTCGCGGGTCTGCTGCCAGTCGCGGTAGGTCTGTTGAATCTGGCGCCGCTGTTCGCCCAGGCCGGCGTAGTCATCCAGCAGGTTGCGCTGCTGGCTGGCCTGCATCAGCGCCTGGTGGGCGTGCTGGCCGTGGATCGCCAGCAGCAGGCCGCCCAGGCCCTGCAGCTGGGGGCCGGGGCTGGCGGTGCCGTTGATGTAGGCGCGGGAGCGTTTGTCCCGGGTGAGCACGCGGCGGATGATGCACTGGTCATCCGCGTCCAGGTCGTTGTCGGCCAGCCATTGGGCGGCCTCCGGGCAGTCGGCCAGATCGAAGCTGACGCTGATCTCGGCCCGCTCCGCGCCGTGGCGGATCAGGCTGTTGTCGGCCCTATCCCCCAGGGCCAGGCCCAGGGCGTCGATGAGGATGGACTTGCCCGCGCCGGTCTCGCCGGTCAGCGCGGTCATGCCGGGGTCGAATTCCAGCTCCAGCCGTTCAACGATGATCAGGTTGCTGATGCTTATGCCGGTCAGCATGGGCGCTCCGGGTTTTTGTGTTCGCCCCAGCCCAGTTTGGCGCGCAGGATGTCGAAATGATCGTGGCCGGCGGGGTGGATCAGGCGGATGCGGTTGGGGTGGCGGCCGATGCGGATGCGGTCATGGGCCTGGATCACCAGTTGGTCCTGACCGTCGCAGCTGACGCGCACGTTGGCCGGGTCGGTGCTCTGGCTGATGACCAGCTCGATCAGGCTGTCGCCGCCCACCACTATGGGCCGGTTGCTCAGGGTGTGGGGGCAGATGGGCACCAGCAGCAGGGCATCCAGATCCGGCTCCAGCAGGGGTCCGCCGCCGGACAGGGCATAGGCGGTGGAGCCGGTGGGGGTGGCGATGATCAGGCCATCGGAGCGCTGCCGATCGACAAAACGGCCGTTGACATAGGTCTCGAACTCGATCATGCGGGCGCTGTTCCACTTGTGGATCACCGCATCATTCAGTGCCAGGCCGCTGTGCTGGACCTCCCCTTGCCGAAGGATCTCGGTATTGAGCATGAAACGCTGCTCTTCCTCGTAGTCGCCGGCGAGGATGCGGTCCAGGCTGTGGTTGATCTGTTGCGGTGAGATGTCGGCCAGAAAGCCGAGCCGACCCAGATTGATGCCCAGCAGCGGGGTTTGCAGCTCGGCCAGCAGACGCGCCGCGCCGAGCAGGGTGCCGTCGCCACCGATGGTGATGATCAGGTCGGCCTGCTGTACCAGCTCCTCCGCCGCCAGGCAGTCCAGCCGGGGCTGGCCCATCAGCTCGGCGGCGCTCTGGTCGAGCACCACCTCATGGCCGCTGGTGAGCAGGTAGCCAATCAGGGTCTGCAGGGTTTCCCGCACCGAGGGCGAGGGCTTGGCCAGCAGGCCCACGCGGTTGAATTGTTCTGCCATATCAGCCTGGTTTGGTGAAAAAACTCGGTGAACACTACCATGTCGGCCGGAACAGGCCAACGGGGGATAAGTGGCGGGCGATAAGCGGCTTGACAGCGGGCCGCCTATGGCGCAGATTCCTTGCTTGCCCCTGCCTCAATCCCTCTCTACCAAGGGCGCGAGGGGCTTAACGGCCCGAGTGGTTACTTTTTGATTCATGCAGTGAGGTTGACTTCTTGTCCCAGGCGATTGGCGAGCTGCTTGATGAGCGTGCCCAACATTTTCTCAAGACCCTGATCGAGCGCTACATCCGTGATGGTCAGCCGGTGGGCTCGCGCACCCTGGCGCGGGACAGCGGCCTGTCGCTCAGTCCCGCGACGGTGCGCAACGTGCTGGCCGATCTGGAGGACCTGGGTCTGATCATCTCGCCCCATACTTCGGCCGGACGGGTACCTACCGCCGAGGGCTATCGCCTGTTCGTCGATTCCCTGCTCACGGTGCAGCCCCTGGAGCACTCGGTGTTTAGCGAACTTGAGGAGGAACTCAGGTCCACCGATAACACTGGCAGGGCCCTGCAAAGCGCCTCCCGCTGGCTGTCACGCATGTCCAGCATGGCCGGGGTGGTGACCCTGCCCAAGCCGGAGCGGGTGGTGTTTCGCCAGATCGAATTTCTGCGCCTCTCGGCAGGACGCATCCTGGCCATTCTGGTGACCGTGGATGGGGAGGTGATCAACCGGGTGATCCACTCCCGCCGGGACTATAGCGCCTCCGAGCTGGAGCAGAGCGCCAATTACCTGACTCAGACCTTCAGCGGCCATTCCCTGGCACAGGTGCGTGAGCGCATGCTACAGGAGCTGCAGGCCACCCGCGAGGACATGAACCGGCTCAGCCGCCAGGCGGTGGAGATGGCCGGCCAGGTGTTTGACGATGAGGACGCCGAGGGCGACTGCGTCATCTCCGGCCAGACCAACCTGATGGGCTTTGACGAACTGGCCGAGATGCAGCGCCTGCGCCGCCTGTTCGATGCCTTCACCGAGAAGCACGAGATCCTGCGCCTGCTGGATGACTGTATGTCGGCCGAGGGGATTCAGATCTTCATCGGCCAGGAGTCGGGCTATCAGTCCTTCGACGGTTGCAGCCTGGTGACCGCCCCTTACAAGCTGGATAATCAGGTGGTGGGCATGCTCGGCGTCATCGGTCCCACGCGCATGGCCTACGACAGGGTCATTCCCCTGGTGGATGTCACCGCCAAGCTGCTGGGCGCGGCGCTGAAGAAGCCAGATTGAACTTCCGACCCTGGGCTGACTCAAAGCCGAGCCTGTAGGTCAGACTTCGGTGGCCAGCGTTCAGCTGGGCCGGTCAAGTCGGCCACAGTCCTTCATTCATTCAAATTCAGGAACAGCCATGCAGCGCACGCGCGGACAAAAAATCACCTATGTCATTGCCATCATGTGTTATGCCGCTGCGGTCGGCTTTGCCATCGGATCGGTATTTTATGAAACGGAGATCGAAAAAGACCCCATCCTCGCCTCATTGATGGCCACCTCCTTCTTCTTTGCCAGTGCTGCCGTGGTGCTGCACTTTATCGCCAATGCCCGCCTCAAGGGGCTGCTTTCGGGGATCGAGTCGAGCAAGGAGGCCCCGCCAGAATCGCCTGGGCACTGAAGCCCACCCCGGCAAACTCAGGCCCCGAGGCCGCTGCGCAGGCGATGGCCAGTTGGCGGCCGAATTCCTGTCGTTCCAGCTCCTGCGCCCCCAGGGAGATCAGGTGCGCATTGCGTACCTGGCAGTCGATCAGGTCCAGCTGGGCCGCAAAGCCATGCACCAGCCCTGCCAGGGCGATCTTGGAGCCATCATCCACCCGGCTGAACATGGACTCGCCAAAGAACGCCCGCTTGATACCGATGCCATAGAGCCCGCCCACCAGTTCCCCCTCCTGCCAGACCTCCACCGAATGGGCATGGCCCAGCCGGTGCAGGCGCAGGTAGGCGTCGCGCATGTCCTGGGTGATCCAGGTGCCGCTATCCTGCCGCCGGGGCGCGGCGCAGGCATCGATCACCGCCGCAAAATCGGTATCGAAGGCGATGCGGTAATCACAACGGCGCAGACGCTTCTTCAGGCTGCGGGACAGGTGCAGCCGGGCCGGGTAGAGCAGGGTGCGCGGGTTGGGGCTCCACCAGAGGATTGGCTGCCCCTCGTTGTACCAGGGGAAGATGCCCCGCCGATAGGCCGCCAGCAGGCGCTCGGGACTGAGATCGCCGCCCAGGGCCAGCAGCCCATCGGGTTCGGTCGCGGCCTGTTCCGGGTCGGGAAAGGCCTGGTGCCTGAGTGGATCGAGCAGGGCGATCATCCCGCATGTCCCAACGTGAACCGATATTCAGAGACTCTATGCATCTGGCTTGATCTTGTTCTTGATGAGCCGCCAGCCGCCAGCCGTGAGCTGGGTGTTGTCTTGGGCCTGTCGAAGGGCGGAATCCGGGGTTAATCTGGCGTCCTCCGGATACGCGCCAGGGTCCAGTTGGCCAAGGCCCAGTCCCAGAACTCGTCCAGCCGTTCGATCTGTGCAGGTGGGTCTGGTTGATCGAGAAAGCCCCAGGCGGCGCGCAGGGCGGGCAGGGGATTGGCCGGGTCCAGCGGCTGATCGGCGCTACTCTTGCTTAGTTTGCGGCCCTGCCGATCCAGTACCAGCGGCAGATGGGCATAGCCGGGGCGGGGGGCACCCAGACAGCGCTGCAAATGGATCTGGCGGGTGCTGGAGTGGAGCAGGTCACAACCGCGTACCACCTGGTTGACGCCCTGCTGCCAGTCGTCCACCACCACCGCCAGCTGGTAGGCAAAGGGGCCATCGGCACGGCGGATGACAAAGTCACCAAACTCGCTTTGCACGCGCTGCCGCAGCGGCCCCTGGATGCGGTCGTCAAAGTCAATGGCTTGCTCCTGGGTGAGCAGACGCAGGGCACGCCCCGTTCGATCGACAAGGCCGGCACGGCGGCAGCTGCCGGGGTAGATGGGGCCTTCGATCCCGCTCGGGGCGCGGGCGGCAATCTGCTTGCGCGAACAACTGCACACATAGGCCAGGCCCTGGCGCTTGAGGTCTTCACAGACCTCCCGGTACAGGGTGCTGCGCTCCGACTGGTACAGCACAGGCCCATCCCAGGCAAAGCCAAAGGCCTCCAGTGCGCGCAGGATCCGATCGGCGGAGCCTGGCACCTCTCGCGGTGGATCCAGGTTCTCGATCCGTACCAGCCAGCGGCCAGCGGCCGCACGGGCATCGGCATAGCTTGCCAGGGCAGCGACCAGGGAGCCAAAGTGCAGGGTGCCGGTGGGCGAGGGGGCAAAGCGACCACAATAGGGGAGGCGGGCCTGCCGCCCCCCATCCGCTGGATCAGGCCCGCTGTCTTTCCCGGATCTCATCCAGGGTCTTGCAGTCGATACAGAGGGTGGCGGTGGGTCGGGCCTCCAGCCGACGCAGACCAATCTCCACGCCGCAGGACTCGCAGTAGCCGTATTCATGCTCATCCAGACGCTTGAGCATATCGCCGATGCGCTTGAGCAGCTTGCGTTCGCGGTCACGGGTGCGCAGTTCCAGGCTGAATTCCGATTCCTGGGTGGCGCGATCGTTGGGGTCGGGGAAGTTGGCGGCGTCATCCTTCATGTGGCCAACGGTACGGTCCACCTCCTCCATCAGTTCCCGTTTCCAGGCCATGAGGATCTCGCGGAAGTGCGCCTCCTGCTCGGCGTTCATGTATTCCTCACCCTCTTTTTCCTTGTAGGGCTTGATGTTAAATGGGCCTTGCCCAGTGTCCGTTGCTGTTTCTGACATCATTTTCCCCTCACGGGCGTAAAAAACGGGCTATCTATACCAGAAGGTCCAGACAGGGGCAAGAAAAAGCGCTTCGGGTTCGTTCGCTGAGCCTGGCTGAGGCGAACGGCAGGCCCTTCGGTTTGGTGGGTAATGGCTATAGGGACTTGCCATGCTCGTTCAGCCGCTTGATGGCGAACAGGGTGGCGCGTTCTTCCTCTTCCAGCAGGTCCTTGATTCGGCGGATGGCCTGATCGTAGGCGGGGATGATGTTGTATTTCAGCGCGTTGACCCGTTTTTGCGCCTTGCGCTGTTCGCTGATCAGGCGGCAGAGGGCCATTTCCGCTTCGGCGAGGATAGCCAGCTTCTGCGTTGCCTCGGCGAAGCATTTGCGCGCCTCATCGAAGCTGGGGTCTATGCCCAGCAGGCCCACCGGCTGCAGGGGCAACAGCTGGGCCTGCACCGCGGGATATTGAATCCCCAGGGCGCGGCGCGGCAGGATGCTGATCTCCACCGCCGGAGAAATCCCTAAGCTGGCCTGGTGCATGCTGCGTCCGCCCATGCGCAGCTGGGCCAGGCTCAGCCAGTAATAGGCCTGCTTCAGGCTCTCCTGGGCGGCGGCGCGGCGTTGTTTGAATTCCCCCAGGCGTTCATAGACCAGGCGGGTGAGCAATTCGCGCTTGCGCTCCAGCAGGGCGTGGCCGTTGTGCAGGAAGCGCAGCTGTCTTTTCAGCCGCAGCAGGCTGCTTTTGGTCGGCGTGGTGCGCAGGCGCAGCTTGCTCATGGCGGCGGTTCCCTGGTGGCGGGGCCGGCACGGTAGTGGTGGGCCAGATCGGTCTCGCTGACACGGGTGAGCTGATCCCGCGGGAACAGGGAGAGCATCTCCCAAGCCAGATTCAGGGTTTCGATGATGCTGCGGTTGTCGTCCTCGCCCTGACCGATGAACTCCCGATCGAAGCGTTCGGCAAACTCCAAAAAGCGACGGTCCTTGGACGAAAGTTCCTCAGCACCGATGATGGAGGCCAGATTGCGCGTCTCCTGGGCCTTGGCGTAGAGGGCGTAGAGCTGATTGGCGACGCGGGGGTGATCGGCGCGGGTGTAGTCCTTGCCGATGCCGTCCTTCATCAGGCGCGACAGCGACGGGGCTATGTCCACCGGCGGATAGATGCCCTGATTGTGCAGCTCCCGCGAGAGCACGATCTGGCCCTCGGTGATGTAGCCGGTGAGGTCGGGAATGGGGTGGGTGATGTCGTCCGAGGGCATGGACAGCACCGGCACCAGGGTCACCGAGCCGTGGCGGTCACGGATGCGGCCTGAGCGCTCGTAGATCTCCGCCAGGTCGGAGTAGAGATAGCCTGGGTAGCCCTTGCGCGCCGGCACGTCACCCTTGGCGGTAGCCACCTCGCGCAGGGCCTCGGCGTAGTGGGTCATGTCGGTCATCACCACCAGTACATGGTGGTCGAGGTCGAAGGCCAGGTACTCGGCGGCGGTGAGCGCGGCGCGGGGCAGGGCGAGGCGCTCCACCGGCGGATCGTCGGCGTGGTTGAGGAACATCACCACCTTGCCGAGCACGCCGGAGTCGGCAAAGGCCTCCTGAAAAAAGCGCGCATCGGCATAGGACACCCCCATGGCGGCGAAAACGATGGCAAAGCCACCGCCTTCTTCTTCCGGCAGGCGCGCCTGGCGCACGATCTGCGCGGCGAGGCGGTTATGCGGCAGGCCCGAGGCGCTGAAGATGGGCAGTTTCTGCCCGCGCACCAGGGAGTTGAGGCCATCGATGGCGGCGATGCCGGTCTGGATGAACTCGCGCGGATAGGCCCGCGCCGCCGGGTTGATCGGCGCGCCGTTGATGCTGCGGCTCTCGCCATCGATGATCGGCGGGCGCTCATCCCGCGGCTCGCCGATGCCGTTGAAGATGCGACCGAGGATCTCCGGGCTCAGGCGAATGTTCAGGGGTTCATCGAGAAAGCGCACCCAGGTGCTGTCCAGATCCAGGTCTTCGGTGCCTTCAAACACCTGAATCAGCACCTCGGCAGAGGCACAGCGGATCACCTGGCCGTTACGCAGATGGCCGCGATGGTCGCGAATCTCAACCCGGTCACCAAAGGCCACCTCGGCGACACCGGCCACCTGCAGCAAGCCGCCCTGGGCCTGACTGGCCTGACGAAATTCAAGGCTGCTCATGGGCGTCCTCCCGCAGGTTCTGCTGATCCGGCTGGCGACCACCCTGTCGATAGTTCGCCTTGAGGGCAATAAAACCCTGGCGGACATCGTCGATGAAGGCCTGCAGCGGCTCCAGCTCGCTGCTGCTCCAGCTGGACTTGGCCCGCCGCACCCGCGCCAGCAGGGGATGCTCCGCCAGTTCCTGCACCGGCGCGCCGAGGCGGATCAGCTCGCGGCCCTGGTCGAACAGCTCCATCACCAGCTGCAGCAGGAGAAATTGCTTCCGCGGCGAACAATAGGCGTCGATCTCGTCCAGCGCGCTTTGCTGCAGCACCGCCTCCTTGATCAGAGCGGCGCCCTCCAGCTCCCAGCGCTGCGCCGAGGAGAGGGCCTCAGGCCCCACCAGATTGACGATGCGCGACAGCTCGGCATCCCGTGCCAACAGGGCCAGGGCCTGCTCGCGCCGCTCCTGCCAGGCGGGATCGACCTCTGCCGACCACCAGTGCGCGGCCACGCCGACGTGCTCGGAAAAGCTATCCACCCAATCGATCGCCGGGTAGTGGCGGGCATCGGCCAGGTCCTTGGACAGGGCCCAGAAGGTCTGGATGATCTGCTTGGTGTGGCTGGTGACCGGCTCGGAGAAGTCACCGCCGGGGGGTGAAACCGCGCCGATCAGGGTCACCGAGCCCTCCAGCCCGGCCAGGGTCTCGACCCGACCGGCGCGCTCATACACCGCCGCCAGGCGCGAACCCAGATAGGCCGGGTAGCCTTCCTCCACCGGCATCTGCCCCAGTCGCCCGGCCACCTCGCGCAGGGCCTCGGCCCAACGGGAGGTGGAGTCCGCCAGCATGACCACATCCAGGCCCTGATCACGGAAATACTCGGCCATCGTCATCCCCACGTAGATCGAGGCCTCCCGCGCCACCACCGGCATATTCGAGGTGTTGGCCACCAACAGGGTGCGCTCCATCATGCCGCGACCGCTGTGGGGGTCTTGCAGCTTGGGGAAGCTCTCCAGCACATCCACCAGCTCGTTGCCGCGCTCGCCGCAGCCGACATAGATGACGATGTCGGCATTGGCCCAGCGGGCGATCTGCTGCTGCACCATGGTCTTGCCGGCACCAAAGGGACCGGGCACCGCCGCCTTGCCGCCCTTGAGCAGGGGAAAGAAGCAATCGAGGATGCGCTGGCCTGTGATCAGCGGCTTGATCCCGTGGCTGCGACGGCGAAAGGGTCGCGGCCGACGCACCGGCCAGCGGTGATAGAGATAGAGCTTGTGCACCCGGCCCTGCTCATCCCGCAGCCGACCGATAGGCCGCTCCAGGCTGTAATCCCCCTCGGCCACCAGGTCCATCAGCTCGCCGGAGCGATCCGGCGGCAGCAGGATGCGATGGCGGATGGCAGCGGTCTCGGCGACGCTGCCCAGCACCGCGCCGGCCTCCAGTCGATTACCCGGCACCAGATCGGGGTTGGGGCTGAAATGCCAGCTGCGCTCGCGGTCCAGGGCCTTGAGAGAGAGCCCGCGGGGGATGGTGTCGCCGCTGAGCCGGGCGATCTCGGTCAGCGGCCGCTGGATGCCATCAAAGATGCCCTGCAGCAGGCCAGGCCCCAGCTCCACCGACAGGGGATAACCCAGGTCCTCCACCGGCTCGCCGGGGCGAATGCCCTCGGTGCCCTCGTAGGCCTGCACCAGGGCGGTATCCGCCTGCAGGGCAATGATCTCGCCGGTCACCCCCAGGCGACCAATGCGCACCTGGCCGCCATTGCGCGCACCGGGCAGGCGCACCTTGACGATGGGGCCGTTGATTTCGAGGATTTCGCCTGGTTTGTTGTGCATGTTCGAGTTGTCTGATTTGATTGAAAAAAGTCCGCAAATGAACGCAAATAAACGCGAATGAATGACAAAGTGTTCATTTACGTAGCCCGGATGGAGCGAAGCGGAATCCGGGGTGGCCCTGCCCAGCGAAAACCCCGGATTCCGTTGCACTGCATCCGGGCTACAGCTTTCTAATCCTTTGCGATCCATTGAAAGACAAAGCTGCCAACCATATAGGGCGGCCCGTGGCCGCCGTGCCCACGCAGAGGAGAGCCCAAACCAGTGGCTTGGCGGCGGGCGTGGCCCGCCCTATGCCTAGCAGCAAGCCAACGCCAGACGAGGGCTGAGATACAGGGGTAATCAGGTAATCCTTTGCGCCCTTTGCGTTACCTTGGCGTCCTTTGCGATCCATCTTCGCGGTCCGATAAAAATCAGTCTCCTGTCCTGTGGCCGAACAGCTGGCGCTGGATGGCTTGGCGCACCCCTTGGCTGCGGCGGGCGAGGCGGCCTTCAAAGCGGTTATCCAGGCGCACCTTGCCGTTCTGGCTGTGGAACAGGATGCCGCCCAGGGTCTGCAGCGGCTGGGGCGAGAGTTCGATGTACCAGCCCGGCGCGATGCGCTCGATACGACTGGCCCAGCCGGGGGCAAAGCGCTCCAGGTCTTCGGCGTTCATCTCGGCGCGCAGGGCATCCGGCGGGATCAGGCGCACCGCCTCGTCGATCAGCTGGTCCATCCAGTCGGCGTAGTCCTCGGGCTGGGCGCGCAGTTGCGCTATACGCTCGGTCAGGCGTTGCTCCAGCTCCAGGATCAGCTGCCAGCGCAGTTGTTCCAGCCGACCCTGCAGGCGCAGTTCACCGGCCTGCACCTGGCGTCTGAGATTGCGCTCGGCGCTGACCTTGGCGCTTTGCGTCTCCCGCTGTTCCTTCTGGCGCAGGCGCTCGGCGCTGTGGTGCAGTATGTCGTCCCGCTGGCGCACCGCCCTGGCCCGGATCTCCTCGGCCAGACCCTGGGCCCGCTCCAGGATGGCCTGTTCCAGGGCCTTGACTTGCTCTTCTTCGTTCATCCTATATTCCTCAGTTAAGCCACAGAGATCACAGAGTCATTTCAAAGAGTGACGTATCAGACTAGGCTCACCTAGAAGGTGTTGAATGTTCGCTTTCCAACACATTGATTTTTCTCTGTGTGCTCTGTGGCTCTGTGGCCAAATACTCTTTGTAGGTTCATGTCTTGACGTCCAGGCTGTCGCCCAGCATCTGGCGCATGTGCGCATCGACGCAGGAGAGCAGCGGGGCGTCGCTGCCCAGCAGGGGCACCTGGGTGATCAGAATCCGCCCGCCCTCGTCGCGCACCTCGCGCAGGATCTTGCTATCGGCCCCGGCCAGGCGCTGATCGAGCACCACGAAGGCGGCCTGGCGCCGCTGGCGCAGGTCGTTCAGCAGGGCCTCCAGTTCGGCGACGCTGGCATCGGTCAGCACCTCGAAACCGGCCAGCCGAAAGCCGGTGGCCAGGCCGAATTCACCGGCGAAGTAAAGGGCAGTCTTTTCCATGGTTGTTTTCTGTTTGAGTCCGCAAATGAACGCCAATAACGCAAATAATCCTAAAAAAGGCAGTTGAACCGCAGATTTCACCGATCTACACAGATTTTTCAGTGTGTTTGCCAAGTGCATCCACTCACCCAGCGGGTGACTGGCCAAGCCACTCTAACACAATGAAAATAAATAATTTAATCTGCGATAATCGGCGTAATCTGCGGTTTATAGGTTAATTGCTTATACTCTGCCCAGCGGCAATCCCGGATTCCGTTGCACTCCATCCGGGCTACTTCTTTCCCATTCTTCTCTGCGTTCTCTGCGTCCCATTTAAAGCTTGTCCACCAGCAGGATGGATAGCACCAGGCCGTAGATGGCTATGCCCTCGGCCAGGCCCAGATAGACCAGGGTGCGGCCGAAGATCTCCGGCTTTTCGGTGATGGCGGCCAGGGCAGCGGCACCGATGGGGCCTACCGCCAGGGCGGCGGCGACGGTGCTCACGGCGGTGGGCAGGGCGATGCCGATATAGACCAGACCGGTGCCCAGGCTGAAGTCGCGGCCAGCGGTGGCCAACTCCTCGCTGGCGGCATGCACCTCGGCGATGCCCAGCCCTAGCAGCGCCAGCTGGGCGGCGAAGAAGAGCAGGGCATTGCCCAGCAGGCTGGGGCCGAGCCAGCGTCGGGTCTGGGCGGCGGGCAGGGGGTGGCGATCCAGATACAGGCCGCTGAGGATGACCCCCAGCAGGCTCAGGCCGAGCAGTGTAGCGATAGTGATCATGGCATACCTCGCGGATGGAGTGGCGGATGGGGTTGAGGGTTGGCGGGCACCTCGGGGGCGGGGCCGTATCTGAGCGGCGTGAAGGCCTTGCCATCGGCGCGGAAGAAGCGGGAGAAGCCCTCGTAGTATTCCAGGCGCAGGATCTGTATGGCCACTATGGCCCCCTCCAGGACCATGACGAACAGGTTGCCCAGCACCAGCATGAGCCAGTGACCGGCGCCATCCATGGTGTCTGCCAGGGTGAAGATGGCCAGGGACAGGGCGACGTGGTTGAGGCTGAAGGCGGCCACGCGCAGGAACGACAGGCTGTTGGAAAAATAGCCGATGATCAGCTCAAAGGTCTCGATCAACACCGTCAGGGCGCGCTCGCCCCAGGGCGCGGTCGATTCCCGCCACAGGTGCAGCATGAAGGCCGCCAGGGCGAGCAGCAGCAGGAGCAGGGCGGCCGGGTGGAAACCATCACCCTGCGCCAGGCCGTACAGGCCGCCGACCAGGGACAGGTAGAGTACCAGGGAGAACACCCCGCTGGCATCGAACAGGGCACCGGTCAGGTCCTGCTCCAGCAGGCGGTTGATGATGGCGATGACCGAGCCCAGTGTGATGAAGCCCACCCCCCAGGCCAGGGCGTAGCCCAGCATCAGGGCCGGGTCGGACAGGGGCGAGCGCCACAGGGGCTCGATCCAGTGCTCCACGCCAAACACGCTGCCGTAGAGCAGGCCGAACAGCATGGAGGCCGCGCCGGCCAGCACCAGCGGCGGGGTCAGCAGGCCCAGGCGGGAGCGAAACAGCAGACCGAGCAGGACAAACACCGCACCCTGGCCCAGATCGCCGAACATCATGCCGAACATCAGGCAGAAGCTGAGGGTAAACAGCCAGCTGGGGTCGATCTCGCCGAAGCGGGGCACGCCGAACTGCTGCACCAGCAGGCTGAAGGGGCGCAGCCAGGGGTGGCGCTTTGGCGGCACCGGCACCTGTGGGTATTCCTCCGGCAGGGGCGGGCGCTGTTGCAGCAGAAAGGGATGGCGCAGATTCTGGCGCAATAGTGCCTCGGCCTGCGGCAGGTGGTCCGCTGCCAGCCAGCCGCGCAGCTGGGTCAGCTCGCCCCTGGCCTGGGCCGCCCGGCCTATGCCCAGCAGCGGCCGGGCGCGGTCCAGCACCTGTTTGATCTGCATCAGCTTGAGGCCGTTCTCGTCCACCCAGAGCTGCATCGCTTGATCCAGCTGGTGCTGACGCTGTTCCAGTTCGGCCTGCCGCTGCGTCAGCTGGGCGGCCACCTGGCCGCTGGCGGCGCGAAAGTCATCGGGGATGTCCAGCGCCTGGAAACCGGCGGCATTGAGCACCTCTTGCAGCTCCTGGGTCTGGCGCGGGCCGCCGATCAGCACCCGGCTCAGCTCCGGCTCGCGGCTGGTGCGCAGGATCAAATAGCCGGACAGGGCCAGGGCACGGCGCAGTTTGTTCAGATTTTCCGTCGGCACCAGGCCGATCTGCAGGTGCAGAAAGCGGTGCGGGTTGTGCAGCTCGCCCAGGTCCAGGTCCAATCCGGCCAGCTCCGCCAGGCTCTTGCGCAGTTGATTGAGTTCGCGCAGCTGCTCGTCGATCTGCTGCTGGCGGGTCTCGAACTGGCCGACCCTGGCCCAGGCCCGGCTCAGCCAGTGGTGCTGGGCCAGCAGGGCGCTGCGATCCAGCGCGGCGGGGCCGGGCGCGGGCGGGGTGGGCAGTTGCTGCAAGGGACGGCTCAGCAGTTTGTGGATGCGCTCGAAGTAGCTCAGGGAGTCGCCGATGCAGTCGTTGAAGGCCTCGCCGGGGAAGCTGTCAAAGCCCGCCTGGGGCTTGCCATCGCCTGGCTCCGGGGCAAAGGCGTGTAGCCGCGCCAGGGCCAGGCCGGCGCGGGGCAGGTCATCGCGCAGCAGGTGCAGGCAGACCTGGCGCATGTCGCCACCGGCGCGCATCTCAGCTGGCCTCCCGCAGGTCATGCAACATCCCTGGCAACTCGCGAGTCCCGAGTCCCGAACCCCGAGTCCCGGAGCGGCCATGAGAGGTTTCCTGTTCCGGGGTGTCGCTGCCCGCCCCATGTCCGCTAGGGTTGAGCGCCTCGCGCAGCAGCCGGTCGCTCAGGCCGAGCATACGCGCCTGGACTATGGCGTAGAGCTGGCCCAGCTCCAGAAAGCGTAGGATCAGGTAGGCCAGGGCCACGGCGACAATGCTCGGGCTGTGCTGGAAAAAGGCTTGGGTGAACTGGCGCAGGTGATGCACCAGATGGCTCTCGATCAGCAATATGTCCTCGCTCGGACCGCAGATCTGACGCAGGCGCGGCGGCAGGCCGGCCAGAAACTCGCCGATGCTGGCCTGGTTCAGCAGGCGGCCAAGGCGGTTGCTGCTCAGGCGGTAGCCCCGCTCGATGGACAGATACTGCGCCTGGGCCGGGCTCAGGCCGTAGGTGTAGCGGTAGCGCAGCATCCACACCAGGTTATGACGGTCGATAACGCGGCCGAGCAGGGCCTGCATCTGGCTGCGGTCCGGCTCGTCCAGGGGGTAGGTGTGGCGGAGCATTTCCGTATAGAAATACTGATCAAGCGCGGCGTCTAGCAGGAACTGGTCCTGGCGTTCCAGGAAGCGGCGCTGGGCCTGACGGGCAATGGATTGATAGGGGGTGCCATCCAGGCGGCGCAGCAGTTCGCTGACATCCTCGGTATGCAGCAGGCGCTCGTGGTCCAGGCTGAGAAAGCCCGGCAGCTGGAACAGGCTGGCGCTGATCTCGGCGCGGGACAGACCGGCCAGCTTGCCCCGGATCAGGGCCTTGAGATTGAGCAGCTCATAGCGCCTGGCCCATTGCACCAGCACCTCCCGCGCTGGGCCGTTGAGCGGGCGCAGCAGGGCGCCCATCTCATCCAGCCAGACCTGCAGCATGTCCTGCTCGAACTGCTGCATCTGGCGGCTGGCGGAACGCTCCCCCCCCGGTTCGACATGAAAGCTGGCGAGCAGCTCCTTGGGCGGTAGGCCGATCAGCTGCTCCAACTGCTCCGGGCCGAGCAGACGGCTGTGCATGATGCTCAGGCGGGTGCGCAGATAGGCCTGATCGGCGGGTAGGATCAAGGTATCGACTCCTCGACGCGCAGCAGCTCGGCAAAGGCGGCATCCAGGGCGG
Source organism: gamma proteobacterium SS-5 (assembly GCA_009497875.2). NCBI lineage: Bacteria > Pseudomonadati > Pseudomonadota > Gammaproteobacteria > Chromatiales > Sedimenticolaceae > Magnetovirga > Magnetovirga frankeli. Next base: position 2,641,087 of record CP032508.2, on the reverse strand, counting down.
CCTGATCCTGCTGCTCGGCATCCTGGCGCAGCTGCTCCAGACGCTCCTCGTAACGCCGCTGCATCTCGGCCAGGGTCTGCGCGGCGCGCTGCTCGGCCTTGTCGATGAAGGCGGCGCGCAGCTCCGGCAGATGGGCCAGAAAGCGCTGCTCCTGGGCGCGGGCCTCTTCATTGGCCTGGGTCACCAGGATCTCGGCCGCGTTGGCGGCCAGCTCGGTGAGGCGGTTGGCCTCCTGCTCGGCGGCCAGAAGTTGTTTTAGGGTGTCTTGCATGGGTTGGATCGGGTTGCTGCTACCTGATCAAGCTTAGCTCAGCCGGGCTGGCCGGGGGTGGAATCCGCCGCTCAGTTGATCCAGGGCAGGTTATTGTGCAACAACCCCGCTGACGACCTTTTTACTGTGCCGGAGCCCGAGTCGAGCAGAGGTTCATTTTCCGGGGTGGCTCTGCTCGCCCCGTGATCGTTAGGCTCAATTGTCCGGGGTGCCAGGCAAGGCCCCAAAGAAGCGGCTGATGGCCTGGTGGAAGGAGGCCGGGATGTTTTTTGCCTGTATCACTTCCACCTTGACCAGGTCGGCGTTGGCGAAATCGGCACCCCTGAGTTGCGTGCCATGCAGCTTGGCGTGACGCAGGCTGGCCCCGCGCAGCAGGGCACCGCTGAGATTCGCATCGGTAAAATCGGCCCCGTCCATCGCCGCCCCGGTCATGTCTGCCTGGTCCAGCCGAGTACCGACAAAGCGACCGTCCAGCATCACGGCGCGGAACAGGTAACAGCCATCCAGCCGGGCGGCAGACAGGTCGGCCTCCTCCAGGATGACGTCCTTGAGAAAGCTGCCGCGAAAATCCGCGCCTTGGGCCTGGGTGGCGATGAGATTGGCCCCGAACAGGTCGGCATCCCGCACCTGGGCGTCCTGCATATCGGCCTCGTCCAGGGTAACGTGGAACAGATCGGCCCCGCTCAGATTGGCCCGGCGCAGGGAGGCCCCGCGCAGGTTGGCCCACTTCAGGTTGGCCCGGCGCAGATCGGCACCGTCCAGGTTGGTCCCCATCAACTGGCTGGATTCCAGCTTGGCCGCGCTGAGATTGGCCCCGCGCAGGTCCAGATCGACCATTCTCTGGCGAGACAGATCACAACCGCTCAGATCGGCCCCCGGCCCAAATTGGCCGCAGCGCCCTGGGGCTTGCTCGACCGTCTCGGCCTCGACCGCTTGCGCCACCGGCAGCTGGGGCGTGCCCAGCAGCAGGGCCGACAGGCAGAATGCTGTTATGCCTTTCATCTGTAACCTCGATTTGCCGTCATTACTGTGAAAATCGCGAAGCCTCGTTTGCTCCCGACCGCCAGGGACGGAGGGGGTAGAACCAAGCCCGAAGCCCGAGTCGAGCAGACTTTCTTTTTCTGGGCTGGCCGATGGGGGCGGGCTTGCCTTGTGGGAGCGGGCTTGCCCGCGATTCCAAAAAACACCCGAAGGGCTCATTCCTTCAAACTTCACCTTTCAAACTTCTGGCTTTTCAAGCACCCTTCGCGGCCAAGGCCGCTCCTACACCTCTGGGGTGGCCGTTTCGCCCCATGATCCTTAGGGGTTTAGGCATCCAGCCGCAGCTGCTCGGCGTGGCGTCTGGCCCAGGGGACGAACAGGGCCACGCAGAGCAGCTCCAGCAGGCCCACCAGGACAAAGGTCAGGGGATAGGCGGGCAGTTGCCAGGCACTGAACAGGGCCACCAGGCCGCCGCCGGTGAGGGGGCCAAGGACAAAGCCCAGGGAGCCGGCCAGATTGAAGCCACCCATGGCCATGGCCCGGTGCTCGGGCCGCGACAGGCTGGCCACCAGTACCAGCGAGGGGGCGTACATGAGCGAGGCCACCACCCCGCCGGCGAACATCAGCCAGGGGATCTGCCCCGGCGTTGCCAGCCCCAGCGTGGCCAGGGTGAGGCCGTAGGCGATGCTGCCGATGAACATCATGCGCACCGGGTTCCAGCGCCGCGAGAGCAGGCCGGCGGGGTAGGTGAGCAGGGAGAAGGGCAGCAGGAACAGGGCCATGATGAGGCCGATCTGCAGGGCATCCAGGCCCAGCTGACTGCTCAGATAGAGCGACAAGGTGGAGACGATCACCCCCACGGTGAGGCGATCGACAAAGGCAAAGGCATAGGGCAGGCGCAGGGGCAGGTTCTGCGGCAGGGCGCGCAGCAGGGCGCTCAGGCCGGACCCGGCATGGCCGCCGGGGCGCTCGCGCAGGCCCAGGGCGGCCAGGGGGACGAGCAACAGCAGCAGTCCACCCCCGGCCAGAAGTACCGAATCCGCCCCCGTACGGCCAAGCAGTCCACCCAGGGGCGCGCCGGTTGCCACCCCCAGACTGATGGCCGCCCCGACCAACCCCATGATCCCGCCCATGACCTTGCGCCTGCCTGTCTGCTGCTGGCCTTGCTCGCTGGCCATGGCCATGAGCAGGCTCAGGGCGCTGATGTGGGCGCAGCCCTCGATGAAGCGCCAGCCAAGAAATATCGGGTAGGACCAGTCCAGCAGCAGCATCCAGACGGCCAGGCCATTGATGATCAAGGCTATCAGGATCAATGGCTTGCGCAGTTTCCAGGCATCTGACAGCAGGCCGATAACAGGGGCGAAGAGCAGGGCACCGAGCATGTTGGCGGACATGAACAGGTGCTGCTGAAATTCACTCAGATCCGGATAACGGCCGCCGGTCAGCTCACGCAGTATGGGTACCATGCCGGTGACCGGCAGCAGCAGCAGGTAGAGCAGCAGGACGATCAGGGGCAGTTGCATCTTGTCGCGTGTCATGGGGCCATGGAGCGCCGTTTAATTCTGTGGGCGGGATGGATTCAGACCGCTCCGGGGGGTGCCGAGTTTCACCCGGTGAGTCTGACTATTTCGTAACTACTCCCCCACTCTCATCTCTAAGGACAGAGCATCTAATTCCCCCCTTTGCAAAGGGGGAAGTCAATCCTCTACCCATTAAACCCCCTTTGGTTAGGGGCAATAATCGGTCGCCAAGGGCTGAGGTAGTTTCCACAGCTGTTCCACCTGAGGCATCCCTACAGTCGTTTATTCAAAGGGGTGAGAGGCCTAATGGCCTGAGTACTTACACTATTTCTTATTTTGGCGACCCCCCCTGTTCCAGCTGTTGGAGCAGTTGCCTTAGCTGATTGAGGGCGGCGGGGTAGTCGAAGGATTCCACTTTGTTTTCCAATTCCTCGGCCTCTTCTCCCAGGGCCCGCCTCAGGCTGGGCATCAATTCTTGCAGCTTGCTGTTGCTCTTGGCATCGCTGCGTTCAAGCAGTTGCGCTAACCGTTTCAGTCCATCGAGCAGTTTGGCTGGGTCTTCGGCCTCTACGGACGGCTTCGGGTCGGTTGCCGACTTTGCGGGCGCGGACTGTTGATCTTCGGTCCCATCCTTTGGCAGCCAGCGCAGCAGGCCGTTGAACAGCAGTGCGGGAACCACGGGTTTGACGATGAAGTCGTTCATACCGGCCTCCAGGCAGCGTTGCCGGTCCTCGCTGAAGGCGTTGGCGGTCATTGCCAGGATCGGCAGGTCCGCCCCCTGGGGCAGTTGACGGATGCGCCGGGTGGCCTCCAGGCCGTCCATTTCCGGCATCTGCATATCCATCAGTACGATGTCGAAGGCCTTGCCGCCTTCGATCAGCTGCAAGGCCTGGCGGCCATTGTCGGCCAGCTCTACCTGCAGGCCGGTATCCTCCAGCAGGGCCAGGGCCAGCTCCTGGTTGATCAGATCATCCTCCACCAGCAGCAGACGACGCTGGCCGTGCCGCTGGCGCAGTAGGTCATCGGCATTGTCCAGCAGCCGTTGGGCCGCTTCCGTCGAACCGGTTTCCTGCTCCGGGTCGATCCGTTCCAGGGGCAGGTCGAACCAGAACCGGCTGCCCCGGCCTGGGGTACTCTCCAGGCCCACGCTGCCGCCCATCTTTTCGCTCAACAGGCGCACCAGGGCCAGGCCCAGACCGGTGCCGCCGTAGCGGCGGGTGGTGGAGCTGTCGGCCTGGACGAAGGTGCTGAACAGCCTTTTTTGCTGCTCCGGGTCTATGCCTATGCCACTGTCTTCCACGGCAAAACGCAGCAGCAGGCGATCCAGGTGTTCCTCCAGCAGTTCCGTACTGAGGCGTACGCTGCCCTGGTCGGTGAACTTGACCGCGTTACTGGCCAGGTTGAGCAGGGCCTGGGTGATGCGCGTAGGGTCGCCGCGCACCGCTCCGGGCAGCTCGGCGTGCTCCAGGCTCAGCTCCACCCCCTTGGCCTTGAGCGGTTCGCGCACCATGGCCGCGACCTGGTTGAGGATCAGTCTGGGTTGCAGGGGGATGGACTCCAGCTCCAGCTTGTCGGCGTCGATCTTGGACAGATCGAGGATGTCGTTGATCAGGTTGAGCAAATGCTGGCCGGAGTCGGCGATGATGCGCAGCCTGCGACCCTGTTCGCCATCCGGGCTGGCCTCCAGCAGCAGATGGGTCATGCCCAGGATGGCATTGAGCGGGGTGCGGATCTCGTGGCTCATGTTGGCCAGAAAGGCGGATTTGGCGCGGGTCGCGGCCTCGGCCTGCTCGCGGGCCTGGCGCAGCTCTCGGGTGCGCTGCTCCACCAGTTCGGACAAATGATAGCGATGCAGGTCCAGCTCCTCCGCCAAGCGCTTTTTTTCGGTGATATCCTCTTGGACGCTGACGTAGTGGCTGATCTCGCCATCGTGCTGACGCAGGGGGGAGATGATGGCGAAGTGGACAAACTCATGGCCATTGCGATGGCGGTTGACGAATTCACCCTTCCAGGTCTGCCCCAGTTGCAGTTGGTGCCACATGCCGGCGATGTTGGCGCTGGGTGTCTTGCCCGATTTCAGCAGCTCGGGGTCGCGCCCCAGTACTTCCTCACGGGGGTAGCCGGTAATGCGTACAAAGGCCTCGTTGACGTATTCGATGCGGCCCTGGGTGTCGGTGATGATGATGCTCTCCGGGCTTTGTTCCAGGGCGCTGGAGAGCTTTTTCAGCTTGGCCAGGTTGTGCCGCCGCTGTACCAGCTGCCAGATGTCGTTGGCGATCAGTTGCAGGGTCTCGACATCGATCTCCGCATAGGGCTCGGGCTTGTTGCCCACTCCCATCAGCATCAGTGTCTGGCCCTGTTCCAGCACCGGCACCGAGATCAGCCGGGTCAGCTGGGCGTGGCCCTCGGGCAGGCCGTGCTTGCCCTCGGCATTGGCGTAGTCGTTGCACACCACCGGGCGCTGTTGGCGCAGGGCATCGGCCCAGATACCGGCTTGGCTGACCGGGTAGTGGCTGTGGTGAGCGGCCTGGCAGTAATGCGCCAGGGTGCGCCGGGACCAGGTGACCAGCTCGATGCTCTGGCCATCCTGGTGGACGAAGTGGATGAAGGAGATGGGGCTTTGGGTCAGGTCCTCGGCCAGTTCCAATCCCTGTTGCATGAACTCGGTCTCGGTCAGGCTCTCGGCCAGTTGGGGCAAGTGCAGCAGGGCCTCGGCGCGACGCGCCTGTAGATCCAGGCGAGCCTGGGCCGCTTCGGCCCGTTGCCGTGCCGCCAGGGCGTCTTCCATCAGATTGAGGGCAGCCAACCGCGCCAGGCGCTGCTCTTCCAGCAGGCCTTCGAGTCTGCGTAGATAGTCTGCCTCGGCCTGGTGTCGCTGAGCACGTTCACGTACTTCATCCAGGGCGCGCTGCACGGCGCTGGGCAGGCGTGCCAGGCGGTCCTTGAGGACGAAGTCGGTCAGACCCTGGCGCAGCAGTTCCACCGCCGCCTCCTCGCCAATGCTGCCGGAGACCAGAATCAGCGGCAGTTCGGGATATTCCCGGCGGATCTCGCTGATCTTCTGCGGCATGTGCAGGCCGGGCACCCTGAAATCGGTCAGCAGCAGGTCCCATTGTTGCTGTTTCAGGGCCTGGCGCAGGTCTTCGGGACGATCTACCCGGCGCATTTCCAGGGGCGTGTCCAGGGCAGCCAGGCTGTGTCGCACCAGCAGAAAGTCGTCTTCCGAGTCTTCGATGGAGAGGATGCGCAGTGGGGTGTCAGCCTTCATCAGTGGGTCTCGGGGGTAGCTGGAAACAGAATCGGCTGCCCTGACCGGGCTGGCTCCAGGCCTGCAAGTGGCCGCCGTGGCGCTGGATTATACGCCGTACCGTGGCCAGACCAATGCCGATGCCGGGAAATTCGTCCCGAGGGTGCAGGCGCTGGAAGGGCTGGTAGAGGTCATCGGCCTGGTCCATGTCAAACCCCACGCCGTTGTCCTCGATGCAGATCCAGTGCTCGTCATCGGCCTCGGCGCGGAGATAGATGCGGATGCGGGCCTGGGGATTGCGGGCGCTGTATTTCCAGGCATTGTCCAGCAGGTTGGCCAGTACCGAGCCGAACAGTTGGGGGTCGGCCCAGACCTGGAGACCGGGCTGGATTTGCAGCTCCACCTGGCGCTGGGGCTGTTGCTCCGCCAGTTCAGCCAGCTGTTCCCGGGCCAGGGCGGACAGGTCCAGCAGGCGGGGATGCAGCGGCCCGCGGCTGTGGCGCGATAGCTGTAGCAAGGCCTCGATCAGCTGGCCCATGCGCGTGCCGGCCTGGCCGATGCGCGTCAGCAGATCCTGGCCGGACGGGGGCAGTTGCCCGGCGTGTTTTTCCTGCAGCTGGGTGGCAAAGCCGCTGATCGCCCGCAGCGGGGCGCGCAGATCGTGGGAGATGGCATAGGCGAAGCTGTCCAGCTCCCGATTGATGGCCTGCAGCTCGGCGGTGCGCTCGGCGACGCGCTGTTCCAGGTGGGCGTTGAGCTGGCGTATCTCGGCCTCGGCGGCGCGTTGCTCGGTGACATCGATGAAGCTGGTGAGCACGCCATCATTGAGGATCATGGCGCTCATGCGGATCAGTCGCGCCTGGCCATCACGGCAAGCAACACGAAACTCGCCACCGGACAGCTCGCCTTCATGCAGCGCGGCCTGGCCGATCTGCTCCTGCCAGCAGGCCTGCACCTCGGCCCGGTAGTCCGGGTCCGGGTAGGCCAGCCGCCACCAGTCGTCGAGGTGTGAGATCTCCCCCTGGGGATAGCCAAACAGGCGCTCGAAGCGGCGGTTCTGCGCCAGATTGACTCCCTCGGGGCTCATCAGCACCATGGCCACCGGCGAGTCCTCGAACAGCTGCTGGAAGCGGGCGCTGCTTTGCTCCAGCATCTGGGTGCGCCGGTCCACCTGGCGCTGCAGCTGCAAACGCAGACGGGACAGCTCCAGGTGGGTGCGGATGCGGGCGCGCACCTCGTCGATCTCAAACGGCTTGGTGACATAGTCGGCGGCCCCGGCGGCAAAGCTCTTGACCTTGTCCTCGGTGGCCTCCACCACGCTGATGAAGATCACCGGGATATGCGCCCAGGGTCCGGCCTTGATGCGGCGGCAGACGGCAAAGCCGTCCATCTCCGGCATCAGTACATCCAGCAGTACCAGGTCAGGTGCCTGCCCGGTGTCCAGCCCGGCCTCCAGCTGGGCCAGGGCCTCGGCGCCGTTGCGCGCCACCAGCAGACGGTAGTCCTGCTTCAGCTGCTCGATCAGCAGGTGCAGATTCTCCGGCTGGTCGTCCACCAGCAGCAGCAGCGGCGGCACGGTACCCTGGGGCTCGGCGCTGGCCGGGCGGGGCGGGTCTTGGCGGTAGCGGCGCAGCTCCAGCTGGGTGCGGATGCGCTGTTTGAGCAGCAGGGGGTTGACCGGCTTGCCAATGTAGTCGGACACCCCCAGCTGAAAGCCTCGCGCCTCATCCGCCAGATCGGCCAGGGCGGTGACGAAGATCACCGGGATATCGCGGGTTTCGGCACTGGCCCTGAGCTGGGCCAACACGGCATAGCCGTCCATCTCCGGCATCTTGATATCCAGCAGGATCAGGTCGGGCCGGGGCAGGGCATGGGCCAGCTGCAGGGCCTGGCTGCCGCTGGTGGCGGCGAGCAGGCTGAATTCATCGCGCAGGATCTCAATCAGCAGATGCAGGTTTTCATGCTGATCATCGACAACGAGTAATTGCGCACGCGGGTTGCTGGCTGGTGACATGGCCGTTTCTCTGGTTGGGGGTCTGTATCCTAACGAAGTATGGGGCAATCCCCGAGTTATAAGCCTCTTGAATCTGTTCCCGCGCCAAGAAAGGGAAAGTTCGCGCACCAGCTCAGGATGTCTGATGATCAGACGCAACAAACAAGCTATTGTTTGTCTTGAACTACGAACGTTTGAGATTGCGATAGAAATTTTCGTGTGGGCCAACGGCTTCGAGCAAGACCAAACGTATGTCGTCATCGACGGTGTAGCCCAGCAGATACACTTGGCTTTGGCTATGGAATTTATAGACATACAAATCCGCCAAATCCCCCTTTTTGCGTTCGCCGACAGAGGGGTCTTTGGCAACTTGCGCCGCTGCGGTATCGACATCGGCGGCGACGTTGTCGTGCAGCTTCTTGTAGGCACGAGCGAAGCGTCGAGTTTGCTCCAACTGATAGCTCATTGCTGACGGCTTTTGGGTACGAATGGAGTGGTCGTCTCGCGTGGCTCGGCCATTGAGGCCAGTGATTCGGCAATGAAGCTGACGGGCAGGTCGGGGTTGTCTAGTGCGGCACGGCCGATCTTGGCCCAGTATTCGACCTGACCAGCAATGGTTCGGTGCTCAGCAACAGCCTCGTTACGCGCCTGATCGTAAAGCGTCTGGTTGATGCGGATGGATGTGGATGTCGTCATGGCATTTCCCTCATAAAGTGCTTGCCACAATTGTAGTAATTCTCCGCAAGGTGTACAACTCAATGCCGACTTCACCGCCTCCAACTGCAGCGCAGTTTCCATTCAGCACGGCAAAAGCCCGATGCACGGTGATCTTAAGCAGGTGTCTGTCCTTTTGTTTTGGCCGCTGGTGGCGGCCAGAAGGGCGAATTCATCGCGCAGGATCTCGATCAGCAGATGCAGGTTTTCATGCTGATCATCGACAACGAGTAATTGCGCACGCGGGTTGCTGGCTGGTGACATATATATCGCCTTGTTTTGTAGGCGTACCAGGTCGCGGATTGGCCAACAGGCCTGAAAAAGTGTACTCTGGAAAAACCAATCGCAGCAAAAGGTCCTGCCTATGAGTAACAATAGAAACAAAAATGTAAACCCCGAAAAAGGCTATGTGGCACTTCTGGGCTGGAGCCTGAATGCCATTGAAGCCGCTGACCGTTTTGATCGGCGCTATGTTGTGGTGGCCCCCGATTGGGCCGCAGACTACTGTCAGGAACACCAGATACCCTACCTGCCCTGGAACTTCGAGCGGCTGAATGACCGCTCCATGGAAATCGCGCAAACCCTGCAGGATATGGGCGTGGATGTAGCCATCCCGCTGTTCGAAGAAACGGTGGAGTGGGCCGGTGCCATCAACTCGGTATTGCTGGACAACCCCCGTCTGTTTGGCCAGGCCATGTTGCTGCGCGATAAGGCGTTGATGAAGCGACGCGCCCAGTTGGGGGGTATCCGCGTAGGCATTTTCGAGGAGGCCCACGACAAGGAGGACGTGGTGCGGTTTCTCAAGCGGGTGAATCAAACCCTGCTCAAACTCGACGGCGACCCCAACGACCCGATCCACCTCAAGGCCTTCGACAAGGCCGGTTGCCTGGGCCATCGGGTGATCCGCACCCCGGATGAGGTGGACTCGATTCCCGATGAGGAATTTCCGGTACTCATGGAATCCCACCTGGACGGCTGGGAATTTGCCGTGGAGGCCTGGATTCACAACGGCAAAATCCGCTTTCTCAACATCTCCGAATATGTGACCCTGGGGTATTCGGTGTTTGTGCCTGCCACCCCCGAGCTGGAACAGTACCGCGCCCAGATTACGACCCAGATTGAAAAACTGATCAAGACCTTTGACATAGAGTTTGGTTTTGTCCACCCTGAGTATTTTGTCACCAACGATGGTGAAATGTACTTCGGCGAGGTGGCCTATCGCCCACCCGGTTTCAAGGTGTTCGAGCTACTTGAGCGCGCCTATGGTTTCAATGCCTATCAGGGACTGATCCTGTCCTTCGACCCGAAAACCAGCGAAGAAGAGATCAGCCGCTTTTTTCCGCAAGAGGTAGTGGACGCCAAGGGCGTGGCCGGCTGTTTTGGGGTCTATCCGCGCCGCCGGGTGGTCAGCAAGCTGGAGATACCCGAAGAGACCGAGGACCACGAGTACTTCGAGTCGCACGAACTGACCCCGCCACTGGAAGAAACCGTGACCAAGCGCACCGCCTTCGGCACCCACTGGGGGCTGATCTACTTTTTCGGCCCCGACCCGCACGTCATGCGGGACCTGTTGAAGCACCAGGAAGAGCTCGATTTCTATGTGTAAGCCCTGGTGTCTATAGGGCATAATTCCACTCTAAGAGCCTGTCGGATTTAGGATGCTCCTACTGCGCCGGTGGGAAGAACGGCCTAGAATTGTTTTAAACATTGGCCCCGATTTTTCGTTGCGTAGGTCCACTGTGCGCCTCAAAATCGTGAAAATTTGGGCCGACCTTCCCACCTTGCTCGCTACGGGCACCTAAACCCGACAAGCTCCTGGCATTTTGGCTTGAACGGCCTGCGGATGGGGTGTTTGCGTGATCATGAGGAGGCCGCTTGACTGAGTCTGAGGTAGAGGACAGCGCCAAGCTGGATAGACTGTCGGAAAAGCTCGACGAGGCACTGCACGCCCTGGCCGAGGTCAGCGACTTTGCCAAGATCACCCGCATTCGCCGGGTGTTCAACACGGCACGGCGACTGATGCAGCAAGAGGGCGGCTGCGCCCGGGTGGAGGCCCGTGCCCGGCAGCTCGATCAGGCCGGGGTGTTTGTGGGCTCGGACTGGGCCCAACCGCAGACGCTGATTCCCAGCCTGACCAGCTATTCGCTGAAAAGCCCGGATGCCGACACGGTCATAATTGAGGCCTTGAGTGAACTGCGCCTGCTCGCCATCGCCCTAGGCGATTACCTTCACCCCGGCATGTCCTCAGAACAGGCTCATCATTATCTCACCCAGGTATTGGCCATCAACCTGGCGTTGCTGTTCGGCGCGGCCAGCGAGGCCGAACGGGAACAGCAAGGCAAGCTGGCGTTACTGACCCGCAAGCTGTTTCGGCACCTGGCTGAGCGCATCGGCTACGAGCATGTGATCGACAAACTGATCGAGGAGATCTGGCGCATACTGCAACAGCGGCCGATTCAGGTGGACAACGTCAAGCAGATGATTACCCAGATCGCCATCTGCCAGGCCAACCCGGATATCGATCTGGGGGTCAGCGGCCAGGGAGCGGACCGGCTGATCAGCAGCCTGTACGGTGCCACCCAGGCCTGCCGGGAAGACCCCGGCGTTGAAATCTACCGCCAACGTCTGACCAGCATGGATTCCGGCACCCTGCAATACGAGGCCACTGGCTTCGCTCGGGCCATGCACGATACCGGCCTGGTTTCGCCTTATCACAGCGTACTACTGCGGCACCTTTTGGAGCAAAGCGACCACCTGATCTCCGAGGCCCTGGGGCTGTCTAGCACCGGCCGTGACTGCCTGCTCTGCTATAACGAATTGGTGCGCGCCATGATCAAAGAGGTGATCCATCCCCAAACCGCACAAGCCATCTACGGCCTGGCGCTACTCCTGGAGCGGGGCATCTTGTATCAACCGCCCGTGGCACCGGCACTCTGGCGCCAGCTCTCTCTGCCCATCTCGCCTTTCTGCCAACAGCGCCTGACCCTTGCCTTCGGCCCCGAGCCCTCGGCCCGCGCCTGGTTGATGCAAGGCGTGCTCTGTATGCTGGGCCAACCCCTGGGTGTCGGCCAGGGCAATAACCCCACTTGCCAGTCAGCTCGGGCCTTGTCCATGTGGGCCTACAACGACCCCGACTATCTGCTGCAGATGGTGGCCTGGGCCGCCCGCGATGATGAGATCATCATTCACTTTGAGGGTCAGCCGATTTCCTCGCGGGAGAGCGCCTCCGGCGTGGCCAAAGAGCTGCCCCTGGACCTGGATCCGGTATCACTGCTGGTGGTACCCCATCTGGATCGTATTTACGCCGAAATGGGACGGCGCTGCCTGGGCCGCGAAGGCGACCCGCACCGCTGGGTCAACCCGGAGTTTCACGGCTGGTGGTCGGGCCGGGGCTTTCGCATCAATGTGGATGTAGAAACCGGCAAGCTGGATCAACTGGATGATTTTCTGCGCCATTTTTACGCCAGCTACCACCCCTATTACAATGGCAACCAACCGCTGATCCACCCCCAACCCGCCGGTATCGCCGTTACCGACAGCGCGGCCCGCTTCGTCGGCTGGCACGCCATCACCATCCTGCGCGTAGCCCTGGACCCCAAGGGGGTAATGCGGGTGTATTTCTACAACCCGAACAACGACAGCGGACAGAATTGGGGCGATGGGGTAGAGGTCAGCACCGCAGGCTGCGGCGAGCGTTTTGGCGAGGCATCGCTTGCCTTTGAACAGTTCGCCTCTCGGCTCTACATATTCCACTACGACCCACTAGAAAGCGGCGAGTTGGCCCGCATGAGCGCCGAGGAACTGCACCGGGTCAAACACCGGATATACCACAGCTGGGGGGCCGACCGCCTGCCCGCCGACCCCCTGCAGGCCAGCGCCCCCAAAGAGACCAGCAGCTGACGCCAGGCCCCGGCTGGCATCCGCATGTCTGTCGAGTCCCGGCGGTTCGCTACACCTTCACCGGGCAGAGGGCTTGCGCCTCCAATCTCTCGCCAGCTTGTCCCGGCGCTCTGTCTGTCATTTTGTTCTCCACAAAAAACGTGGTCTGTCCCCTGACACCCTGGGCAGGGCCACGCCTAACCTTTGCCCCTCCGAGCATCAGATCGGAATTTCTAATCAATGGGACGCAGAGGACGCAAAGAAGCGCAAAGGACGCAGAGAAGAATGAGGAAGACCTAACCCGGAGTGCAACGGTCCCTATCGGCATCCTCGGCTTTGGCATCCTGCGTCGCCCAACCTCCTGCATCGGGCCTACAGGGATGTAGGTCATGCCAAGCCGATGAACCCACACCTAGCCCCAAAGGGCGGTAGGTGTGGGGCGGTGGCCCTGCAGTCGTGCCTCACGGGACACTCGCATATCCCAGCCCGGATGCAGCGCAGCGGAATCCGGGGTTGCAGCTGGGCAGGGCTACGCCTAACCTTTGCCCCTCCGAGCATCAGATCGGAATTTCCGGGGCTCGGAACTCCCAGATTGACAGGCGGCCATGTTGTTTCACAGTAACACGGGGTGGCCCTGCGCCGCGTGGGAGGCCAGCTGTGCTGGGCGACCTGTGAAGCGACCGCATCGCGCAGCAAAGCGGCCCTCCCACCAGCGCTCCGCACTTCCTCAACTCGGCGATCTCCGCGCTGCTTTGCGCCCTCTGCGTCCTTTGTCCGGCCTTTAGACCGATCCCTGGTCCAGCTGTTGGCGCAGTTGCGCCAGGCTGGCGCGGGCGGCGTTCAGCTCGAAGCGGTCGAGCTGTTGTTGCAGCTCGGCCCAGATCTCGGCCTGGGGGCTGCGTTGCAGGCCGGGCTGGAGCTGTTGCAGCAGCGGCTGCACCTGACCGATGTCGCGCTCCAGGGCCTGTTGCAGCTGTTCCAGCAACGCCTGTAAAGCCGGGGCGGGCAGGGGGGCGATGGCACCCTCAGGCGTTGGGCTGTCGCTTGGGTCCAGCTGCCGGATTTCGTCGAGCAAGGCCCGCAGTTGCTGCTGCCATTGCCTGATCAGCTCTGGGCTTGGCATCCGACCGGCCCGGAGCAGGCCGTCCAGGGTGGTGAGGCTGTCGGACAGCGCCAGGGCTCCGAGATTGGCCGCTACTCCCTTGAGGCCGTGGCAATAGGGCTCTGCGGTGTCGGGGCCTTGCCGCAGGAGCTGGTCTAGCTGGGCATCGGCATCGGCATAGTGCTGGACGAAGCGCTGCAACTGGCGGCGGTAGGCGGCGACCTGGCCGCCCATGCGGCGTATCCCGGCGGCGGCGTCGATCTGGCGCAGTTGGCCCAGGTCGGCAGGCAGGCGGGTTTCAGGCGGCGGGACGGCTGGGGCCGGGGCGGCCTCGGCGTCCCGTGAGCCCGGCGTGGATTCCTCTTGCCCCTGGGTCCAATAAACCAAGCGGCGCAGCAGCAGGTCCGGGTCTATGGGCTTGCAGATGTGGTCGTCCATGCCGGCGGCGCGGCTGGCCTCCAGGTCCTTGCCCATGGCCAGGGCGGTCATGGCGATGATGGGCAGTCGGCGCAGATGGGCCCACTGCGGCTGCTCGGCCAGGGCGCGGATACGTCGGCTGGCCTCCAGACCATCCATCAGCGGCATCTGTATGTCCATCAGCACGGCGGCGAATGCCTGCCCTTGCACCGCCGTTAGGGCCTCGACGCCGTTCTCCACGCTGATCACCTCGGCCCCCTGGGATTGCAGCAGGCTGAGGGCGAATTCGCGGTTGATCTCGTTATCCTCCACCAGCAGCAGGCGCAGACCGGCCAGTGGCTTGCCCTCGTCCGCTGGGCTGAGCGGGGTTGGTGTGGGCAGGCGGGCGCGGCCGAGCACGCCGAGGATCTGATCCAACAGGGCAGAGGGGGAGACGGGCTTGACCAGAAAACCGTCCACCCCGCTGCGTTCGGCCCGCTGCAGCACATCGTCGCGGCCATAGGCGGTGATCATGATGACCTTGGGCAGGGCGGCTCCGTGATTGCGCAGCTGGTGTAATACCTGATCGCCATTGATATCGGGCATGCGCCAGTCCAACAGCAGCAGGTCTGGCCGGGGCCGACTCGGGTCCTTCAGGCGCGCCAGGGCGGCCTGGCCGTTTTCCGCCAGCTCCACCTGTAGTTGGAAGGCGCTCAGCATCTCGGCGAGGATCTCCCGCGAGACGCGGTTGTCGTCCACCACCAGGGCGCGGATGCCCTTGAGCAGCGGCCCCGCGCCCTGGGTCAGGCGCTGCTGGCTGCTGGGGCTCTGCGCGGCCACCCCCAGCCGACAACTGAAGCACAGGGTGCTGCCCTGACCCGGTTCGGAGCGCTCCAGCCAGAGCTGGCCGCCCATCAATTCCACCAGATTACGGCTGATGGCCAGCCCCAGGCCGCTGCCGCCGTAGCGGCGGGTGGTGCTGGCATCGCCCTGGCTGAATTTTTCGAACAGGCGCTGGCGCACCTCGGCGTCCATGCCGATGCCGGTATCGCGTACGCAGATCTTCAGCTCCAGCTGGCCGTCATCCTGCTGATCTGCTCGATTCAGAGGCTGAAAGTTCAGCTCGATCTCGCCCTGTTCGGTGAACTTCAGCGCATTGCCGCAGAGGTTGAGCAGCACCTGCCCCAGGCGCAGGGGATCGCCGATCAGACGGCTGGGCAGCTGGATGTCGTGGCGGATGAGAAACTCCACCCCCTTGCGCTCGGCCTGATAGCCGATGTTGTCCGCCAGCGGTTCCAGCAGTTCCTCCAGGCTGAATTCCACCGACTCCAGCTGCAGCTTGCCCGCCTCGATGCGGGACAGGTCCAGGATGTCGTTGATCAGCCCCAGCAGCAGGCGCGCCGAACTCTGCGCCTTGTTCAGGTGATCCCGCAGCAGGGGATCAAGGTCCGGATGGCGCAGGGCCAGATAAAGCATGCCGAGAATGGCGTTCATCGGCGTGCGGATCTCATGGCTCATATTGGCCAGGAAGTCGGACTTCATCTGGGTGGCGGCCTCGGCCTCGGCCTTGGCCGCCAGCAGCTCCTCGCGGGCGGCCCGCTCGGCACTGATGTCATCGATGATGCCCACCACCCCTTGCTCCAGATCGCCGGGGCAGATGGCGCGTACCGAGATACGCGCCCAGAACCGCTGGCCATCGGCCCTTTGCAGTTGCAGCTCCTGGCTGTAGGTCTGGCCCCGATCGATCAGCGGGTAGGCGGCCTGGCCAAAGGCCTCGAAGCTGGCCGTATCCGGATACCAGATGCGCGTGCTCTGGCCGATCTGGCTGCCGACGGGCTGGCCAAACAGCTCATCGAGACGCCGGTTGCCGCGCCGAATGCGCCGCTGTTGCGCCAGCACTATGCCGCTGCTAGCGGAGTCAAACACCGCCTGCAGCTCGGCGGTGCGCTCGCTCACGCGCTGTTCCAGGTTGTTGCGCTCCTCTTGCAGGGCCTGACTGGTCCGCTGCAGGGCGCGGGTGCGCTGGGCCACCTGCCAGCGCAACAGCAGGGCCAGCAGGCTGAGCAGGAGCAGGCCAAGCCCGCCCACCCAGAGCAGCCAGCGCGCCCAGTCCGGCAGCCAGACCTCCGGCGGCAGGGCCATGGCGCGGCGCAGGGCGTCGAAGTAGGGGGAGTCGGCATCCTGCCGCCAGGCACCCAGATGGCGGTCGATGGCCGCCAGCAGATCGGTCTGCCGACCCTTGGCGCTGGCGAAGTAGAGGCTGCTGGGCAGGAACAGGATGGGGCTTTCGCGTAGCTGATAGCGGCTGCCGTTGTGGGCGGCGAAGAAGCTGTTGCTGATCACCGCATCGGCGCGGCCCTCGGCCACCGCCGCATAGCCCTGCTGCAGGGAGTCCACGGCGATCTCGCTGTAGGCGTGGCCCTCGCTGGCCATCAGGCGGCGGAAGAATTGCTGCTGTATGCCGCCCTGCAACAGGGCCACGCGGCGCTCGGCCAGGTCGGCCAGGCGCTGTACGCTCAGCTCAGGACGGCTGTAGATCTGCGACCAGGAACTGGCCACCGAGATCTGGTGAAAGTCCATCTGCCGGGCGCGTTCCTCGGAGAAGGCCACATCCGGCATCAGATCGATCTCACCGCGCTGCAATTGCTCCAGACAGGCATTCCAGGTGCAGGGCGCATAGTCCAGCCGCCAACCCTCGGCCTGGGCCATGGTCTGCAGCAGCTCGATGAAAAACCCGGCCGGCTGGCCAGCGGGGTTGGTATAGAGCTTGGGCGGGTTCTCATAAAAGCCGACCCGCACCTGGCGCTGGTGCGGCTGACCCGCCCACCAGAGCCCAGCCAGCACGGCCAGCAGCAGGCTGATCACAACGGCGAATGCGAGCAGGGGTCGGTTCATTTTAATGCGAGTATTTAGCCACGGAGCCACAGAGGTCACAGAGAAACATCAAGCTGATTACCCATGTATTTTTCTCATTCCCACGCGCCGCGTGGGAACACCGAAGTTCCGCGCTGCGGAACCTCGCCTCCGCAGCGCGGAGGTGCTGCATTCCCACGCAGCGCGTGGGAACGAGAGTAATCGATGGGACGCAGAGGACGCAAAGAAGCGCAAAGGACGCAGAGAAGAATGAGGAGGAAGTATCCCGGATGACAGCAACCTTTTTCTTGCCAATGATGAAACGATGCCTTGCAAAACGGAGTGGGTCCATATATGGGGTGTAACGGAATCCGGGATTGTCTCTGGGCAGATGCCTGTGAGCTACACAAGCCCTTTTCTCGTTCCCACGCAGCGCGTGGGAACGAGAGACAGTAACACTCTGCGCTTCTCATCGTCCTCTGCGTCCTTACCTGGGTTGATCCCCCGGCGCTGCCCCCTCGGTCTTGGCCGATTCGGCGAAGCTTAAATCATAGGGCTCGGCGTGGCCCAACTCTTGGCTGAGCTGGTTGACTTCTTGCTTGAGACGAATCATCTCCAGCTCACGGCCGACCATGGCGCGGTTGAAGCGTTGCAGCTCGGCATTGCCTTGTTCCGCCTCCTCAAGCGCCAGCTCCAGGCGCTGCTGGGCCTGCAGCTGTTGCCGCAGGGCCTCGGCCTGTTCCCGGTGGCGTTGCTCCTGCAGGGCCAGCAGCTCGGCCTGAGCCTGCTTGCGTGCGCTGACGTCGTGGATGATGGAGTACAGATAGTCCTTGCCCTGCAGGGGTATGACCCCGCTGAACACCTCCACATCGCGCACCGAGCCGTCGGCGCGGCGGTGCTGGAACTCAAAATACTGGCGTTCAGCGCGGCGTGCCTTGGCCATTTCCTGCTGGATCTGCTCTGCCGACAGGCAATTGATGTCCGTTATCCGCATCCCCCTGAGCTGCTCCAGACTCCAGCCGTAGTAGGCGGTGGCGGCGGGGTTGGCGTCCAGTATCCGGCCCTTGTCCGGGTCGATGATCAGCATCATGGCGTGGTTGTTGTCAAACAGGCCGTGGTAGCGCTGCTCGCGCTCGCGCAGCTGGGTCAGATCGATCTGGCGCTGCCAGCGTTCCTGCAGCAAAAGCCCCAGGACCAGGGTCAGTGGCGGGTGGATCAGCAGCACCGGCAGGCTGATCTCGCGCAGGGTCTGCCAGGCCAGCGCCCAGGGCATGAGCAGCATCAGGGCCAGCATCAGCAGGTGTACCGCCAGCCCCAGGCCGAGCAGGGAGCGCCAGGTCAGGCGTTCGAATTGGCTGACATAGCGCCGCCGCCAGAGCAGGCCGAGCAGCCAGGCGCCGAAGATGGCGATGACCCCGGTGAGGGCGGCGTCACCCCCCAGCCAGGCGCGGAAGCTGGCCAACATCAGGGTGGCGATGAGGCTGGGCAGGGGGCCGAGAAAGAGGCCGCTGAGGGAGAGCAGTACATAGCGGGCGTCGATCAGTATGCCCGGCGTGAATACCGCCGTGGTCTGCATCAGCAACAGGCCGATCAGCCCCAGACCCAGCCCGGTCAGCCAGCCCGGACGGCCCGACCAGTCGATGCCCCGGCGTGCCAGCAGCAGGTCCAGCAACTGGGTCAGGCCCAGCAGCAGGGCGGCGTTGATCAGCAGCATCAGGCTGAAGTCATGGAGCGGGGGCAGGTTCACGCTGAGGTTCCCGTGGCTGGATTGGATCTTGGCCGGATTCGGCACAGATTACCTCTGACGCCGGGTCAGGCGCAAAGCTGCCTTCTCCGGCGAGGGCCTGATTTTACGCCATCCAGCCGCTGCCTGTCCTGTGGGGCAGCCGGGAGGCGGCTGCCCCATCCAACCCGGCCGATGCAGGGGGTCAGTCGTCCACTATGGAGAGGTAGGCGAAGATGTCCTTGAGTTGGTCATCGCGAAAGTCGTTGAGCAGTTCGTAGTCCGGGTCGGTTTCGTCGTGGATGCGTACCTTGTTGCGGTATTTCTCCACCTGTCGCCAGAGGTAGTCGGTGAACTGGCCGGCCAGCTGGGGCACGGCCTTTTCGTTGTCGCCCCAGCCTTGGTCGCCATGGCAGGAGCCGCATTCCTTGCGATAGAGCTGCTCGCCCCTTTCCACGTCACCTTCCGCACGAGGGATCTGCATCAGCTGTTTGGAGGCCTTGAGGCGGGCGTAGGCGTCAAAGTCCGGGGCGTTTTCATCCACCGGCGGCAGCTTGGTCTTGAGGGTGATGCCGGCCAGATAGTGGGAGACATCGCGTATGTCCTCGTCGGGCATCTGGCGTTCGTCGATGTATTCCACCATGGCCATGTTGGGCCGGGAGCGGTCGCGGAACAGGTGCAGCTGCTTGGCGATGAACTCGGCCGGCATACCCGCCAGACGCGGGTATTCGCTATCGCCGCCGCCCTGGCCGAATTCGCCATGGCAGCCGGCGCAGACATCATTGATGTCCTGCCCGTTTTCCAGATCAATCGCCAGGGCCGGGCCTGTCAGCAGAAATACCAGGGTAATGACTGGGGTAATGGCTGGGGTACGCATATCGTGAGTTCACCATGGTCTGTGGGACGGGGTAATCTAATCCAAGCCGCCAGCGGGCGAATTGATTTACGTCATTTCCCGCAATTCCCGCCTGAATTGCCTGGCCAATCTGCCCCGCTGGCGGCGCAAATGCCGGTCAACTGTGGGGTTGCTGGCGGATGCCGGAGCTGCCAGAGTTAAACCTGTCAGACCGGGCCCCTGGCCGAAGGCAAAGGAGGGACGCAGAGGACGCAGAGTGATTAGGGCCCCAACGGGCCTCCTCCCAGCCAGCGCTCGGAGTTTCCAGGCTGACGGCTGAGGGTTGGCCGCTGGCCGCTCACCACAGAGGTTCTTATGAGAGGTTTGAGATCATGCGTGTTGCCCTTATCTTTTGTGCCACGATCACCCTGCTGGCCTGGCTGGGCTGGGGCCGGGGGCCGCTCATGAACGCCCAGGCCGCTGCGGACGGGGCCACTGCCGAGGGGTTGGAGTCCATTGTGGTCGGCATGGGCTGCTTCTGGGGGGCGGAGAAGCGCATGGCAGCCCTGCCTGGGGTGGTGGATGCCATCAGCGGCTATGCCGGCGGTAGTTTTCCTGACCCGACCTACGAGCAGGTGCTGGCGGCCGAGGGCAAGGCCGGGGTGCGCAATCACGCCGAGGTGGTCAAGGTGACCTTCGACCCGGCCCAGACCTCCCTGGAGCAGGTGCTGGTTGGCTTCTGGGAGAATCATGACCCCACCCAGGGCGATCGTCAGGGCAATGACCGTGGCTCCAATTACCGCAGCGTCATCTACTTCAACTCCGAGGCTCAGCAACGGACGGCGGAAATGACTTGCTCGGTGTTCCAGCAGGCACTGACAAAGGCGGGTTTTGGCACCATCACCACCGAGATTGCCGCGCTGGATAGATTTTATCCGGCGGAGGATTACCATCAGGACTATCTGCTGAAGAATCCACGCGGTTACTGCGGTCTGGGTGGCACCGGGGTCAAGTTCCCCTCCGGCGTGGATCGGGCGCAGAGCGCCGAGATTCGTCCCCTGGATGGTGCCAGCCTGTCTCAAGGCCTGCAGCTGGTGGTGTTCGAGTCCGAGCACTGCCCCTTCTGCGAGCTGTTCCGCCAGGAGATCCTGCAGGGCTGGCAGGCCCCCACCCCCATCACCACCAGCCTCTCGCCCCTGGCCCCCAAGGGCTGGCGGATCAAGGACCCGCTCTGGGCCACGCCTACCATCGTCCTGTTCGATCAGGGCCAGGAACGGGAGCGTCATACCGGCTACAACGGTGATCGGGACGGCTTCTGGCGCTGGTTGGGCTATGCGGTGCTGAGCGATGAGGAGCGGCGCATCGCCTACCAGAGCGGTACCGAGCGGCCCTTCACCGGCTCCCTGCTGGACAACAAAAAGCCCGGCACCTATGTCGATCCGGTCACCGGCGCGGCCCTGTTCCGCAGCGACAGCAAGTTCGACAGCGGTTCCGGCTGGCCCAGCTTCTTTCAGCCCATCGAGGGCGCGGTGACCCTGCATGAGGACAGCAGCCACGGCATGGCGCGCACCGAGGTGCGCAGCAAAAGCTCCGGCATCCATCTGGGCCATGTGTTCAGCGACGGCCCGCCACCCACCGGCAAGCGCTACTGCATCAACGGCAAGGTGATGCGCTTTGTGCCTGACTAATCAAGCCGTTCGCTGAGCGTAGCCGAAGCGAACGGCGTAACTCCGCCCCCTTACCCAACTCATCTCCCCAGGGCGAGGGGCTTAACGGCCTGAGCAATTACCGAACGGCTTGAATCGACGCCATGGTTGGGAGGTCCGCGCTTAGTCTCCCTTGCGGCCCTTGGCCTCTTCTTCCGGCAGGGCCGCCAGGGAGGGCAGTTGCTGGTGCCGGGCGGCCTTGGAGAGCAGGTGGGCGGAGACCGGGGCGGTGATGAACAGAAACAGGCTGACCAGGATCTCGTGCAGGCTCAGGCCGGCCTGCTGGGTGCTGAAGAACAGCGCCGAGGCGATCAGCAGGCTGCCCACCCCCAGGGTGGTGGCCTTGGTGGGGGCGTGCAGGCGGGTGTAGAAATCCCCCAGCCGCACCAGGCCGAAAGAGCCGACAAAAGTGAACAGGGCACCGGCCAGTACCAGCAGGGCCAGGGCCGCCTCCAGGATGGGGTTCATTCGATGATGTCTCCGCGCAGCAGGTATTTGCACAGGGCCACCGTGCCGACAAAGCCCATCAGGGCGATCAGCAGGGCCGCCTCGAAGTAAAGCGGGCTGGCCAGCTGGATGCCGAGCAGCACCAGCAGGGCGATGCTGTTGATGTAGAGGGTGTCCAGGGCAAGGATGCGATCCGGTGCCGAGGGGCCGCGCAGCAGGCGGTACAGGCTCAGGGCCAGGGCGGCGGCAACCAGGGCAAAGGCGATGATCAGGGCCAGGTTCAGCATTGGAAGATCTCCTTCAGCGGGGCCTCGTAACGGGCCTTGATGGTGGCGGCCAGGGCCTGGGTGTCGGCCACGTCCAGGGCGTGCACCAGCAGGCTGCGGCGGTCCTCGCTCAGTTGCGCCGAGACCGTGCCTGGGGTCAGGCAGATGACATTGGCCAGGATGCTGATGGCCAGCTCGTCGTTTAGGTCCAGGGCCACGGGGACAAAGGCCGGGCGCAGCCGTTGTGGCCGTTGCAGCAGGATCAGCCGCGCCACATTGAGATTCGCCGCCAACACATCGTACAGAAAGACGCCGATAAAGCGCAGCAACAGCAGGGGCCTGTGTACCTCGACCCGGTCTGGCCAGAAGGCCAGGGTGAAGCGGGGTATGGCCCAGCCCAGCAGCAGCCCCAGCAGTATATGACCGGGGGCGAAGCTGTTTTGCAGCAACAGCCAGACCAAGGTCAGCAGCAGGGTGAAGCTGGGATGGGGCAGCCAGCGGTTCATGGCGCGGTTCCAGGGCTGTGCACAGGGGCGGGGTTGAGTATGGCGTCGCGGTAGAGCGCCGGTTGCAGCAGTTGCTCCGCCGTGGCCTGGGTGAACTCCAGCGCCGGGCCGGCCAGCAGGGTCAGTAGCAGGATCAGCCCGAACAGGCCGAACAGGGCGACCAGTTCATGAACGGAGGCCGCCGATCCGGGAAGGGTACCGGCCAGGGCGCGGCCTTCTGTCACGCTGGTCTGGAAGAACAGGCGGCTACCGGCGCGGGCCAGGGCGATGATGGCGAGCAGGGCCGAGATCAGCACCAGAGCCCAGATCCAGATCATGGCGTCATGGCCGCTGGCGGCGCGCAGCAGCAGGAACTTGCCAAGAAAGCCGGAAAACGGCGGCAGCCCGGCCATGATGACGGCAGCGAGAAAGAACAGCCCGCCCCACAGCGGCAGGTTGGGCATGTCCGCATCCACCCGCAGGCGATCAGCGCTGAACGGACGGCGGCGGGCAATGGCCTCTCCCAGCAGGAACAGAAGGGCGGCGGCAAAGGTACTGTGGGGCAGATAATAGAGCCCGGCGGCAATGCCCGCCTGGCCCAGGCTGAAGGCCAGCAGCAGATTGCCCAGGGAGAGGATCACCAGATAGGCGGTGAGCCGCCCCAGGCTGCGCACCGCCAGCGCCCCCAGGGCGGCCAGGGGCAGGCTGGCCAGGGCCAGGGGTATCAGCCAGGGCTCGAACAGATTCGCCAGGGGGCCGGCGTCCGCGCCAAACAGCAGGGTATGGCTGCGCACTATGGCGTAGGCACCGACCTTGGTCATGATGGCGAACAGGGCCGCCACCGCTGCCGGGGCATTGGCATAGGCGGCCGGCAGCCAGAGATGCAGCGGCAGCAGCGCCGCCTTGAGGGCGAACACGCCGAGCAGCAGCAGGCCCCCGGCGCGGGCCAGGCCCAGATTCTCCGGCGCGACGCTGGCCGAGCGCTGCGCCAGATCGGCCATGTTGAGGCTGCCCAGGCTGGCGTAGAGCAGTCCAGCGGCGAGCAGGAACAGGCTGGAGCCGAGCAGATTGAGCACCACATAGTGCAGCCCGGCCTTGACCCGCTGCGCGCCGCCGCCGTGCAGCAGCAGGCCATAGGAGGCGAGCAGCAGGATCTCGAAAAAGACGAACAGATTGAACAGGTCACCGGTGAGAAAGGCCCCGGCCAGGCCGAACAGCTGCATCTGGAACAGGACATGAAAGTGGCGGCCCCGGAGGTCCAGGCCAGCGCTGGCCTGGACCAGGGCAAACAGGGCGAGCAGGTTGGTGATCAGCACCATCCAGGCAGCCAGGCGGTCGGCCACCAGCACTATGCCCCAGGGGGCGGCCCAGTCGCCCAGGCGATAGACCAGGATGTCGCCCCCGGCCACCGCCTGCAGCAGGACCAGGCTGGCGCCGATCTGCAGCACCAGGGCGGCCAGACCCAGGCCTCGGCGCAGGGCCAGGGGACGATCGTGCAGCGCCAGTAGCAGGAGCCCGGCGAGAAAGGGGATGAGTACCGGCAGAATGGGCAGATGATCAGTCATGGGCGTCCTTGTCTGACAGGCCATCGACATGGTCGTTGCCCAGCTCGGCCTTGGCCTTGATCGCCAGCATGATGACGAAGGCGGTCATGGCAAAGCCGATAACGATGGCGGTGAGCACCAGGGCCTGGGGCAGGGGGTCGGCATGCTGGCCGGAGCCGTCGATCACCGGCGGTTGGCCCAGGGTCAGGCGGCCCATGGCAAACAGAAACAGGTTGACGGCGTAGGAGATCAGAGTCAGGCCCAGCACCAGGGAGAAGGTGCGCCCGCGCAGGGCCAAATAGACCCCGCAGGCGGTGAGCAGGCCAATGCAGAGGGCGAGCAGGGCCTCCATCAGGGGTTCTCCTCGTGGTGACTGGCGCGGTGGATCAGGCCCAGATTGATCAGGATCAGCAGGGTAGAGCCCACCACCACCAGATAGACCCCCAGGTCGAAGGCCATGGCCGAGGCCAGCTCGAATTCACCGATCAGGGGCAGCTTGAAATGGCCGAAGGCGGAGGTCAGGAAGGGTCGGCCAAACAGCCAGCTGGCCAGGCCGGTGGCCAGCGCCATGACCAGCCCGGCGAGGATGATGGGGTGAGTACGGGCGGGCAGGCGGCTGTGGGTCCAGCTGACGCCGTTGGCCAGGTATTGGCTGATCAGGGCCACGGCGGTGATCAGCCCGGCGATGAAGCCGCCGCCGGGCAGGTTATGGCCGCGCAGGAAGATATAGATGGACACCATCAGCGCCAGGGGCAGCAGCAGCCGGGCGAAGGTGGAGAGGATCATCGGGTGGATGTCTCGATCCCAGGGGCGGCCGTGCAGGTCATGCCGGGGCGCGGGCAGTTGCAGACCATGGAGCATGGCGTAGATACCCAGCGCCGCCAGGGCCAGCACGCTGATCTCGCCAAAGGTATCGAAGCCGCGAAAATCCACCAGGATCACGTTCACCACATTGGTGCCACCGCCGCCGGAAACGCTGTTGTCCAGGAAGAAGCCGCTGATGGAGTCCAGCGGCCGGGTCATCGCCGCCCAGGCCAGGCTGCCCACCCCGGCACCGGCCAGCAGGCCGACGAGCAGGTCGCGCAGGCGATGGGGGCTGCACGAATCGGCATGGCCCTGCTGGGGCAGGAAATAAAGCGCCAGCATGAGCAGGACAATGGTGACGATTTCCACGGAGAGCTGGGTCAGGGCCAGGTCCGGGGCGGAGAACTTGACGAAGATGAGGGAGACCACCAGGCCCACGGCGCCGATCAGGATCAGGGCGGTGAGACGCTCGCGGTGCAGCCAGGCGGTGGCCAGGGTGGCGCTGATCAACACCAGCCCGGCAATCAGGCTGACCCCATCCAGGGGCATGGGCGGGCGGGTGCCGGTCAGGGGCATGTCCACCAGGGCCATGCCGGTCGTGCCCAGGGCGATGGCGCTGAGCACCAGGATCAGCACCTGACGCTGCAGGGAGCCGTTCTCCAGCCACTGGGTCAGGCTGCGGGCGAGCCAGAGCAGGCGCCCCATCTTCCAGTCGAACAGGCGTTTGGTATCGGGCCAGCGGCGGCTGGCCTGGAAGGCGAACAGGGGCTTGCGCTTGAGGTAGAGCAGGGCACCACCGGCCAGGGCCACCAAGCTCATCAGCAGGGCCAGGCTGAAGCCGTGCCAGAGGGCCAGATCGTGCTCCGGCAGCGGCCCCTGCAGTACCCCGCTGGCGGCCACCGCCAGCAACGGCTCCACCGTCTGCGCCGGGAATATGCCCACCAGCAGACAGATGGCCACCAGGATCTCCACCGGCACCTTCATCCAGCGCGGTGGCTCGTGCGGGGTTTTGGGCAGGTCGATGGGATCGCCGTTGAAGAAGACATCGTGGATAAAGCGCAGGGAATAGGCCACGGCAAAGATACCGGCCAGGGTCACCGCCAGGGGCAGCAGGCCGCCGAAGTGGATCGCCACATCCTGGCCCAGGGCCTCGACAAAGAACATCTCCTTGGACAGGAAGCCGTTGAACAGGGGCACCCCGGCCATGGCCGCCGCCGCCACCATGGCCAGGGTGGCGGTGTGGGGCATGTAGTGCCAGAGGCCGTTGATGCGGCGCATGTCGCGGGTGCCGCATTCGTGGTCGATGATGCCGGCGGCCATGAACAGGCCGGCCTTGAAGGTGGCGTGATTGATGATATGAAACACCCCGGCCACCGCCGCCAGGGGCGTGCCTATGCCGAACAGGGCGGTGATCAGGCCCAGGTGGCTGATGGTGGAGTAGGCCAGCAGGCCCTTGAGGTCGTGCTTGAAAAGGGCAATGACCGCGCCCACCAGCAGGGTGGCCACGCCCACGCCGCCCACCAGGTAGGTCCAGGCATCGGTGCCGGACAGGGCCGGAAACAGCCGCGCCAGCAGAAATACCCCGGCCTTGACCATGGTCGCCGAGTGCAGATAGGAGGATACCGGGGTGGGTGCCGCCATCGCATGGGGCAGCCAGAAATGAAACGGAAACTGGGCTGATTTGGTAAAGGCCCCAAGCAACACCAGCAGTAGCATGGGCAGATAGTTGTCATGGCCGCGGATAAGCTCGCCATGGGCCAGCACCACGGACAAATCATAGCTGCCGACCATCTCCCCGAGCAGGATAAAACCGGCCAGCAGGGCCAGGCCCCCGGCGCCGGTGACGGTCAGGGCCATGCGCGCCCCGCGCCGGGCATCCTGCCGCTGCCGCCAATAGCCAATCAGCAAAAAGGACGACAGGCTGGTCAGCTCCCAGAAGATCAGCAGCAGGATCAGATTCTCCGCCAGCACCACGCCGAGCATGGAGCCCATGAACAGCAGCAGGTAGGCATAGAGCCGGGTCAGGCTGTCGCGTTCGGACAGGTAGTAGAGGGCGTAGAAGATTACCAGCAGGCCAATGCCCAGGATCAGCAGGGCGAACAGCAGGCCCAGGCCGTCCAGGCGAAAGGCCAGGTCCAGCCCGGCGGCGGGCATCCAGGGGATGCGGTGGATCAGGGTCACCCCGGCAAAGGGGCCGGTCAGCAGCGGTGCCAGCCAGGCCAGGGCGGTCAGGGCCACGCCCGCCGCCGCCCAGGCCGTGGCCGCCCGGCCAAAACGGCCGACCCAGGCCACCAGCAGGGCACCGGCAAAGGGGGTCAGGACGGCCAGTAGCAGGTTCATGGGTTAATCAACCAACCCGTAGCCCGGATGCAGCGAAGCTGAATCC
This sequence comes from gamma proteobacterium SS-5, assembly GCA_009497875.2. Lineage (NCBI taxonomy): Bacteria > Pseudomonadati > Pseudomonadota > Gammaproteobacteria > Chromatiales > Sedimenticolaceae > Magnetovirga > Magnetovirga frankeli. The sequence continues at coordinate 2,613,935 of CP032508.2, read as the reverse complement.
GGGGTAAGCAACAGCCTTGCACCGAGAAACAACCGAGTCCCGAAGTCTGACTGATGGCTCACAGCGGTACCAGTTCGGTGATGGGGCCGGGGTTTTTGCTTTCGATCTTGGCATAGGCGTCGTACAGGGCGGCCTGCAGGGCCTCTTCGATCACCGGGTGATAGAAGGGCATGCGCAGCAGATCCCCAACGCCCAGGCCCTGCTGGATGCACCAGGCCAGCAGATGGGCCAGGTTCTCGCCCTTGACGCAGACCATCTCGGCGCCCAACAGGCGTCCGCTGTGCTTATCGGCATAGACCCGCAGCAGGCCCTTGTTCTTGCCCATGATCATGGCCCGACCCACGGGGCCGAACTTGACCTCGCCGATCACCGTCTGCTCCTGATCCAGCTCGTCCCAGCTCAGGCCGGTCTGGCAGATGTTGGGATTGCAGAAGGTGATGTTCAGTGGGGTCTTGCGGCGGAAGGCGCTGATGCGCTCGGCGCTGGCGTTGAGACCGGCAATGCGGCCCTCGTCACCGGCCTCGTGCAGCAGGTTGCGCACACCGTTGACATCACCGGCGATAAACAGCGGCAGATCGCCCACCTGCATGGTCTGCGGGTTGTAGCGGGGGATGCCGCGTTCGTCCCGCTCCAGCCCCAGCACCTGCAGATTGAGCCGCTCCAGGTTGGGTTGACGGCCGAGGCTGGCGAGGATCTTGTCCACTACCACTGTCTGTTCCCCGGCGCTGACCCGGAGCCGACCGTCCGCCTCCTGGCTGACCTGGGCCGGTTGCCCCAGCCAGAGGGGGAATTCCTTGCCGATGATCTCGATGGCCGTGCGGTTGACCTCGGGGTCTCGACTGCCACCGATGCTCTCTAGCTGGTCGATGCCGGTGACCTCGACGCCCAGGTGGCTCAGCGCCTGGCCCATCTCCAGGCCGATGGCGCCCAGGCCGATGACCGCCAGGGAGGCGGGCAGCTCTTCCTGCTCGAACAGCTCCTCGGTGGTCAGTACCCGATCACCAAAGGCCTGCCAGGGCGCGGGGATGACCGGGGTGGAGCCGGTGGCGATGATCACGCTGTCGGCCTCGATCTGGCTGCCGTCCTCCAGCTCCAGCCGGTTGGGGCCGACAAAGCGGGCGTACTGGGGGATGAAGTGCTCGGCATCCATGTTGTCGGTGCTGTTGCTGCGCACCCGCTCGACAAAGGTGTCGCGCAGGTCGCGCACATGGTCCAGGGCCTCGGCGATGTCCACATCGACCCCAGCCGCCTCGAAGCCATAGCGGCCAAAGATGCCCTGGCGCTGCAGGTCTTCGGCGATCTGGATCAGCACCTTGGAGGGCATGCAGCCGACCCGGGCGCAGGTGGTGCCGGTATGGCCACCGTTGATCAGCACCCAGGACTTGCCCGAGGGCCTGACCTTGCTCAGGGCATAGAGTCCGGCGCTGCCGGAGCCAATAATCGCCACATCGACCTTGCGTGTTTGCATCTAAACCTCCCGGTTGCTGAGTATTTACACCAAGGCGCGATGATAAACCCCAACCCCGTCGATATAAAGCTGGAGATTGCCGGGGGATCCGGCTACTGGTTGGGGTTACTACTGGATTGGCCATCTATCTCCGCAGCGCGGACTGCAAGCTGCTAGAATCCGGTTTTTCTTGATTCCTCACCAGTTCGAGGAGAGGGCCGAATTGAACAGGGCCGGATTGTTCTGATGGGATTGCTCCTGACCGGTTCCACCGGCTTTATTGGCCAGGCCCTGGAGGCCGAGGCCAGCCAACGCGGGCTTGCCCCCCGCTGTGCCCTGCGCAGGCCAGCGGCGGACAAGACCGGTCAGCGCGGCGTGGTGGTGGGCGATATCGGCCCGGACACCGATTGGCAGGCGGCCCTTGTCGGCCGTTCGGTGGTGGTGCATCTGGCCGCGCTGGCCCATCGGGGGCCAATCAACGGCCCTCAGGCCCTGGCCGAGTTGCAGCGGGTGAACGTACAGGCCAGTCTGAATCTGGCCCGCCAGGCCGCCGCCGCCGGGGTACGCCGCCTGGTCTATCTCAGTTCCATCAAGGTCAATGGCGAGCAGACCGGGGAGCGGCCCTTCCGTGCCGACGACCCGCCCCGGCCCGAGGACGCCTATGGCCGCTCCAAGTGGCAGGCAGAGCAGGGGCTGCGGGCGCTGGCGGCGCAGACCGGGCTGGAGTTGGTGATCATACGCCCGCCCCTGGTGCATGGCCCCGGTGTCAAGGGCAACCTGGCCCGCCTGCTGGGCTGGCTGCAAGGGGGCTGGCCGCTGCCCCTGGCCAGCTTGGACAATCGGCGCTCCCTGCTCGGGCTGGACAATCTGGTGGACCTGATACTTTGCTGCGCCGAGCATCCCCAGGCGGCCGGGCAGTGCCTGCTGGCCTCGGATGGCGAGGACGTTTCAACCCCGGAGCTGATCCGGCGTCTTGGCCGGATCATGCAGCGGCCGACCCGGCTGCTGCCCCTGCCTGCCGCCGTGCTGGAGCAGGCCGCCGCCCTGCTCGGCAAGGGCGAGATGCTGCGGCGCCTGACCGGTTCACTCCAGGTGGACATGGGCCCAACCCAACAACGGCTGGGCTGGACCCCGCCTTTGAGCCTGGAGCAGGGCCTGTGCAGGATGCTTGGGGTGGGGGATGGATAATCTGCCCAGGCCGGAACGCGAAGGGCGCAAACTAGCGCAGGGCTGCCTGGCTGCTCGAAGCTCCCAGGTGATTTGTTGGCCAGGCTTTGCTTTGCCCAACACGTTGCGTTTAGTTACGGACTATTACGGTTTTTTCACGGACCTTTGCCAATTGATTCGATTGTTTGATCTGTTGTTTGCCCTGCTGGGCCTGGTGTTGGGCCTGCCCCTGCTGTTGCTGCTGGCCCTGATCGGCCTGTGGGATACCGGCTCGCCCCTGTTTCTGCAACAGCGGGTGGGGCGCTGGCAGCGGCCCTTTGTCATGGTCAAGTTCCGCACCATGCGGCCGGACACCGCCTGGGTGGCCACCCATCTGGCCGATGCCTCGGCGGTGACCGCCTATGGCCGCTTCTTGCGCCGCACCAAGCTGGATGAGCTGCCCCAGCTGTGGAACGTGCTCAAAGGCGAGATGAGCCTGGTCGGCCCCAGGCCCTGCCTGTTCAACCAGGAGGAGCTGATCCACGAGCGCGCCGAGCTGGGGGTGTTCGCCGCCAGGCCCGGTATCACCGGACTGGCCCAGCTCAACAGCATCGACATGTCCAGCCCGCGACTGCTGGCCCAGACCGATGCCCGCATGCTGGCAGACCTGGACCTGGCCGCCTATTTCCGCTACATCCTGCTGACCCTGCTGGGGCGGGGTGGCGGTGATCGGCTGTTATGATCCTAAAAAGAGCATTTGGCCACAGAGCCACAGAGTACACAGAGAAAAATCAATGTGTTGGAAAGCGAACGCTCATCACCTTTTAGGTGAGCCTGGTCTAATATGTAGCTCTTTGAAACAACTCTGTGATCTCGGCTCTGGCTCCAGGCTTCGCTCTACCTCCTCCGTCGGGCCTACAGGGAGGTAGGTCATGCCAAACCGATGACTGGATCATCGGTGGCCCTGGAGTCGTCTGTGTCTCTGTGGCTTAACTGAGGAATATAGGATGATGGGGTGACCTGGCCAACGCGAATGGCCAGGGCGCGGCGGCCACGGGCCGCCCTATGCTCTTCTGCCCTGCCTTAAATGACAAGATATTAGACACAGCCCATGCCGTTACAACGCTTTACCCAATCGGTTCTGGCCATGCCGCGCATGGGCAAGCGCCTGTTCGCCCTGCTGGTGGATGTCAGTCTGATTGTGCTCAGCGTCTGGCTGGCCTTTTATCTGCGCCTGGACACCTGGCTGCCCCTGCGCGGGGATAGCTACTGGCGGCCCGAGCTGGCGCTGTCGGTGGCGCTGCTCATCGCCCTGCCCATCTTCATCACGCGGGGCTTTTACCGTGCCATCTTCCGCTATTCCGGCTGGCCGGCGCTGATTACGGTGGCCTGGGGGGTGGTCGTCTATGGCCTGATCTACATGGCCGTGTTCACCGCCATCGGCGTGGAGGGGGTGCCCCGCACTATAGGCGTGCTGCAGCCCATGCTGCTGCTGCTGGCCATAGGCGGCTCGCGCATCCTGGCGCGCTTCTGGCTGGGCGGCCTGTATCAGAACCAGCTGCGCCAGGCGTCCCGGCCCAGGGTGCTGATCTATGGCGCCGGTCTGTCCGGCCGCCAGCTGGCCACGGCCCTGAACAACAGCCACGAGATGCGCGTGGTGGGCTTTCTGGATGACGACCCCCAGCTGCAGGGCCATGTACTCAACGCCCTGCCAATCCACGCCCCGGAGCAACTGCCCGAACTGATCGAGCGGCAAGGCGTCAGTGATCTGCTGCTGGCCCTGCCCTCGGTGGGGCGGCACCGGCGCAACCAGATCCTTGCCCGCATCCGTCACCTGCCCCTGGCGGTACGCACATTGCCCAGCGTGACCGAGCTGGTGCAGGGGAGGGTGAGCGTGTCCGACCTGCGCGAGCTGGATGCCGATGATCTGCTCGGCCGCGAGCCGGTGGCCCCGGACCCGGAGCTGCTCAACTGGAATGTGCGCGACAAGGTGGTGATGGTCACCGGGGCCGGCGGCTCCATCGGCGCCGAGCTGTGTCGGCAGATCCTCAAGCTCGGCCCGCAGCGCCTGCTGTTGGTGGAGCAGAGCGAGTTTGCCCTGTATCAGATCCATCAGGCATTGCTGCGCACCCATCCCGACCAGGAGGCGCGCCTGCTGCCCCTGCTGGCCTCGGTCTGTGACCTGGGGCGCATGCGCCAGATCCTCAACAGCTGGCGGCCGGATACCCTCTATCACGCCGCCGCCTACAAGCATGTGCCCCTGGTGGAGCACAATCCGGTGGAAGGGGTGGAGAACAACGTCCTTGGCACCTGGCGCACCGCCCAGGCGGCAATGGAGGCGGCGGTGACCGATTTTGTGCTGATCAGCACCGACAAGGCGGTGCGCCCAAGCAACGTCATGGGGGCAAGCAAGCGCCTGGCCGAGTTGGTACTCCAGGCCCTCAGCCAGCAGGACAGCGCCACCCGCTTCTGCATGGTGCGCTTTGGCAACGTGCTGGATTCATCCGGCTCGGTGGTGCCCCGCTTCCGCGAGCAGATCCGTCAGGGCGGCCCCATCACCCTGACCCATCCGGACATCACCCGCTATTTCATGACCATCCCCGAGGCCGCCCAGCTGGTGATTCAGGCCGGCGCCATGGGACAGGGGGGGGATGTTTTCGTACTGGATATGGGCGAGCCGGTGCGCATCCTGGAGCTGGCCCAGCGCATGGTGGAACTGTCCGGCCTGATGCTCAAGGACGGTATCAACCCCGAGGGCGATATCGAGATCCAGATCACCGGCCTGCGCCCCGGCGAGAAGCTGTTCGAGGAGCTGCTCATCGGCAACGACCCCCAGCCCACCGCCCACCCGCGCATTCTCAGGGCACGGGAGGACAGCCTGCCCTGGGACCAGCTGGAATCCGGCCTGCAACAGCTGCAACAGGCCCTGAAGGCGAACGACGCCGCCGCCACCCGCGCCCTGTTGCTGAGTCTGGTATCCGGCTACCGGCCCAGCGGCGGGATCGTCGATTGGGTCTGTATGCAGACAGGGCCGGTCACGGCCGAGGCCAGAACAGGAGCACAGAAAGGCGCAGGGCTGGAAAATGAGGCCTGATTTGCCATAGACCTAACCCGGTGAAGCCGGAACCAAAAACGGATTACAAAGGACGCAAAGCGTTACAAAACCGACCCTAGGAGCCTGTCGGATTTAGGATGCTCCTACTGCGCCGGTGGGAAGAACGGCCCAGAATTGTTTTGAACATTGGCCCCGATTTTTCGTTGCGTAGGGAAACTCAGCGCCTCAAAATCGTGAAAATTTGTTTTCGCTCTCCCACCTTGCTCGCTACGGGCACCTAAACCCGACAGGCTCCTAGAAGGTGTTGAATGTTCGCTTTTCAACACATTGATTTTTCTCTGTGCGCTCTGTGGCCAAATGCTCTTTTTAGGTTCACCCTTCAAACTTCTCACTTCAAACTTTCCAAAGGGCTAGTTTCTGCCTGCCAGGTAGGCACGCAACAGCTCCGGGTGGGCCTGTTTCAGGCGGGCGCGCTGGTCCGGGGCCAGCTTTTTGCGCTCCGCCTGCACCAGATCCCATAGCTCCATGAAACCCTGGGCCGGTTCTAGCGGGGCCAGGGTCTGGGCATCCAGCAGGCTGGCCTGGCCGGGCAGGGTGATGAGCAGCCAGGCGGGGAAGTCCCGCGCCTCCAGCTCGCAGTCGCTATCCTGAAAGCTCTGCCAGTTGTGCCGATAGAGGCCGTCGAGCCGGGCGATCAGCTCAGGTATGCGCCCAGGCCAGCGCCAGCTCAGTTGCAGCAGGTCGAGCAGTATCTGCCGATTGTCCTTAAGCTGCAGGCAGGCGCGGGCATGGCGCATCAGTAGCTCGGCCTGTTGTGGCCAGTCACTGAGCTGCTCGATGCCTGCGCGCACCGCTGGCCAGTCCTGCGCCTGGGTCCAGAACCAGGAGGCCTGGGCCGGATCCCGATCCTGTAGCTGCCTGGCGGCCTGTCGCCAGTAGGGGGTGAGAAAGTCGTTGGCGCGGGCCCTGAGCAGGTCTTGGGCCAGGGGCGTGATCGCCTCCTGCAAGCGCCGGATCTGGTTGGCGTCCAGGTCGCCCGTCGGCCAGTTGGCGGCCACCTCGATCAGTTCTCTCAGTGGATCAATCTGCTTGTTTTTCAAGTCAGCCTTGATCAGCAGCTCCAGGATTTGAGCCGCCTTGGCGGCGTTGCGCTCGGCCAGGGCGGCGCGGCAGTCGTTGGCCAGGTTGTTGCCGATGTTGTCCATGAACAGGTCCAGCTGCGGCTGGCTGTCGTCCTTGCGGTAGCCGGTCTGGAACAGGCTGTCCCATTGACTGTCCAGGCTAAATTTCAGGACCTGCTCGCTACTCCACTGACGATAGTGGCAGGGACTGGGCTTGAACCCCAGGGCCTGGCAGTAGGCAGCGGCCTGCAGCAGCAGTTGCTGGGCGCTGTGCTCGTCACCGAACAGGCATTCCTGCAGATGCTCCAGCTGGCCGCCACGCCAGGCATCGTAGTCGGCATAAAACAGGCGGCCCTCCGCCAGCAGCAACTCCAGCGGCAGGTATTCCCCCTGCTGCTCCAGCAACGGATCGACTTTGGCCATGATTTCGGGGTCGTGTTTGGGCATTGGGATTTTTTGTTTTTGTTTCATGAATCCATAAATCTCAGTCAGTCGAATAGGGCGGCCCTTGGCCGCCGTGCCCTGGCGTGGCGTTTGTTTCAGAATGGGCTGCAGTAGGGCTGGCTTGGCGGCGGGCGCGGCCCGCCCTATGCCTCGCGGCAAGCCCATACGACCTGCTTCACAACTCCTCCAGCGGCGCGAACAGCATGGTCAGGTCGTTGGCGTCCCACTGCGCCTTGGCCTTGCCGGTGGCCTCGAACAGGTTGTCGGCCAAGTCCTGTTTGCGCTGTTGCAGGTCGCGGATACGGGTCTCCACCGTGCCTTCGCAGAGCAGTTTATAGACGAACACCGGCTTATCCTGGCCGATGCGGTGGGCGCGGTCGGTGGCTTGGCGCTCCACTGCGGGGTTCCACCAGGGGTCGTAGTGGATCACGCTGTCGGCGCTGGTGAGATTCAGGCCGGTGCCACCGGCCTTGAGGCTGATCAGAAACAGGGGTACCTGGCCGGATTGGAAACGGCGCACCTGGGCATCCCGGTCTCGGGTCTGGCCGGTGAGCCTGGCGTAGCCTATGTCCAGCCCCTGCACCTCGGTCTCGATCAGATCCAGCATGCTGGTGAATTGCGAGAATAACAGGATGCGGCGGCCCTCCTCGATCAGGTCAGGCAGGAGCAGGCGCAGGTAGTCGAGCTTGACCGAGCGCTTCACCTGACGGGCCTGCACCAGCTTGACCAGACGCGGGTCGCAACAGACCTGACGCAGCTTGAGCAGGGCATCGAGGATGGTGATGCCGCTGCGCCCCAGGCCCTTGCTGGCGACCACCTCCTGAACCCGCTGGTGCATGATGCCGCGGATACTTTCGTACAGCTCGCGCTGGTCGTCCTCCAGCTCGATACAGCGTTCGATCTCGGTCTTGGGCGGCAGCTCGGCCAGCACCTCCTGCTTGGTGCGGCGCAGCATGAAGGGGCGGATACGCTGGGCCAAACGTCGATTGGTATCCAGGTCGCCCTGTTTTTCGATCGGGTCGCGCACCAGACGCTGGAACAGATTGGGGCCGCCGAGAAAGCCGGGCATAAGAAAATCGAACAGGGCCCAGAACTCGCCCAGGTGATTTTCCAGGGGCGTGCCGGTCAGACACAGTCCGGTTTCGCATCTGAGCCGACGCACGGCGCGGGCGGTTTGGGAGCTGGGGTTCTTGATCGCCTGGGCCTCATCCAGGATCAGACTTTGAAAGCGCGCCTCGGCCAGCAAATCCTGATCCCGCGCCAGCAGGGGATAGCTGGTGATCACCAGGTCCTGCTCGGGGATCAGCGGGAACTGGGCGTGGCGGTTGGGTCCGTGCAGTAGCAGAACGCGCAGCTCCGGGGCAAATTTTCGCGCCTCGGCCTTCCAGTTGCCCAGCAGTGAGGTGGGGGCCAGCACCAGGCTGGGGCCGCTGGCGGCCCCCAGCTCCTGCTGTTTTTGCCACAGCAGCCAGGCCAGGGTCTGCAGGGTCTTGCCCAGGCCCATGTCGTCGGCGAGTATGCCGCCGATGCCGTGGCGCTGGAGAAACTGCAACCAGCCCAGGCCCTGTAGCTGATAGGGGCGCAGCTCGACCTTGAGGCCGACAGGCAGCTCGGTGGGGTTGTCCAGCTTGCGCTGTAGCTGTTCGCGCAGGCGCTGCAAGCGGGCCGGTTCGCGCCAACGCAGGCCAGGCTGAGGCGGCTCGGCCTGATCATTCTGACCCTGTTCCAGCATGAGCAGATAATTGGCCGCCCGCACCGGGCTCAGGCGCAGGAATTCAGGGGACTGGGGGTGATCCAGATAGAGTTCGAACAGGGTCTTGAGCAAGGGCCGCAGCCGTCCCACGCTAATCACCAGATTACGCCCCTGCCAGGGGATGCAGATCACCTCGGCGTCATCCAGCTGCAACAGACCCTCAGGGCTAAGCAGGGGGTCGTGGCTGCGCACCAGCTCGCACAGCAGGGGTACCAGATTGATGCGCTGGCCGTCCAGCTCCACGCCTACAGACAGGTCCAGCCAGCCATCGGCGTTCTCATCGATCTGGCCGTACCAGTCCTCGGCGAAGCTGAAGCGCTCCTTGACCCCCTCGGCGTAGTCGATGCGCCAGCCCAGCCGGTGCAGCCGCGCCAGCAGGGCCGCCCCCTTGCGGCGCCATTGATTGCGTGGCAGGCGACGCTCAAAGGGGGTGGCCAGATTGCTGGGGAAGAAGTCGGCTATCTGCGCCAGCTGGGCCTGCTCGGCACCGGCATCGCGCTCGAAGCAGGTGACCTGCTGGCCATCGAAATGGCAGGGATTGCAAGGCTCGCTCAGCAGCAGGCCATCGTAGATGAACAGCAGCTGCAGCAGCAGGCTGTCCTCGCCCTCCTCGCCGCTGATGCGCAGCAGCGGCAGCGGCTCCCGGCCCTGACGCCGCTGCAGGGCAAAGTCCTGGGGCAGGGCGCTTTCCACCCCCAGCAGCAGGGGGCGCAATTCGGCCAGCACCCCGGCCAGCTGGGGCGGGGTGATCAGGGGATGGCGCTCCAGGGCGCTGATTTGTTCGCTGGACAGGTGGCCCAGAGTGGGACCGCACAGGCCACGGACCGGGTCCAGGTACCAGGGCTTGGGGAATAGGCTCAGCAGGCTGCTGTCCGGGCAGTCCCAGTGCAGACGCTGGCTGCCGTTGTCGCGTACCTGCCAGCGGGCGTGGAGCGGGCGCGGTGGCCCCAGCTTGAGGGGCTGCTGTTGCGCTGCCAGATAGCAGCGGCCGCTGGCCAGCAGTTGTCCCAGCAGGGCCTCATCCCGGCTGCCCAAGACCTGATCGAGATGCAGCAGTTGGGCCAGCAGTTCTTCATCCTCGGGTCGCAGAAAGCCGGGGCGGCGCTGGTTGGGGTTGTGTTCATAATCCAGGCGGCGCTGCCACTCCCCCTGGGGGTTGACCAGGATCAGCTGGGGCCGACAGCGCAGCCGCTGGTGTTCCGGGCTGAGGCTGTAGATCAGCTGGCGGCGGTCACTGAGATCGAGGGCGGCAGACTGGGCCGGGGTTTGCGCCGGGCTGGGGGACTCGGTCAGGTAATGGATCAACAGGGCGCAGAGGTGGACGCAATCGGTCTTTCGGCAGCCGCACTCGCCCTTGGCCTGGGTTTGCTTGTTTTTGGGTGCCTCAAGCAGCAGGCGATAGTTGCGGTTTTTCTCCCGCACTATGCCGAACAGCTTTTTGCCATCCACCGAGCGGCCGCTGATGCTGGCCATGCCACGATCCACCAGCAATTGCGCGGCATCAAAACCAGAGCCAAACTGGTGGCGCAGGTGGTCCAGGTTCATCGGCGTTTGGCGCTGAGCACCAGGCGGCTGGCGGACAGGCGATCGTGCCAGGCCAGGCCGTCGCGGTCGAACAGGCACCAGATCAGGCCCAGGCCCAAGGGCAACAGGGCCAGGCCGGCGGCGGCAAAGCGCTTGAGGGCATCGCCCCAGCCCATGGCATGGCCATCACTGCGCAGGGCGCGCAGCCGCCAGGCGCGCATGCCCAGGGTCTGGCCGCCGTGGCTCCAGTGCCAGCCGAAATAGACGAACACCACCAGCAGCAAATAGAGCTGAAACAGCAGCCGGGCCAGGGGATGGCTGATGGTCTCGCCGCCGTTGGCCAGCAGCGGCAGGATGGAGGCCACCACCAGCACCGCCAGCAGCAACAGGGCGTCATAAAACAGCGCCGCCAGACGGCGCAGCAGGCCAGGGGCCAGGGCCTGGCCCAGGTCAACAGGGGGCTCGGAAGGGGTGGAGGCAGGGGCGGTCATGGGCGCGTAATCTATCACGAAGCGGAGCAGAAAGTTTGACGTGTGAAGGCAACGACTCGCCCACTCTCATCCCTAAGGGGAGAGGGTCAGATTCCCCCTTTACAAAGGGGGAGGCCAGACAGAGGACAGACTGTAACTACTCGCGCCCTCGGTCATTCCAATCGGCCACTGATTATATTAGTATCTCCTTCTGTACCCTCTGCCCAGGTTGTTTGCATGCAGGACCCTACCGCCCGCTCGGACCGCGACACCGGCCGCGTCGAAGTCAAGAACACCACCTGCTACATGTGCGCCTGCCGCTGCGGCATCCGCGTCACCCTGCGTGATGGCGAGGTGCGCCACATCGAGGGCAACCCCGAGCACCCGCTGAACAAGGGCATCATCTGCGCCAAGGGTGCCTCCGGCATCATGAAGCAGTATTCGCCGGCGCGCCTGAGCAAGCCCCTGCTGCGCAAGAAGCGCGGCGAGCGCGGCCAGTCCGAGTTCGAAGAAATCAGCTGGGAGCAGGCCTTTGATCTAATGGCCGAGCGCCTGGGCCGGATTCGCGCCGAAGACCCCAAGCAGTTCGCCCTGTTCACCGGCCGCGACCAGATGCAGGCGCTCACCGGCATGTTCGCCAAGCAGTTCGGCACCCCCAACTACGCCGCCCACGGCGGTTTTTGCTCGGTTAACATGGCTGCCGGGCTGATCTACACCATCGGCGGTTCGTTCTGGGAGTTCGGCGGGCCGGACCTGGATCGGGCCAAGCTGTTTGTGATGATCGGCACCGCCGAGGATCACCATTCCAACCCGCTGAAAAAATCTCTGTCCGAGTTCAAGCGCAAGGGCGGTCGCTTCATCTCCATCAATCCGGTGCGCACCGGCTACTCGGCCATTGCCGACGAATGGGTGCCGATTCGCCCCGGCAGCGACGGTGCCCTGCTGCTGGCGATCAACAACGAGATCATCAAGCAGGGCCTGTTCGACCGCGATTTCATCATCAATTACACCAACGCCGCTGAGCTGGTGATCAACGAGCCCGAGCGTGAAGATCACGGTCTGTTCAAGCGCGTGGAAATGCACTACGAAGAGGGCTGCTTCGACCCCCAGAACAAGCTCTGGTGGGACCGCGAGCTGGATATCCCCATGGGCACCCAGACCCCGGGCTGCGAGCCGCGCCTGCTGGGCGAGTACCAGATGGAGGACGGCACCCAGGTCAAACCGGCCTTCCAGCTGCTGGTGGAGTCCCTGGAGAAATACACCCCCGAGTGGGCCGCCGGCATCACCGGCATTCCGGCCGCTACCATCCGCCGCCTGGCCCATGAGATGGGCGTGGTGGCGCGGGATCAGAAGATCGAGCTGCCGATCCCCTGGACCGATGCCTGGGGCAACGAGCACAACTCGGTGGTGGGCAACCCGGTCGCCTTCCATTCCATGCGCGGCCTGGCGGCGCACTCCAACGGCTTCCACTCGATCCGCGCGCTGGGCATACTGATGACCCTGCTGGGCACCATCGACCGCCCCGGCGGTTTCCGCCACAAGGCGCCCTTTCCGCGGCCGATTCCGCCATGCCCGAAGCCGCCGAAAGGCCCCGAAGCGGTGCAGCCGAATACGGTGCTGGACGGCATGCCCCTGGGCTGGCCGGCCGACCCCAATGATTTGTTCGTTGATGAGCAGGGCGAGGCGGTGCGCATCGACAAGGCCTTCTCCTGGGAGTACCCGCTGTCGGTGCACGGTCTGATGCACAACGTCATCACCAACGCCTGGCGCGGCGACCCCTACAAGATCGACACCCTGCTGCTGTTCATGGCCAACATGGCCTGGAACTCGAGCATGAACACCGAAAACGTGCGCAAGATGCTCACTGACAAGGACGAGAACGGCGACTACAAGATACCTTTCGTCATCGTCGCCGACACCTTCCAGTCCGAGACCGTAGCCTTCGCCGACCTGGTGCTGCCGGACACCAGCTACCTGGAGCGGCACGATGCCATGTCCATGCTGGATCGGCCCATCTCCGAGTACGATGGCCCGGTGGACTCGGTGCGCATCCCGGTGGTCGAGCCCAAGGGCCAGTGCAAGCCCTTTCAGGAGGTGCTGATCGAACTGGGCAGCCGCCTCAAGCTGCCGGCCTTCGTCAAGGACGATGGCAGCCGCAAGTTCAAGAACTATCCGGACTTCATCACCAATTATGAGACCTCGCCCGGTTCCGGCATCGGCTTTCTGGCCGGCTGGCGCGGCAAGGGCGGCGAGAAGTTCCTCAAGGGCGAGCCCAACCCGCGCCAGTGGGAGATGTATGCGCGTAACAACTGCGTGTTCCACTACGAGCTGCCCAAGTCCTATCAGTACATGCGTAACTGGAACAAGGGCTACCTGGAGTGGGCGCGGGCCCACGGCATGACCCGCTACGCCGAGCCGATCAACTGCCATATCTATTCCGAGGTGCTGCAGAAGTTTCGCCTCGCCGCTCAGGGTAAGCGGCCGGGCAAGCAGCCGCCGGAGCGCCTGCGCAAGCGCATCGAGAGCTTTTTCACCCCGCTGCCCTATTATTTTGAAACCCTGGAATCCCAGCTGGTGGACACCCGCGAGTACCCGCTGACGGCGCTGACCCAGCGGCCGATGGCCATGTATCACTCCTGGGACTCACAGAACGCCTGGTTGCGCCAGATTCACACCCACAACTACCTGTTCGTCAACCCGCTGCTGGGCAAGAGCCAGGGCTTCAACGACGGCGACTGGGTTTGGGTCGAATCGGCGATCAACAAGGTGCGCTGCATGTGCCGCTTCTCCGAGGCGGTGGAGCCGGGCACGGTCTGGACCTGGAACGCCATCGGCAAGGCCGCTGGTGCCTGGGGTCTGTCGGAAAAGGCCAACGAATCGCAGAAGGGCTTTCTGCTGAATCATGTGATCCGCGAAGAACTGCCCCCCTGCGAGGCCGGCGAGCACATGTCCAACTCCGACCCGGTCACCGGCCAGGCCGCCTGGTTCGATACCAGGGTCAAGGTCTATAAGGCCAAGGACGACGAACCCCGCATCAGCGCGCCCCAGTTCAGCGGCCACAAGCGGGTACCGGGGCAGGACCCCAAACGCGGCAAATGGCAAGGCTACATGGCAGGGCTGTTCCGCAAGAAAATGAATTTGTTTGATTGATATGGGGACGCAGAGCACGCGGAGAAGCGCAGAGCACGCAGAGTTATATTTTTTTCCAACTCTGCGTGCTCTGCGCTCCTTTGCGCCCTCTGCGTCCTGATTCAGAGGAAAACATGACACAACTGGCACTGGTCATAGATCTGAACGTCTGCGTTGGCTGTCACGCCTGCGTCACCTCCTGCAAGGAGTGGAACACCTCCGGCTGGGCGGGACCGATGACCGACCAGAACCCCTATGACGCCGACCCCACCGGCACCTTCTTCAATCGGGTGCAGACCTACGAGTTCGGCACCTACCCGAACACCGAGACCCTGCATTTCCCCAAGAGCTGCCTGCATTGCGAGGAACCGCCCTGCGTGCCGGTTTGCCCCACCGGCGCCAGCTACAAGCGGCCGGACAACGGCGTGGTGCTGGTGGACTACGACAAGTGCATCGGCTGCAAATACTGCTCCTGGGCCTGCCCCTACGGCGCCCGCGAGATCGACGAAAAGCAGCGGGTGATGAAGAAATGCACCCTCTGCATCGACCGCATCACAGACACCCAGCTGCCCGAGAACGAGCGCAAGCCCGCCTGCGTGCTTGCCTGCCCGACCTCGGCGCGCCTGTTCGGCGATGTCCATGACCCGGATTCCGAGGTTTCGGTGGCCATCCGCGAGCAGGGCGGTTACCCGCTGATGCCGGAGTGGGGCACCAAGCCCGCCAACCACTATCTGCCCAGGCGCAAGACCCGCATCCATATCCACGAGGACGAACTGGTCCGCGTCGATAACCCGCTGAAGAAGGAAGGCATCAAGCCGGTAGAGACGGGCGAGACCCTGGATGATGTGGCCTGGTAAATAAAAAAGTGTGAAGTTGGAAGGGTGAAGTTTGAAGTATGCGGGCCTGCGGCCTGTTTTCAGAATTAACGCCCGCAGGGTTGATTATATTTATCCCCTCAGCGGCCAAAATCCCAAAAAACCATTGACAAAAAGGCCTCTCCGGATCAAGATGCGGAACCGAGGAGGACGATAAGCGCCTGATAAATAAAGCTATTATAATAAAATTAGAATATTTAAATATGATAATTAAACCCTGATGGCTGTGCCGCAGAGACGGCATCAAGCAGCCAGTGAACAAACAGAGATTTTCTGAAAGGAGTGTGCGAGATGGTCACCTATGACGAGTTGAACGAGCAAAACGACAAGATCACGGAACTGACCAACGTGTTGGAGCATCTGTTGGGCGACCGCCACCTGTGTGGTTCCGCCGTTACCTGTGAACTCTTCTACCGCTTTGTGGAAGAAGTGAAAAATCACCTGGAGGTGATGGATAAGGGCCTCTACTCACAGTTACTGACCCACCAGGAGCGACAGGTACGCAACACCGCCGATCGTTTCATGGGCGGCTCCAAGGAGATCAAGCGTATCTTCGCCGCCTACCTGAAAAAATGGTGTCGGCCCAAAACCCGTGAACTGGCCATCAAGGAATACGATCAATTCATGGCCGAGACCGAGGACATGTTCGAGTTGGTACTCAACCGCATCCAGGCCGAACAGGAGAACCTCTATCCGATGATCCGCAAGGTAACCGGAGACCCGCAGCGGGCCGTAGCCTGATTTTTCTGACCCTCACGCCCACCCGCCTTTGGCAGGGCCGTGAGGGGATAGAATTTTTGCAGTAGAGCCACACTGAGTTAACCGTCCAAAGGGGCGGTTTTTTTTGTCCGGCCGGTCCAGCCAAAGCCATGCCCATGGGGCTTGGCCTTGTGGGCTAGGCCACCTGCGGCAGCTCCTTCCAGCAGGTGGTATAGCGCGGCGAGCGCTGCGCCATCCGCATCTGCCAGGGTCGCTGGGTGCCCTGGGCGGCGAAAAACAGGCTGTTGCTGCCGATTTTCTGGTTGATGCCATCCAGCAGCTGCATCAGCCTGGGGCTCTCCCTTGAGGGCAGAAACAGATCGGCCTGCTGTGGGCCTTGGGCGGAACCGAGCCCGAGCAAGATGATGCCGGTCTTCTGATAGGCATGGCCGGGCCGGTAGATACGCCGCAGCAGCCAGCGGGCCAGGCGGATGATCTGTCGGCTATCGGCGCTGGGGGAGGGCAGGGGCAGCGCCAGGGCGTTGCTGTAGGGCCGGGCATCGTGCAGGCCGGTGTGCAGAAACACCTGCACGGCATTGGCCAGCAGTTGCTGGCGGCGCAGCTTCTCGCAGGCCCGCGCCGCATGGTTGCTCAGGGCCTGCTCCAGCAGGGGCAGTTCGTGGATACGGCAGCCAAAGGACCTGGAGCAGATGATCTGCTGATTGGGCTGCACGCTCTCCAGGTCCAGGCAGGCCTGGCCGTTGAGTTCACGCACGATGCGCTCGCCGATCACCGATAGATGGCTGCGAATCAGCCGCGGGCTGGCACAACGCAACTGCTCCACCGTGCTGATCCCAAGGCCGGATTCCAACCGCTGCGCCCAGCGTCGGCCTATGCCCCAGACATCATTTACCGGTAGTTGATCGAACAGGGCGGATTCGGCCTGTGGTGATCGGATCCAATACACCGGCCCCTGGATCACCCGCTTGGCGATGTGATTGGCCAGCTTGGCCAGGGTCTTGGTGGCTCCCAGGCCGATGGAGATGGGGATGCCGGTGGCCTTCAGCACCTGGGCGCGCAGGTCCAGGCTGAAGGACTCTGCTTCTACCGGTAGATTATCCAGACGCAAAAAGGCCTCGTCGATGGAGTAGATCTCCCGCTCTGGACGGGCCTGGCCGAGGATCTCCATTACCCGCCGCGACATATCGCCATAGAGGCTGTAGTTGGAGGATAGCACCGCCACATTGTGGCGGCGCAGCAGCGGCTTCACCTGAAACAGGGGCACCCCCATCTTGATCCCCAGGGCCTTGGCCTCGTTGGAGCGGGCCACCACGCAGCCGTCGTTGTTCGACAGCACCACCACCGGCCGCCCCTGCAGGCGTGGGTCGAATACCCGCTCGCAGGAGACATAGAAATTGTTGCAATCGGCCAGGGCGAATAGAGTCATAAGGGGCTCATAGCCGATGGATCACGCTGGTCACCACGCCCCAGACGTGCAGTTCACCCTCCTCGCGCAGCACGATGGGCGCATAGGCCGGGTTTTCTGGCAGCAGCCGCACCTCCTGGCCATTGATATGCAGGCGCTTCACCGTCAACTCACCATCCAGCGCCACCACCACGATGCGCCCGGAGCTGGCCTCCAGACTGCGATCCACCACCAGGATGTCATCGGGGTGGATGCCGGCACCGAGCATGGAATCCCCGGACACGCGCACGAAGAAGGTCGCCGCCGGATGGGCGATCAGGTGCTCGTTCAGGTCCAGCGCGCCTTCCAGGTAATCATCCGCCGGTGAGGGAAACCCCGCCGACACCTTGCTGGCATAGAGCGGCAGGCGATAGCCCTGGCACTGGACGAAGCGCAGCACCTCATTGACCAGACGCTCGGGCACCCGCAGGGGCCGGGTCGGCTCGCCAAATTTGCCCTGACCCTTGGGCCGACCGGCACCGGGGCGGGGACCACCGCGTGGGGACATGCTGAACTCCTGAGGGGCTGCGTGTGGGGGTATTTATGAATAGTGTACGCAAATCTCAGGGGAGAGGGAACAGCGATGCTCTGTCACGATGCCCTGACAAGAGTCACGGCTGAGTTTTATGGGTGATCAAATCCGACTCATCTGGACCTTGACCTCTTTGAGGATCTTGTTGCGGCCAAAGATGATCTGCCAGCGGCTGCCGCCGCACTGGTGCCAGAGCATGGCGGAGCGGATGCCGGCCAGGAGCAGGGCGCGGATCAGGTTGGCGTTGTCCGGGTTGTTCAGGTGGATGGACTCGCCCTTGACCATGATGCGCGAGCCCAGGCTGCCGACGCTGTTGATATAGATATCGGCAAAACGGGCGATGCTGTTGGGGTGGTCAAAGGCAAAGTGCCCCTGGCGCTGTTCCACCTCGGCTATGCCCTTGGCGATGATCGCAAGCTTTGCCGGTGCCTTCCTCAGCTTGGCCTCCAGTTGCAGCAGCTGAATGCTGTACTGGGCCACGCGGATGTTGCGCGTGGTCTTGGCGGTCAACTCCCGCACCAATGCCTCCAGCCCCAGTTGCACCCCCTCCAGCCCGTCATAGACCGCCTCGACATCCTTGGCATTCACCTGCAGCAGGCTGAACAGGCTGCTGTGGCTGGCGTAGGGGTCGCAATGGCCCTCGCGGCCGACCTGGTCCACCAGTTCGCTGGCCTGAAAGATGCCGGCCAGGGCCGTGATGCGTTCGCTGTAGCTTTTCATAAGGGATCCCGTGATTCGATGATGGCCCCGCCCAGGCACTGCCCATCCCGGTAGAAGACGATGGACTGGCCGGGGGTGGCGGCCCGTTGCGGCTGGGCGAATTCTACCCGACAGCGCCCCTGCTGGATGCTCAAATGACATTCCTGCAGCGGCTGGCGGTGGCGCAGGCGGGCCTTGGCATGCAGGCGGGCAGGGGGCTGGCCGCTGATCCAGTGCAGCTGGCCGGCATCCAGGGCGGTCGAGAGCAGCAGCGGGTGGTCATGGCCCTGACCGACGATCAGGCGGTTGTTCACCAGGTCCTTGTCCAGCACAAACCAAGGCAGCTCGGTGCCATCCGCCGTGCCGCCCAGGCCCATGCCCCGGCGCTGGCCCAGGGTGTAGAACATCAGCCCCTGGTGTTGACCCAGTACCCGGCCTGAGCTGTCCACCATCTCGCCGGGTTGTGCCGGTAGATAGGTCTGGAGAAATTCCCGAAAGCGCCGCTCGCCGATAAAGCAAATGCCGGTACTGTCTTTGCGCTGGTGGTTGGGCAGCCCGGCATCACGCGCCAGCTGACGCACCTGCTGTTTCTGCAGCCCCCCCAGGGGGAACAGGCTCCTGGCCAGCCGCGCCGCGCTGACCTGGTAGAGGAAATAGGTCTGGTCCTTGCCGGCATCGGCCGCTTGCAGCAGCTGGGTCTGGCCGTTGTGTCTGTGCAGGCGGGCGTAGTGGCCGGTGGCGATGCAGTCGGCACCCCGCTCCAGGGCGTGGTCGAGAAAGGCGCTGAACTTGATCTCGCGGTTGCACAGCACATCGGGATTGGGGGTGCGGCCGGCCCGGTATTCGCGCAGAAAGTGCTCGAATACCCGCTCCCAGTACTCGCTGGCGAAATTCACGCTGTGCAGGGGGATGCCCAGCCGATCGGCCACCGCCTGGGCCATGGCCAGGTCCTCGGCGGCGGCGCAATAACCGGCCTGGTCGTCCTCTTCCCAGTTTTTCATGAACAGGCCGCTCACCTGCCAGCCCTGTTGCTGCAACAGCAGGGCGGCAACGGCGGAGTCCACCCCGCCGGACAGGCCGACCATGACCCTGCCGGGTCGCGTCTCGTCACCGTGCATCAGGGGCTTTCCGGTGGATGCCAGCCGTTGCTCCACTCATCTACCGGTAGAACTTCTGCGGCCACGCCGTTGTCGTGGAACCAGGAGTCAACGGCATAATCCAGGCCGCTGCGCCGCTCGCGAATCACCGCCGTGGTGTGGGGCATGCCGTTGATGAACCAGCCTCGGGTGGCGGTGTCGCGTACCCGGTGAAAACGCAGCAGGCCCAGCTGCTGCATGAGTTTCAGGTAGGTGGTGCTGTTGCGTGCCTCGTCGATGCAGTCCAGTTGATTGCTCTGCGCCAGGCTGCCCTGAAAGTTCAGTGCCTTGTCCTGCTGGGTGCCGATCAGCGGTGCCACCAGGGTCTCCAGCAGGCCGATGGCGCGGGCTATGGCCTTGCGCTCTGCCGCTGGACCCTTGGGCTTGGGGCGAAACAGCCTTTCCACCTGGGCCCATTGTTTGGCACTGAGACCGACGATGGCGGTCTCCGTGCAGCTGTGGTTGTAGCACAGGCTGAAGCGCTCCAGACGGGGTTCATCCACCCAGGCCTTGATGCGTTCCGGTTCGAGAAAGGGGTTGGCCTGACTCAGCAGGGGGATCAGCAACAGCCAGAGGGGATTGGTGTGAAACCACGGTGGCAAGTGTTGAGTCCCGCGTTCCGAGTCCCGAGGTGGGCCTGGACGGGTTTTATTTTCCGGGCTGATTCTGCTCACCCCGTGATCCTTAGTCTGGCTCATGCAACAGCTCCAGGGAATGGCGTTGACCGGCCCTGTAGTCATCGATGCAGCGCAGCACCAGGGGGCTGCGCAGCACGCGTCTGGCCAGTTCGGCCCGCTCCAGCCAGATCAGATCGAGGATATCGGGGTCGCGGGCAGGGGCCGGGTCCAGGGCAGAGGCCGTGCCAAAGAAGCAGTAGCGCAGGTAGGTGAGTCCGGCGTCCGCGCCCTGGGGGATACGGTAACGGTAGATGCCCACCAACCCCTGGGGCTTGAAGGCCAGGCAGGTCTCCTCGCGCACCTCGCGCATTACCGCCTGAATCAGGCCCTCCCCATCCTCCAGATGCCCGGCCGGTTGGTTAAGCACCCGCTGGCCATGGGCCAGTTCCTCCACCAGCAGAAACTGCCGATCCCGCTCGATGATGGCGGCAACTGTGGTGCGAGGTGTCCAGATCATGGCCCGATTTTACCCCATCTTCCGCACAGCAATAACCTCGGTTTTCGGACGGGGGGTGCCAGGCCCGTAGAATAGGCCGACAGTCGGCATCCAGCAGACAAAACTGCGGCGCGGCTGGCTTCAAGCTTCGCCCTACTTCCTCCGTCGGGCCTACAGGAAGGTAGGTCATGCCAAACCGATGACTGGATCAGCTTGACCCACACCTAGGAGCCTGTCGGATTTAGGATGCTCCTACTGCGCCGGTGGGAAGAACGGCCCAGAATTGTTTTGAACATTGGCCCCGATTTTTCGTTGCGTAGGGAAACTCAGCGCCTCAAAATCGTGAAAATTTGTTCTCGTTCTCCCACCTTGCTCGCTACGGGCACCTAAACCCGACAGGCTCCTAGTCGCACCAGCAGAGGCGAAATGGGCAGGAAAGAGTGAGAATAAGCAATAAATCAGTAGGTCAGGATTGATAAATCAGGCGCTAACAGAATGAACAGTAAGGAAAAAGAAGAAGAATCAAAGGCGCACCGCTTTGCCATAGCGCCCATGCTGGATTGGACCGACCGCCATTGCCGCTATTTTCACCGCCTGCTGACGCGCAAGGCCCTGCTCTATACCGAGATGGTCACCAGCGGGGCCATATTGCACGGGGATAGGGCGCGGCACCTGGGGTTTGACCCGACCGAGCACCCCATCGCCCTGCAATTGGGGGGCAGCGATCCGGCCGAGTTGGCCCGCTGTGCCCGCATCGGCCAGGACTGGGGCTATGACCAGATCAACCTCAACCTGGGTTGCCCCTCGGACCGGGTGCAGTCGGGCCGCTTTGGTGCCTGCCTGATGCTGGAGCCCGGCATGGTGGCCGACTGCATCAAGGCCATGCGCGATGCCTGCGACCGGGAAGTGACGGTGAAACACCGCATCGGCGTGGATCAGCGCGACAGCTATGCCGAGCTGGTGGACTTTATCGGGCAGCTGGCCGAGGCCGGTTGCCAGACCTTTATCATCCATGCCCGCAAGGCCTGGCTCAAGGGCCTCAGCCCCAAGGAGAACCGCGAGGTGCCGCCGCTGCGCTATGACTGGGTGTATCGGCTGAAACAGGACTTTCCCGATCTGAACCTGATCATCAACGGCGGGATTCAAGACCTGAATGCCTGTCTTGAACACCTGCAGCGCTGCGAAGGAGTCATGCTCGGCCGCGCCGCCTATCAGAACCCCTGGCTGCTGGCTCGGGTGGACAGCCGCCTATTCGGCAGCACCGACCCGGTGCAGCGGCCCGAGCAGGCACTCCAGGCCCTGTTGCCCTATCTGCAAGGGCATATCGAGCGCGGTGGGCGTTTCAATAATGTGGCGCGCCACGTCCTCGGCCTGTTCAACGGCCAGCCCGGTGCCCGCCGCTGGCGCCGCCTGCTCAGTGAACAGGGCTGCAAGGCCGACGCCGGTGCCGATCTGCTGCTCAAGGCCCTGACGGAGGTCAGGCCCGAGGGTCGTGATGGCCTGGCCGGGGGCGACGAGTGGGCTTAAAAGCAGGACGCGGAGGGCGCAATTCCCCCCTTTGCAAAGGGGGGCAGGGGGATTTATTCGGCCAAAATCCCCCTCAACCCCCCTTTGGAAAAGGCCCTTTGGAATAGGGGGAGGCCAGGTATCCCCTGGCCAAGGGTAACAAGTCGGCCGCTAAAGACGGCGTTCGGTTTTCGCCTGCTCTAGCTGCGCGGCGATTTCCTGGTACTCATCGGCCAACTCCAGCACGTCCTGCCGGGTCAGGCGCCATAGCTGGGTGGGGCACTGCGCCTGTACCGTGGCGGTGCGGGTGGACTGGCCGAGCAGGGCGGTCTCGCCGAAAAACTCCTTGTCGCCAAGGTCGGCCAGGGTCTCGCCCTGGTGCAGCACCCGCACCTGCCCCTGCTTGATGATGTAGAGGGCATCGCCATGTTCGCCCTCGCCGATAATGATGTCGTTGCGCAGATAGGTCTGCTCGCGCACCTTGGTGCTCAAGGCCTCCAGCGCCGGGCGAGACAGGGTGGCAAACAGGGGTACCTGGCGCAGCCAGGGCAGGGGGGCGTCGTGGTCCAGCTGTAGGTGTGGCTTGCTCAGCTGGTCGATCAGGCCCTGGAGCTGGCCGCTGAGGCGCTGATAGGCCTTGGCGCCGATCTGGCCGTGGTGAAGTTCTTGGCGCAGGCGCAACAGGGCGGCCTGAAAGGCGGCGCGGGAGAAGGCCGATCGTTCGAACAGCTCATGCAGCAGCGGAAAGCTGGCGCGGATCTCCGCCAGCCGCTCGCTGCGCCGCTGCAGGCGCTGGTGATACAGCCGGTTCAGCCGGTCCAGCTCCTCGCCCTGCAGATGGCCGGCCTCGCTCAGGCGCTCAAGCACGCTGTGACAGAGCAGCACACCGGCGATGTCGCGCTGCAATCGGTGCTCCAGGCGCAGCAGCTGATAGCGCGAGAGCAGCCCTGTGGCCCAGTTGCGCTCGCGCAGCCAGCGCAGGATCTGCCGCTCCAGGCGCACAAAGATACTGACTTGGGCCGGCGGCAGGTCGCGGGCATTGGTATCGGCCTGGCCGTCGTGCCGATCCCGGTCGATGAGCAGGATGTGGCGTATGTCCAGGTAGCTGTACTGGTCAATCAGGCCCAGGTGAAACAGCTCCTCGAGCCGGTTCAGCTCGGTGTGCAGGGCCAACAGATAGGCCTGGCGGCTGGCCAGTTCCGGCCGCTGCCGGGGCTGCTGGTCGGCAAACTCAGCCTGGATCTGGCCCTCCAGGCGCTCGGCATTGCTCGGGCCAAGCAGGCCGAGGGCCTGAAACTCCCGCAGCCGCTGCCGGGCGCTGTCCCGCACCAGTTCCTTGGCCTGCTGGATCTCCGCCTGTTCGTCCGGGCCGAGCCGGTCCATGCCCAGGTAGCGCATCAGCGGGCGGATACTCGGCGCGTTCACCAGCAGGGTAAACAGCACCACCCCCAGGGTCAGGCTGATGAGCATCTCCCGTGCTGCCACCTGCTCGGGGATGGACAGCGCAATGGCAATCGCCAGCCCGCCCTTGAGCCCGCCCCACCACATGATGTGCTGCTCATGGCGGGATACCGGCGGCAGCCGGAACAGGCGTGTGGTCAGGGGCACCAGGCTGTACAGACCGGCGGCGCGTGCCAGCAGCACCAGCGCCACGGCCAGGCCAATGGCCCCGGCCTGCTGCCAGAGATCGCCCACGTCGATAGACAGGCCCACCAGCAGAAACAGCAGGGAATTGGCCACCAGGGCAAGGAACTCCCAGACCTCGCCCAGGCTCTGCTCCGCCCCTTGGGGCAGGCGGTTGACCCCATAGCTGCCCAGCACCAGGGCGGCGCCGACGCAGGCCATGACCCCGGATACATGCAGCAGGTGCTCGGCCAGGATAAAGCTGGCGTAGGCCATTACCAGGGATAGGGCGAGGATGCCGTCGATGGCGATGCGCAGCCGACTTTGCAGCTCGCACAACAGCAGCGCCAGGCCGCCGCCCACCAGGGTGCCGCCGAAAAACACCCAGAGAAAATCCAGCGCCGCCAGCCCGGCCCCGGTCAGGCTCATGCCCTCGCCGCTGACCACCAGCCCCAGCAGGATACCGAACAGGACGATGGCGGTGGCGTCGTTGAACAGGGACTCGCCCTCCACCAGGATATTCAGCCGCCGGGGCGCGCCGATCTCCTTGAACAGGGCCACCACCGCCACCGGGTCGGTGGCCGAGATGAGCGCGCCAAACAGCAGCGCCACCGGCAGCTCCAGCCCCAGCAGGGCCCACAGGCCCAGGCCGATGATGGCGCTGGAGAGCAGCAGGGCGGGCACCGCCAGACTGAGGATGGGGGCCAGGTTCTTCAGTAGCTGACGGGCGTCCAGATTCAGCCCCGACTCGAACACGAGGGTGGGCAGAAAGATGAAGAATACCAGCTCAGGGGTGAGGCGGAACTGGCGCAGCGGGGCCAGCGCCGACCAGTGCTCGCTCCACTGGGCCAGGCCCAGGCCGATGATCACCAGCATCACCGAATAGGGCAGCGCCAGGCGGCGAAACAGCCCGGAGGCGAGGATGGCCAGCAACAGCAGGCCCATGGAGACGAGCAGGATGTCGGACAAGGGCATGGTTATAGTGCCTCGGGATTCGGGATTCGTAACCCTATATTCCTCAGTTTAAGCCACAGAGACACAGACGACCCACAGGATGTGGGGAGGTAGAGCAACGCAGGAGCAGTTGCCGAGATCACAGAGTTGTTTCAAAGAGTTACACCTCAGACCAGACTCACCTGGAAGGTGTTGAATGTTCGCTTTCTAACTCATTGATTTTTTCTCTGTGTGCTCGGCTCTGGCTCCAGGCTTCGCTCTACCTCCTCCGTCGGGCCTACAGGGAGGTAGGTCATGCCATACCGATGACTGGATCATCGGTGGCCATGGAGTCGTCTGTGGCTCTGTGGCTAAATGCTCTTTTTAGGATGATCCCTGTGCAGCGGAATCCGGGGGGGCAACTCGGCGCAGCAGGCCGACCCCTCGGTCAGGCTCAGTCCCCGCCGCTGAGCAAGAGGTCGCGCATGTCTTCAAACAGTTCGTTGGCGTCATCCTCGCTCAGGCAGAGGAATTCCAGCACCAGCGGGCCGAAGCGCTGCCACTCCTTGTCCGGCTGGTCGGTACGGAACAGGCTATCGCCGCACTCGGCCAGCTTGAGCAGGGCCACCATTTGGTTGGCGGGGTCATCGTGCGGGGCCTTGGGGCCGAGGCAGGCCTCCAGGTCATGGTGGCTGCGCAGGGCCTGGCGGATCTCCGGCGGCAGGCCCCAATCGCGGCAGACGATGTAGCCGATCACCGTATGATCGGCACCATAGCGCTGGTTTTCGGTATCGGTAAACAGCCCGGTTTCGGCCTCGTTGGCCTGCTTCAGGGTATCCAGATAATCGGGAAAACGCTGTGCCATCAGCGGGATGCCCACATCGTGAAACAGCCCCAGGGTATAGGGGGAGTCGGGCTCCATCAGCCCCAGGTGCCTGGCGGCAAAGGCGCTCAGCCGGGCGCAGTTGGTGGCGGCATCCCAGAAGCGAGGCAGGCTCAGGCCCTGCTGATCAAAACTCTGGCGCAGGGCAAAGCCGGTGACCAGGCTCAGGGTGGCCTTGACGCCGAGCAACACTATGGCCTGGGGGATGGAAGAGATCTTCTTGCCTCGGCCGAAAAAGGGCGAGTTGATCGTTTTCAGCACGGCGGCGGACAGGGCCACGTCGTTGCTGATCAGCTTGCCGATGCTGGTCAGATTGGCGTTGGGCCGTTGCAGCTCCGCCTGAATCTCTTGCAACAAATGGGGTTGCGGGGGGATCTTGACC